>JBGTAJ010000110.1:0-73910 GCA_041749915.1 Flavobacteriales bacterium
GTGCTCCGGCATGTCCAGGGAGGTCCGCTCATTGAACAGGGTGTCGAGCAGATGAAGTCGTGCGCGCTTCAGTTCGCGCATGCCGGCCTCATGTTCCGGATGCCACAACTGAGGCCGATCATAGACCAGGACCCAGACGCCTTCATTGTTCACCACGTAGTTGCCCACGTTGAGGGTGGCATGACGATACACCACTTCCGCCCTGGCCTGCGTGACCTGCACCTCGGGAATACTGTAGGTCCTGGGCTGCAGCTTGATGATGATGCTCCCTCCACCACCGCGCACCAATGCCGCGATCGGCCGGGCCAGGGGCTCATAGGAAAGGTGACTGATGAACAGGGAGTCGGACCTGCCGTGCCCGATGGTGATCGTGAACGCACCTTTGGCATCCGTGATCGCTCCACCGGAAACAGATGTCGTGATGTGCGCGCCCTGCACGGGTAGCTCGGTCACGGTGTCCAGCACACGCCCGTTCAGGACCCCGACCTGGGCATGCAACAAACCCGCAGCAACCCACGTCATCAGTATCAGAAAGCACCTCGTGTACGACATGTGCCCTGGAATTTCTACCTTAAGATGCGCTAAGTCACCAGATCGCACACTGACCATTCGAGGAACGGACGCTCCCACCTCAAGAACGGAAGCAGCATGGCCACACAGTACGATCACTACAAGGTACTGGGCGTTTCGCGCCACGCGACTGACAGCGAGATCAAACGGGCCTATCGCGACCTGGTGAAACAATGCCATCCCGACCGCGCATCCTCCCCCGACTCGGCCACCATTTTCCATGCCGTCCACCAGGCTTACACAGTTCTGATGGACCCCGCCCAACGCGAACGGCACGATGCCTTGTTGCTGCTCCTCGAACCACGCTTGCGACCGGTCACCGGCGGTGGGCCTCAGAGCACTTCGCCCAGTGCCCGACCGGACATGGACACCAAACATTGGGCCTTCATCGGTCTTCACCTCACCGGCCTGCTCTTCGGCCTCAGCCTGTTGGCCAGCATCACTGTAGGGATCGTTTTCCTGGGCTGGCCGTACTACGTCCTGTTCCTATCCATCCCAGGCCTGGTGGTGATCCCCGATAGTTGTAACGGACTACGGATGAAATGAAATGGGGCCCGGTCAAGGGCCCCATTCCATTGCGGTGACCAACGGCGTAGATCACACACGCACCACCCAACCGTACTTGTCGGTGAGGTGTCCGCGGCGGATGCCATCCAGCACACTGCCGATGCGCTCTGCGAGCTTGCGCTCACCGACCGCTGGAAGTTCAAAGACCTCATCACCATGCGCAATGGATGCGATGTGTGCGATGGTGGCGGCAGTGCCGGCACCGAAGGCAGAGACCAACCGTTTCTCCCGGGCGGCCGTCACGACCTCCTCCACGGACACGCGACGCTCCTCGACCCGGAAACCTTCATCCTTGGCGATGCGGATGATGCTGTCTCGGGTGACACCACGCAGGATGGTTCCGTCCAAGGCAGGTGTCACCAGGGTGCCATCTATGTTGAAGAACACGTTCATGGTCCCGCTTTCCTCGATGTACTGATGCGTCAGGCCATCGGTCCAGATCAGCTGGTGGAAACCGGCGTCCTGTCCCATCTTGGCCGGATACAATCCGCCCGCGTAGTTGCCGCCGCACTTCGCCTCACCGGTACCTCCCGGGAAGGCACGACTGTAGGTGGTCTCGATCTTCACGCGCACCGGCTCGGAGTAATAGCCGCGCACAGGACAGGTGAAGATGATGAACCGGTAGCCATCGCTGGGTTTGACACCGATGTACTCATCACTGGCGAACATGAAGGGCCGGATGTAGAGGGCAGCGCCATCACCCTCGGGGATCCAGTTGCGGTCCTCACCCACCAGCGTAGTGAGGGCCTCCAGGAACAACTCCTCGGGGATCTGTGGCATGCACATGCGCAGAGCGCTGCGGTTCATACGGGCAATGTTGTCCTTGGGCCGGAAGATGCCGATCGAACCATCCTCGGACCGGTACGCTTTGAGGCCCTCAAATATGGTCTGGCTGTAATGAAGAACCAATGAAGCCGGGCTCATGTGAAGATCAGCAAAGGGCATGATGACAGGCTCCTTCCAAGCGCCATCCGCATAGTCCATGACGAACATATGATCACTGAACACCCTGCCGAACTTGATGTCCTGAAGATCCGTGGAAGCCAATCGTGAGCGCTCAGTACGTTGGATGGCTATCTTTTGCCCGGTTGTGATCATTGCGCGAATGCTTGCTTATAGTAGAACAAAGGTAACCGATCACGCGGAGCGGTTCCGCGGGCAAGGTAGCGCTCACACCCACAGTATGCCTGATCCCACATGAGCGACGAGACCGGCGGCGAACGAGAGGACATCCACGCAGTGCTGCTGCGGCACTGGGGATTCCGGGAGTTCCGTCCCATGCAGGAGCAGATCATCCGGCAGGCGCTGGCGGGAAAGGATACCCTTGCCCTGCTGCCCACGGGCGGCGGCAAAAGCCTCTGTTTCCAAGTTCCCGCACTGGCCATGGGGCGCATGTGCCTGGTGGTGTCACCGCTCATCGCCCTGATGAAGGACCAGGTGCAGCGCCTCCGTTCCATGGGCATCTCCGCACGGGCGCTCACCTCGGGCATGAGCCACGCCGAGATCGACAACACCCTGGAAAGTGCGGCGCTTGGCAAACTGTCCTTCCTCTATGTATCGCCGGAGCGGCTGGCATCCGAACTGTTCCTGGCCCGGGTCACCCGCATGCCCATCGGGCTCCTTGCCGTGGATGAGGCACATTGCATCTCCCAATGGGGCTATGACTTCCGGCCGGCCTATCAACGCATCCGTGAGGTGCGCGCCCTGCTGCCCCGGGTTCCCGTGCTGGCACTGACCGCTTCCGCGACCGCAGAGGTGGCCACGGATATCATGCACCAGTTGGACTTCGCACAAGAGAGCGTGGTGCGCGGTTCCTTTCATCGTCCCGAGCTCGTGCTATGGATAAGCAGAGGCGAGGACCGCACCGGACGCCTGCTGCGCATCATGCAACATGTGCCCGGAAGTTCCATCGTCTATGTCCGGGATCGCCGACAGACCGTGCGGCTCGCACAGTTCCTTAACCATCATGGGCATTCCGCCCAGGCCTACCATGCCGGCCTGGACCATGCCACCCGCGACCGCATCCAGCAGTCCTGGACCTCCAACGAACTGCGTTGTGTGGTCGCGACGAACGCCTTTGGCATGGGGATAGACAAGGCCGATGTACGCAGCGTGGTGCACATGGAACTGCCACCGGACCTGGAGAGCTACTATCAGGAAGCTGGGCGCGCGGGTAGGGACGGTAGGACCTCCCATGCCTTCCTGCTGACCGCACCCGGCGATGACGAGCGCGCCCTGGAAAAGGTGATCGCCTCCTTTCCACCCTTGGCCCATGTGCGCACAGTATACCAGGCCTTTGCCGATGAACACGGCATTGCCCTGGGTTCCGGGTTCATGGAAAGCTACCCGCTCCAGATCTCGACGCTTGCACAGCGCACCGCCCTTGCACCCAGTGTGGTGGCAAACGCCATGAAGGTACTGGAGCTTGATGGGCGCATCGCACTTTCCGATGGTGTTCATTCCCCTTCGCGCGTGTTCATTACCGCCCATGCGAAGGTGGTCTATGACACCCGCGTCCGTGACGCGCGCGACGGCCCACTGCTGGAAACCCTTCTCCGACTGCACGGCGGGCTCTTTGAGGAGGCATCCATCATTGATGAAACCCGAATGGCCCGTGTGATGGGCATTACGACCGCGAAGGTCATCGCTGGACTGGAACGTCTGAACAAACTCGGCATCATCGCCTACCGGCAGCGGAACGACCTTCCGTCATTGACCTTGCTTCAGCCCCGCGCGGATGCCCAGCGCCTGCAGTTGGACCCGGCCTCGCTCAAACTGCGACAGGAGCGTGCCCAGTTGCGCTGTGATGCCATGCTCCGGTTCGTTCATGGAAGCGAATGCCGATCGCGGATGCTCCTCGCGTATTTCGGTGAAGGCCTGGAAAAGGATTGCGGACAGTGTGACAACTGCCGATCGACGAACATCCGCAACTATGGTCAGGGTGTCCCGCTCTCCGCTCCGACCGGGCCGACCCATGTGCTTGAACCTGATGTCGAAGCCTTGCGCTGGAAACTCGATGAAGAGGGCGCGCTCTGAGCCTTCAGTCGACGCGATGGGCACGGACCTGCGGGAGATCGCCGAACTTTCACGGCGCGAACAAGCAGCCGCTACGCTCCTCAGTTGTAGTTCATGAACAGCATGACCAAGATCCATCCCGAGCAACGCATCATATTCCTGGGAACACCTGAGTTCGCAGTGGGCACCTTGAACGCACTGGTCTCGGCAGGGATGAACGTGGTGGCCGTGGTCACTGCGCCGGATCGTCCGGCCGGGCGGGGATTGACCATGCGCATGTCCGCTGTAAAACTGCGTGCACTGGAGCTCGGTCTTCCGGTGCTGCAACCGGAACGCTTGAAGGCCCCTGAGTTCCTTGCTGAACTGGCGGCGTTCGATGCGACCGTACAGGTGGTGGTGGCCTTCCGCATGCTGCCAGAAGCGGTGTGGGACCGACCGGCACTCGGAACCATCAACCTGCATGCATCCTTATTGCCGCAGTACCGCGGCGCCGCACCGATCAACTGGGCCATCATCAATGGCGAAAGCGTTTCCGGCGTAACCACCTTCCGCATCCAGCAGGTCATCGATACCGGAGACCTCCTCCTACAGGAACGCATGGCCATCGGTCCGGATGAAACGGCGGGTGAACTGCATGATCGGATGATGACCGTCGGCGCCACACTCATGGTCCGCACCCTGACCGGTCTCTTTGAAGGAACACTGACGGCGCATCCCCAGGAGAGCAACGGTGAACTGCGAGAGGCACCTAAGTTGACGTCCTTGACAGGTATGATGGACCCCGATACGTCGGCGCGAAGGTTGCATGACCTGGTGCGTGGGCTCAGTCCTTATCCGGCCGCGTGGTGCATGTGGCAACAAGCCGGAAAACCGCCGATCAAGATGAAGGTCTTCCGGACCCGACATACAGAGGAAGCTTCCGGCGGTGTGACCGGCGCGATCCGCATCGTTGGCGACCGATTGCTGCTCGCCTGCTCCGATCATTGGCTGGAGTTGCTGGACGTGCAACCCGAAGGACGCAAGCGCATGCTGGCCGCCGACCTCATCCGCGGTCTGCAGCAACGGGATGGCATACGGGTGGTCGTGGAGTGACCCGTGAGGCTCGCCAGAGCTGTTGGGCCAACGCCTACAGATGCACTTTGACGCATCTTCGGAAACCCTTGATGGGGGCGGGATACAGCCGCACTTATCAACAAAGCACCAGATTTTTCAACATTCTCCGTGCATCCCGCCGGAAACCCTTGACAGACGCGGAAACGCAGATACATTTGCCCGTGAGTTCAACAAACACAAACCAACTCAAACACTTACAACCATGGGCTTGAACAAGGCTGAACTGATCGAGGCGATCGCCGCTGATGCGAAGATCTCCAAGGCTGATGCGAAGCGTGCACTGGACGCTTTCGTGACCAGCACCACCAAGGCACTGAAGAAAGGCGAGCGCGTTGCCCTCGTCGGCTTCGGCACCTTCTCCATCACCAAGCGTGCTGCCCGCAAAGGCCGTAACCCACAGACCGGCAAAGAGATCAAGATCGCTGCCAAGAAGGTCGTGAAGTTCAAGGCTGGCGCCGACCTGCAGAGCAAGGTGAAGTGATCCTTCCCGCAACTGCTGAAAAGTCCCCTGCAACCGCAGGGGACTTTTTCTTTGTCCCCCTGCCATCGACCACACACCATGACCGACGAACGACTGTACGAACAGCTCAGCGAGTTCATCTCCGATAACAAGCGCGCACTCTTCGACCGCCTTGCCCCCCTGCGCACACGACACATCACCGTGGTGTTGGAGGACATTTACCAGGCGCACAACGCGAGTGCCGTGGTTCGGACGGCCGACCTGCTCGGCATACAGGACATGCACATCATCGAGAACCGGAACAAGTACACGGTCAATCCCGACGTCACCCTGGGGTCATCAAAATGGGTGAACATGCACCGGCACCGTGAGGGCGATGACAACACCCTGAGATGCATGCAGCAGCTCAAACAACAGGGATACCAGATCGTGGTGACCTCACCGCGCGCAGCGGATGTGACGCCCGGCAATATCGACCTCGAACGCCCCATGGCCTTCTGCTTCGGAACGGAACTCACCGGGGCGAGCGACGTCCTCATGGAACACGCAGATATGCATCTGCGCATACCGATGTACGGATTCACGGAGAGCTACAACATCTCGGTATCGGCAGCGATCGTGCTGTACACCGTGATGGAACGTCTGCGCGCGAGCGCGGTGCAATGGCAGTTGTCGGACGACGATCGCAACGCATTGAAGTTGGAGTGGGCGCGCAAGGTGGTGCACAGTGCAGCGCATCTTGAGGCACGCTTCCGCGCCAATGATCGTTCGTAATGAACACGTCGCGTCATGTGATCAACAGCTTGTGCGCATGGCATGCAACACTCCGCTGAGATCACTCTGCATGATCGTCGACACATCACATCGTCAACTCGCGCGACACTCTGCACACCTCGCGCAGCAAGGCTTTCAGAGCATCGCTACATCACTGCATCAACACTTCATGCGTTGCACATCACACGTGATGTGTTGGTGAAGCATGAGGAGAATGTGCCATGGTTATTGACACGGACCGGTTGACAATTGAAACATGCGCAACGTCGTCCGCGTATCACCACCCAGATACTTTTGACCAAACCCTTAACACTCCAGACAATGGGAAAAGGTGATATGAAAACGAAGAAAGGAAAGCGTACTGCAGGTAGCACTGGTAAAGCCCGTCCGGCAAAGCGCGTAGCCGCTGCCAAGAAGGCGACCGCCAAGAAAGCTGCGCCGAAGAAGGCTGCCGCCAAGAAGGCTGCTCCCAAAAAGGCTACGGCTAAGAAGGCTGCCCCCAAGAAGGCTGCTGCCAAGAAGGCCGCACCGAAGAAGGCTGCTGCTCCGAAGAAGGCCACTGCAAAGAAGGCCGCTCCGAAGAAAGCCGCTGCCAAGAAGAAGTAAGGATCCGATCCCTACAGAAGCAAAGACCCCCCGGTTTCCGGGGGGTCTTCTGCATTCAGGACCTTTGGTCAGATCATGGTTGAAGCCGCATGCGCAACCATGTCCCGTCGTTCATGTGTTCAAAGACCAGCCGATCATGAAGACGACTGGCACGCCCCTGCCAAAATTCAATGCGCACCGGACGTACACGGTAGCCCCCCCAATGCAAGGGCCGCGGCACCACTCCATCAGCGAAGCGTTCCTTCCATCGTTCGAATCGCTGTTCCAACTGTTCCCTGTTCTCCACAACACGACTTTGGTCGCTGCTCCATGCACCGATGCGACTCTCCAGTGGCCGTGATGCGAAGTAGGCATCGGACTCGGCGTCGCTCACCATTTCCACTCGTCCTTCCACGCGTACCTGGCGTTCCAATCCTGGCCAGAAGAAGACCAGCGCCGCGCGTGGATCCCGCTCGATGTCCATCGCCTTCCGGCTATTGTGGTTCGAGTAGAACACGAAGCCATTGATGTCGAACGAACGCAGCAATACGATGCGTGAACTGATGGTGTATGCTCCCAAGGTGGAGAGATTCATGGCGTGCGGTTCGGGCAGTCCGGCATGTTCCGCATCCTCCAACCAAGCGCCGAACAGGGCGATGGGATCATCTCCCGCCTGGCTCTCTGTCAACTCTCCCTGTGTGTATTCCTTTCGATGATGTACGTGGCGTGGATCGCTCATGGAACCTCTGGTCTTTGAGCAACGAAGTTATCCCATCACACATCATCACATGCCGCACATTTGAGCGATCTTGCACCGTGGCAACGGTGTTCCACTGTGCGTATGTACCATGAGCGGCAATATCCTTGATCTCGATCCGGACAACAAGCTGGCACCTGCAGCCGGTCGACTGCTCGTGAGCGGTCCGTACCTACCCGACCCGTACTTCCGCCGAACAGTGGTGCTGCTGTGTGAACACAATGAAGAGGGGTCCTTCGGTTTCGTGCTCAACAGGCACATGGAACTGGATGTGAACGACCTGATGGAGAACATGCCTCCCGTGGCCTCGCGTGTGAGCATCGGTGGACCTGTACAAAGCGGTGAGCTCTACTACCTCCATACGCTTGGCCCTCATGTTCCGGGCAGCAAGGAAGTGGTCGACGGAGTATTCATGGGCGGTGACTATGATCAGCTGCGGTCCATCCTGAGCACCGATCCGAAACTGGCGAAACATGTGCGCTTCTTCGTAGGCTACTCAGGATGGGAGCTGGGTCAGTTGGAGAAGGAACTTGAGCAGCGCTCCTGGCTGATCACCCATGCGGACAAGCGCCGCATCATGAACACGAAGATCGACGACCTGTGGGCCGACACGCTGCGCGGCATGGGCAAGGCGTATGCCCCACTCGCCAACTTCCCGGAGGACCCGGCGCTCAACTGAGCGTGGCGGCCACCAGGAGATCCATGAGCATGGAGGACTGCCGATGTGTGTAGCGCTTGGTGCGATACGTCCCCACCCATTGGATGCCGCGCACCGCATTGGTGAAGAACAGTTCATCGGCGGCCAGCAGGTTCTGCGGATTCAACGAGCACTCGTAGACCTTCACTCCGTTCGCCAAGGCAAGGTTGATGATCTGCGCACGCATCACCCCGCCAAGACAACCATCGGAGAGTGATGGTGTATAGAGCACCCCGTTGCTGACGATGAACAGATTGCCACTGCTGCTCTCGATGATGTTGCCCCGTTCGTTCTGCAAGAGGGCATCATCCAGTCCGCGTTCCTGACCCCACAATGCCGCCATGATGTAATACTGGCAATTGAGCGTTTTGTGTCGGGAGAGCTCATTGATCGGTTTGCGCATCTCGGGCCAGAGATCCACCATCAGGCCCTGGTCATTGAGCGTATGATGCGGCTCGTCCAATGGAGCGAGTTCGATGGTGTAGCTTCCTGCATTGGTCTTCGGACGATACTGCCCTCCACCGGAACGGTAGAGTGTGAATCGACAGCGACCGTTCCGGATACCGGTCCGTTCGACAAGTTCAAGGATCAGCCGCTCGAAGCCGACCCGGTCCACCGAGGATGGAAGCGCGATGCGCAAGAGCGCAGCCCCGGTGGTCAAACGTGCCCAATGCGGATCCACGAAGCAGGGCCGACCGTTGACGATGCGAAGGCTTTCGAAAAGGCCGTCGCCAAAATGGAAGGCCCGATTGTCCAGACCGATCACAGGGCCTTCTGCAGGGACCAATGTCCCGTTGATGTTCACAAGCATGCTCATGGAACTTGAAGTAGATCTTTCACCACAGGAAGGATGGAGCTGTTGGGCTCGATCCGCACTCCCTTCACCCCCACCGACCCGGCAGCATCCGTATCCCGCTCGCGATCACCGATCATCAGGGAACCTTCAGGTCGTATCCCATACCGCGCGATGGCCTTCTCCAACAACAGACCACCAGGCTTCCGGCACAGGCATCGTCCCTTGTTGGGATGATGCGGACAGTAATAGACCGCGGTCAATTGTACTCCGGCGTTGCCCAGCATGTCGTGAAGGTAGCCATGGAGCTGCGCCACTTCGGCGTGACCATAGAGCCCCAGGCCGATCCCGCTCTGGTTGGTGATCACCACCAGGAGGTAACCTGCATCCTGCGCCAGGCGCAACGCTGCCGGCACTTCGGGCAGTACCTCAAAATCCGGTAAGCGCCAGGTGTGTTCACCGCGCTCACGGTTCAACACACCATCGCGGTCCAGGAACAGGGCCATCCGGTCATTCCTCATGGTGTCCAATAGCGTTCAAAACTCCCGAACTCGAAAAGGGCGCGTGGTTCCAGAACTGCGGTGAACGCAATGCCGAACAAGGCACCATGGAGGTGCGCATCATGGGCCACATTGTCCCCTCCCCGCCGATCCATGTACCACGAATAGAACAGATACAGACCGCCGAAGACGAAGGATGGCACATCAAACGGAATGAAGAGGAAGCGCACGGGCGCTGTCGGCATCAACAGGATCTGCGCGAAGAGCACCGCCGACACGGCGCCACTGGCACCCACTGCCCGGTAGCCGGGAGCAGCACCATGCTTGACAAATGCCGGAACGGAGGAGATCACGGCACCACCGAGGTACAGCAACAGGAACACGGCACCGGACAACTGGCCGAGCACCAGGCCATAGAGCAGCTCCACGTTGCGCCCGAACATGTACAGGACGAACATGTTCACGACCAGGTGCGGCATATCCGTATGCACCAAGGCATGGCTCAGAAAACGGAACCACTGACCATGCCGCACCAGGTAGGGATCGAAGAGCAATCGTGCGAACAGTCGCTCATCCTTGAACGCGGCCAAGGACACCAGGCACGTGATGACGATCAGGAGTATGGTCAAGGGATGGGCCAATCCGCAGATATCCGAAGCGCCCAAGATATCCCGCCCTTCAATAGGTATGGTCGCGTGTGATCCGCCAGCCTTGTGTTTCCAAGGTCCAGAGCAGGGAGAACCCGCCGCCCAGGGTATCGGCCGTCCGGTACAGTTTCCACTCCCCGGTACACCAGGCATGGTCCGGGCCGGCCGGGATCACTTCATGGATCACGAAGTTCAGGTCTCCCATGGCCGCCTGATCCGGGTAGTTCCTGGCGTAGGAGGCCTGCACCTCGCTCTTGCCGCAACGGGTGCCGCGCGAACTGATGAAACAGATGGTATCCGAGTAGGCCTCCATGAAACCTGGGATATCCCCGCCGTCCCAAGCCCGTTCCTGTGCGGCCATGGCCACCCGGATGTCACTCAAGTCAGTTGCGCCCCCCTGTGGACCGCCGCAAGACTGGAGGAACATGATGGCACCTATGGACCACCCCGACATCACCCCAAACGAAAGGCCACCCTCCTGATGGAAGATGGCCTTGGTAGCGCGGGGGAGACTTGAACTCCCGACCTCAGGATTATGAATCATGCGCTCTAACCAGCTGAGCTACCGCGCCTTGTCTATCCGCTGGCTCTTCCAACGGGGCCGCAAATATAATGATCCGTTACGCACCACGTATCGCCGGCAGAGTACCATTTGGACTTGCCCAGGGGGTTGAACGTGCTACCTTAGGCCCAATTCGACCTCAGCAATTATCGCCCCATGGCCAAGAAAAAGACCGCAGTACGCAAGCTTACTTCCATCAAGGCCAAGGCTGCGGGAAAGGCATCACCCAAGAAGAAGGCTGTTGCCAAGGGCCGGACGGTTGTTGCCAAGAAGAGCACTCCCTCCAAGGTGAAAGCCGCCTCTGGAAAGCCCAGGACCGCGAAGGCCGGAACGCCAAAGAAAGTGAACAAGCCTGCGGCCAAGCCCACCAAAGCGGTCAAGACCGTCAAGGTTTCCGGCGTCAAGGGAAAGAAGGGCGCACCCGTGAAGAAGACCGCGGTGAGGACCGCAGTGAAAACCACCAAGGTGACCAAGGGAGCCACGAAGCCGATGACCAAAAAGGCTCCTGCCAAAGTCGCCAAGAAGACGGCCCCATCCACCAAAAAGGCCACGACCGTAGCCAAAAAAGCCGTGAAGGCGTCTGCAACGAAGGTGGCAGCACCAGTGGTGAGCAGGACCAAGGCTTCTGCCACCCCAGCGGCCACCAAGGTCCCCAAAGCAACAGCAGGCACGCCCGCAGCGGTGGCCAAGAACGGTCCGGAAGCTGGGCCCAAGCCAGCGACGAAGGCCGCCGCTCCTCCCGTGAAGGCGCCGATGCCTCCTGTCGTGGCACCGCCCAAAGCGGTTGCGAAGGTGGCCGAGGGTCCCAAACGCCCTGCCAAGGAACGGGTGCAGATCGAATTCATGGTCCGCAGTGCCCCGGCCGTCCTCTTCGACCTGATCAGCACGCCGAGCGGGTTTTCCGAATGGTACTGCTCCGACGTGAACATGAAGGGTGACCAATACACCTTCATCTGGCCGGACGAGGAGGAATCGACCACCATGATCGGCCGGCGCTTGGGCGAGGTGGTCCGCTTCCGTCGCAATGACGAAGAGGACGAGAACGCCTATTTCGAGTTCCGCATCCGCATCGATGCCATGACCAATGAGGTGGCCTTGATCGTCACAGACCACGCATGGCCCGATGAAGTGGAGGAGACACGGAATCTGTGGAGTTCCCAGATCGCATCACTGATCCGCGTGTTGGGTGCCTGACCTGCACCATACCAAGCGTCCTTCCCTAGCGTTGAGCACGGCATGAAGCGGTTGCACCGCATGATCATCAAGGCCTATTTGGGGCCCTTGATGGTGACCTTCGTCATCGTCCTGTTCATTCTGGTCATGCAGTTCCTGTGGAAGTATGTGGATGACCTGATGGGCAAGGGCCTGGAATGGTATGTCCTGGTGGAACTGCTCACCTACGCAACGGCAAGCTTCGTCCCCCTGGCACTGCCTCTGGCGATCCTGTTATCCAGCATCATGACCATGGGGTCCCTGGGTGAGAACTCCGAACTGGTGCCCATGCGTTCGGCGGGACTCGGACTGGGACGGATCCTCAGCCCCCTGTTCCTCACTTCCACGGCGCTGGCCATCGGTTCCTTCTTCTTCAGCAACGACCTGTTGCCGGTGGCCAACCTGAAGTTCCGCTCGCTGTTGTGGGATGTGACGGAGAAGAAACCCACCCTCAACCTGAAGCCGGGCATCTTCTACAATGGCATCGATGGGTTCAGCATCCGTGTTCAGGACAAGGACCCGGACACCGGCATGCTCACTGATGTGCTGATCTATGACCATCGGGCAGCGTTCCAGGGTAACCGCACGGTGATCCGCGCGCAGAGCGGCACCATGCGTCGAAGCACGGACGGGCATTTCCTGGTACTGACCCTGAAGGACGGGCACTTCTACGATGAACACTCACCGGCTTCAGGCGACAAGGGCCTCTACCCCATGATGCGGGGAAGCTTCGTAGAGGATGAAGTGCGGTTCGACCTGAGCGGGCTTGGTCTGCGCCGGACGGATGAGGACCTCTTCAAGGACCACTACAAGATGATGACCATGGGGCAGCTGCAGGTCTCGGAGGACAGCCTGCTCAAGCGCATGGAGGCCCGGCGGGAGGAACAGGTGAAGCACCTGAGCAACGGTCTGCAGTTCTTCCGACCGACCACCCAGAGCACGTTGCCTCCTCCCCCGGCGCGGTCCTGGAACGCCATGCAGGCATCGCTCACACCGGAGATGCGGAACGGGCTCTACGACGTGGCCATGAACATGGTGCGCAGCGACCTGTCCCAGATCGACCGTGGGCTGGAGGAACTGCAGGGACGGCAGGAACAGGTGTCCAGGCACCGCATCGAGTGGCACCGGAAACCCATGCTGGCCATCACCTGCATCATCTTCTTCCTCATCGGCGCACCCTTGGGTGCGATCATCCGCAAGGGCGGTATGGGGCTGCCTGTGGTCTTTGCCATCGTGTTCTTCCTGATCTTCCACATCGTTTCGTTCTCCATGGAGAAACTGGTGATCGCCGGGGGCATTGAGGCCTGGCCGGGCATGTGGATCGCAAGCCTGGTACTGCTGCCGATAGGGCTGTTCCTGTCGTGGAAGGCGGCTACGGACAGTCCTCTGCTGGATGCCGATGCGTATTATCGCGGCTGGGAACGGCTGCGCTCCCTGTTCCGCCCTCGAAATGCGCATACTCCAGCTATGTAACAAGCCTCCCTTTCCGCCCATCGATGGGGGATCGAAGGCGATGCTGACCCTTACGAAGGGGCTGCTGGGTGCTGGGCACACGGTGAAAGTGTTGTGCATCAGCACACCCAAGCAAGCGCTCGACCTCAAGGTGATCCCCGATGAACTGATTGAGGGGACGCGGATGGAGGGGATCTTCGTGGACACTTCCCTCAACATCGTGGATGCGTTCACAGACCTGATCACTGCGGACAACTACAACATCAGCCGGTTCTTCTCACCGGACATGGACATCCGGTTGATCCGGCTGTTGACGGAGGAGACCTTCGACATCGTGCAGCTCGAAAGCCTGTTCATGACGCCGTACATCCCCACCCTGCGGCGCTACTCCAAGGCCCGCATCGTGCTGCGCTCGCACAACCTGGAGCATGTCATCCAGCAGCGCATCGCCATCGGCGAACGCAATTTCCTCAAGCGCCCCTACCGTCAATTCCTCGCCAAACAATTGGAGCGGTATGAGATGGACGTGCTGGACCGGGTGGACGGCGTGGCCGCCATCAGCCCGGCCGATGCAGAGCATTTTCTCGGCCACGGGAGCAGCACACCCATCGTGCCCATTCCCTTTGGCGTGAACCTCAAGGACTATCCTGTTCCAGAGGAGAAGGTCGGTGCGGCACCGGTGTTCTTCCATCTCGGAAGCATGGATTGGCAACCCAATGAGGAAGGGATCCGCTGGCTGTTGAACTCGGTGTGGCCCCGGGTGATGAAGAAAAGGCCCCAGGCCCGACTGGACCTCGCCGGGAACAAGATGCCCAAGGACCTGGTCGACCTGGAACTTCAGGGTGTAACGATAAAGGGGCGCGTGCGGGATGCCGTGGTCTACATGCAGAAGCGTCAAGTGATGCTCGTGCCCCTGTTCTCTGCGGGAGGCATGCGGGTGAAGATCATCGAAGGCATGGCCATGGGGCGTACCATCATCAGCACACCCATCGGTGCGGAAGGCATCAATTATACGGATGGCAAGGACCTGTTGCTGGCCCGTACCGCGACCGAGTTCGTGGAACGCATCGTGGGGCTGATCGACCGACCTGAAAGCGCCCGCGCCATCGGATCGGCCGCCCACAGCTTGGTCAAGGAGCAGTATGCCGAAGAAGCCATCGCCCGCGACCTGATCGCATTCTATCAGCGCCTTCTGGGAAAATGAGGTTGATGGTCATTCTTTCCCGGGTACCCTATCCGTTGGAGAAGGGGGACAAACTGCGTGCTTACCACTTGGTGAAGCGACTCGCACGCAAGCACGAGATCTACCTGTTCTGCCTGAGCGATGGGCCAACGGCCCAAGAGCATCTGGATCACCTGCACCAGTTCTGCGCCCACATCGAGGTGGTCCGGATCGAGCGGTGGAGGATCGTCCTGAAACTGTTCTCCGCCATCTTCTCCCGGCTGCCGTTCCAGGTGGCCTATTTCCATCACCGAAAGGCGCAACGACGGATCGACGCTGCCCTTGAGCAGTTCAGGCCGGAGCACATCCTCTGTCAGTTGGTGCGCACCACGGAATACGTGCGTGATGTGCACACGGTCCCCAAGACCCTGGACTACATGGATACCCTGTCGAAAGGTTTGGAACGACGCAGTGAAATGGCCCCCGCGCTGCTTGCTCCATTGTTCCGCGCCGAGACCCGCCGTCTGATCCGGTACGAGAACCTGATGCTCGACCTCTTCGACCATAGCGTGATCATCAGCGCACAGGACCGCGAATACATCTACCATCCGCGCCGCGATCGCATCGCCGTGATCCCGAACGGTGTGGACACCGAACATTTCACACCCCGGCAGGGAAGGCAGGACCATGATATCGTGTTCACCGGTAACATGAACTACCCGCCCAACATCGACAGCGCACTTTACCTGGCCCAACAGATCATGCCGCTGGTGAGGCGTACGCGACCGAACACCACCCTGCTCATCAGTGGCGTGGCACCAAGCCCCAGCGTGCGTGAACTTGGAAGGACGGATCCCTTGATCCACGTGAGCGGCTGGGTGAAGGATATCCGGGAGTCCTATGCCGCTGCGCGCCTGTTCGTCGCACCGATGCAGATCGGCACCGGCCTGCAGAACAAGCTTCTGGAGGCCATGGCCATGCGGATCCCATGCATCACTTCAACCCTGGCCAACAACGCCGTGGGAGCAACCCCGGGTGATGCGATCCTGGTCGGCAACTCACCCGAGGAATATGCAGCCCACATCCTGCACCTGTTGGACGATCCAGCGGAACGGAAGCGCATCGCCGAGAACGGCTACCAGTTCATCCGAAACCAGTTCGATTGGGACAACGCTGCGGAAAAGCTGGACCGGATGATCAGCCCGGAAGCGCAGCCGACGGCCTGAAGGCCCCTGTGGCTTGTGTACCTTTGCGCCGCCGTTCACGCGGCCCATCCATCCATTGCAAGCATGAGCAGCAAATTGAACCGTGTCGAGGAAGCCATTGAGGATATCCGCCAGGGAAAGGTGGTGATCGTGGTGGATGATGAGGACCGCGAGAACGAGGGCGACTTCGTGACGGCAGCGAGAAATGCGACCCCCGAGGTCATCAACTTCATGGCCAAACATGGCCGCGGATTGATCTGCGCCCCCCTTACCGAAGACCACTGCAATGCCCTCGGCCTGGAGCTGATGGTGCGCGACAACACGGCACTCCACGAAACGCCGTTCACGGTAAGCGTGGACCTGAAAGGCCGTGGCACCACCACAGGCATCAGCGCTGCGGACCGATCCAAGACCATGCTGGCGTTGATCGACCCGGCCACAAAGGCCGAGGACCTTGCCCGGCCGGGACACATCTTCCCCCTGAAGGCCCGCAATGGCGGAGTGCTCCGGCGCACCGGGCATACCGAGGCCGCCGTGGACCTCGCGCGTCTCGCAGGGATGGAGCCGGCCGGCTGCATCGTGGAGATCCTCAACGACGATGGCACCATGGCGCGCCTGCCCGAACTGTTGGAGATCGCCAGCCGCTTTGACCTGAAAGTGATCAGCATCGAGGACCTCGTGGCCTACCGCATGCGCACAGAGCGCATCATCGAGCGCCAGGTGGACATCAAGCTGCCGACCACCTTCGGTGATTTCGACCTCGTGGCCTACCGCCAGACCACCACGGGCGAGGATCACCTTGCCCTGATCAAGGGGACCTGGGACGATGGTGAACCCGTCCTGGTGCGTGTGCACTCCTCCTGCCTCACCGGTGACATCTTCGGATCATGCCGCTGTGACTGTGGCCCCCAGCTGCACCGGTCGATGGAGATGATCGAGGCTGCGGGTAAAGGCGTCATCGTGTACATGCAACAGGAAGGTCGCGGCATCGGGCTGATGAACAAGCTCAAGGCCTACAAGCTCCAGGAACAGGGTGCCGACACGGTGGAGGCGAACCTGATGCTGGGCTTTGGGATGGACACGCGCGACTATGGCGTCGGTGCCCAGATACTGCATGACCTTGGCGTTCGGAAGATGCGGCTGATGACCAACAACCCGAAGAAGCGGACGGGGCTCGTGGGCTACGGCCTGGAGATCGTGGAGAACGTCCCCATCGAGATCGTGGCGAACAAGCATAACCAGCGCTACCTGCGCACCAAGAAGGAGAAGATGGGGCACAGCCTCAGCCTGGGGGACCCTGAAGGGGCCTGAGGACGAACTCCGATCAGGGTGCTTTCCGGCCGATCCTGAACAAGCGCCAGAAGCGATCGGCCTCCCTCCGGAAAGCCAGTCCCACACCTTGTGTGGTCAAGGCTTGATCGGTGAGGTTCAGGTTGCGATCGTTGCTGACGCTGAAGACCTTCAAGCGCAGCTTGCCGTCGTCGGTCATCAGGTATTCCAACTGGAAATCACCCACCAATGAATTGGCACTTTGCGCAGAGCGCGTTCCGTACTGTACGCCCACGTTGGTGCTCAGTAGAAGGCGCTCATCGAAGAGCTGCGTGCTTACAGCGACCTCCAGTTCGTCCTGCGTGATGTTGTCGCCCGGGCGATAATTCACCCCCAGGTCGAAGCCTGAACTGAGCTGCGACAGCCAGTTGCTGAGCTGGTTGCTCATGAGCTCGAAGCCCGTGGTGCCCGCCACATTCCCGCCCGCAGTGGGCGTACCTGCACCGGCATAGGATGGCGGTGGCAGGAAGCGGTTCAGTACGATCAGCGCGAATACCTGTCGGTTCATCTCCTGCTCGGTGCTCAGCACGCTGGCCACTTGCGCCTTCAGGCTTTCATCCACGGTGGGCAGCCGCACCTCGAAGTTGATCTCCGGGTTCAACAATCGGTCGCGCAGGTTCATCACCACTTCCACTGGCACACGCTTCCGGTAGGCCTCGGTGCGTTCGGATGGCGGCACCATGTCATACAGGGGCGCCCGCAGCTTGTAGATCCCGCGGAGTCCCAATTGGGCATCAAAGGGATCCCCGAACCACGTCACCGTCCCTCCCGGCTCTACTTGGAATCGCTTGTTCACCACGTTCCTAAGGGTGAAGAGATAATCGCCCTGCGTCAGTTCCACCTGACCACGCATCGCAAAGGCTCCGTTGCGGTCCACTGTCATCTCCATGTTGCCCTGCCCACTGCCGGACATGATGTCGCCCACGGTGGGGTCGAAGATGAGCTCGAAGCGCGCGTCAGGTGTCACCTCCACATTGAGGTCGAGCACCACACCGGTCAGGTCCACGTCACCCGTGGCATCTGTCGTGTCACCCGTTGATGTGAATCGCACAAAACTGATCGCCGAGACCTCTGTGCTTCCTCCGACAGGGAAGTGAATGTCCGTGCCCGGTGCCGTTAGTGCATCCACCACCACTTCCAGGGAGCCCTCCTGCCCGCTCACTTCAACGGTCCCCGTGGCATAGGCCTTGCCGTAATAGAGGTCGTTCTCGGCCACCGAGGTGTTCATGACCATGAACCGGTCCATATCCCCCCATACGTTGTAGTTCCATCTGCTCAGTCCTTGGTGCAGGATGGTCCCGCCCAATTTCGCGGTGTGGCCCTCCTCATCACGCACGGTCACCAGGTCGAGCGCGAACATGTCAGGCCTGACCTGTACTTTGTGCGAGAAGGTGTACAGTACGTTGAGGTAGTCGATACGGATACCGGCGTCAACGAGGTCCAGTTCGCCGTTCACCTGTGGTTCCTGCAGCGCACCGGTCACCGCGAGGGTACCGGTCACGGTACCTTGGATGTCGCTCACGCCCTCCGGCAGATAGGGGTCGATGAAGGTGAGGTCGAGTCGGTCCATGATCAGGTCCACATCCAACAACTGCTCCCTCCCCAACGTCAGCTCACCATCAAAGTCGAGCGCCTTGATGGGGCCACGCGTCAGGTTACCTGAAAGGTTCAGCACATCCCGATCATCCGCCCAACTCGCGGCAAAGCGGATATCCCCCACGGGATGGTCCTGCACCGCGAGGGAGTCGATCTGCAGTTCACTCACCAGATAGGGCGTTCCGTAGAGCGCATGAACGCTGCCGACACCGCCCAAAACGCCGGTGATGAGCGGTCCGCCCAGATAGGGCGTGATGTTCTCCAATGCAACATTCTCGAGCTCGAAATGCAACGCTTTCTCCGGGTCCTTGTTGATATGTCCGGACAGCGAGATCCGTTGATCCTCGTTCAGAAGGATCAGCGTATCGACCTCGACCGAATCCCCTTTGACGGAGAAATGGGCCACCCGCGGATTCGTCCAATCCCCGCGGCCCAACAGAAGTTTGGACGGGAGAAGATCAAGCGATACGTCGTTGACCCCGTTCACAAGGCCCTGAACGTCCAGGTCACCACTGGTGCCGCTTGCACTGTTCTCCCAGCCCACGCTCAGCTCCAGTTCATCCTGGTAGGCCTTGCCGGTGAAGGCACTACCGGCGATCCACGTGCTGTCACCGATGGATTGTCGGTCGCTACGCAATGAAAATGCCAGCACGTCCAATGCCTTTTCCATCACGATCCGGGTATTTTCGGCCCTGAAACTCCCGTAGTGAAGTTCAGGAATGTCGGCGATGAACTCGAGGTCGAAGCGGCGGCTGTCCAATGACCCTTCGAAGATGGTGCCCGGTGCAAGGCGCAGCTCTGGAACGAACACACCCAGCAGCTCATCCGGATCCCTCAGCGTGATCTTGAACCAGAGCTCCTGCGGTTCGTGCGTGTAGTTCACCTCATCGGCCAATGCCGGGAACACACTGTAAACCATGTTGGTCAACAGGTCAGGGATCCGTGTGGGCAGGAAGGACCCACGCACTTCGGCTTCCAGACCAGTGGCATCAACCAGCAACACATCCTGCCCTCCGACCCGGTCACTTTCAACTTGAATGGATCCCAGGTCATGGTCCCCCTGGTCATCGCAATACGTGATCTCGGAAGCTATCAGGCTACCCTTCAGACTGTCCGGCGAGAGCCGGCCCTTTGCCTGGACCAATCCACTGACGGACTGGTAACCGGAGCGGGGAGCCATTCCCAGAGCTCCCAGGTTCCCATGCTTCAAGTCCGCGGTGAAGTCCACGATCGGCCAGCGGCCCCTGAGGTCCGCAAGGCCTTTGAAATCAAGGACCAGGTTGTCATCCACCACTTGCAGTTCACCATTGAACAGGTCTTTCTCCAGCGTACCCTTGGTGGTGATGTTCGTAATGGTCCTGCCATTCACTGTCAGGAATGGGATCTGTCCATCAAGATCGGCCTTGACCTGTTTGAAGGTGCGCCCCGAGGCTTCCACCCTGAGCTTCGCGGCCATGTTCCCCACTGAAGCGGTGCCCAGCAACCTGCCCAGGTCAAAGCCTTCCGTGGCGAGCCTTCCCGAAAGCCTGAACCGGTCACTGATGGTATCGCGTTCGTAGGAGAGGTCGGTGAGCAACCTGCCCAGGTCGGAGCGAAGGTCACCGAAGGCGGTGAAGGCATGTAAAAATCCGGTGAAATTGCCGTCGAAGCGGATCGGACCGAAGGAAGCGATCTCCTCAGGCAGTTCCAGGCGGACGCCAGAAATGAACGGTGGCGCCGGCAACGCTGAAAGGTCCGCAGGGTCGGTCGCCAGGTCGGCGATATCCACCAACAGGAAGGTATTGTCAATGTCCGGCAACCCGCTCAGTTCGGCGTTGCCCCGGAAATAGGACCGCTCTCCGAAATTGATGCGAAGGTCCCTTCCTTTAAGCTCCGCTATGGTGCCACGTACGCGACCGGAGATGGTGATGGGCAGCCGCACACCTTGAAGCTCAGGAGCGAAATAGGCCACATCGGCGAAGTCCAGCAGAGAACTGTCCAATTGCATGCGCCACCGCACCAATTGAGTGAACTCATCGTGATCCGACCAGCTCTCGGTGAGCAGTTCCAGGTCGCCGACGAGTTCACTCTGTGAGGTGCGCAGCAACATATCCGTGATGCGGATCCCCGAGGGAGCGACCTGGGCGAGACCGCTCAACCGCTCCAAGCTCAGGCCGCTCTTTTCCCGGAACCGGAACTGATGGAACTGCGCCGTGATGGAATCGCCGATCACATCCAGACCCGTTCCCACCACGGTCACCTGGCTCAGGTCGATGTGGTCCATATCCACCCCGAAAGGGATCGGCTCTTCATGCTCATCGTGAAAGGAGAAGTGCACATCGCGCAGGTCGAAACGGGCGCAGCGGATCCGCCAATCCGGCTGATCACTGCTGGTTGTGTCCGAGCCCAGTTGATCCAGCAAGGTGGTCAGGTTGCTGTGCTCCGCGCCAACGGAGCGGTTCAGTTTGAAGCGCAGGCGATCGACCTCCAGAGCGGACACACGGATGGTGTGGTTGGCCGAATGGATGCGCGGGCGCAGGACACGGATGGAAGCGATATGGAACAGCGTGTCCCCCTGCAGATCGCCGATGAACACTTCCTTCAAAGTCACCGGCCCGAACGGTTCCACGGTGAACCGGCCGATGTGCACCTCCACCCCCAAGCGCTCTGACGCGTAATTCGCCAAATGGGCCGCCACAAAGGTCTGTACGCGAGGCACCAGGAGCAGGGCCATCATCCCGACGAGCAGGAATACCATGGCGGCCAGCAGCCTGCCGCTCCAGCGCAGCAGTCGTTTCAACCAGTGATATTTCGGCGTATCGGCCACGGGGGCTCAGTAGCTTTGGCAGCGCATCCATGCAAGGAACGCGCCCAAAACCCTCAAAATTAGCCGGTCGCAGCATGCCAAAGGTCCTTGGCCCCATCATTCTGGGCATTGAGAGCTCCTGCGACGAGACCGCGGCGGCAGTTCTTGTGAACGGAGCGGTGCGCTCCAATGTGATCGCCGGCCAGCCGGTGCACGAACAGTGGGGAGGCGTGGTGCCCGAACTGGCCAGCCGTGCCCATCAGGAACACATCGTGCCCGTGGTGCATGAGGCCCTGCGCTTGGCGGGTGTCGATAAACACCAGTTGCACGGAATTGCGTTCACTCAAGGTCCGGGGCTCATCGGGGCTTTGCTCGTAGGCACCTGCTTCGCCCGTTCCATGGCCCAGGGACTTGGTATCCCGCTGCTGGCCGTTGACCACCTGAGGGCCCACATTCTGGCGCACCTGATCAAGGACGCCGATGACCGCCCCATACCACAGTTCCCCTTCCTGAACCTGACCGTGAGCGGTGGCCACACGTTGTTGATGCTCGTCCGCAGCCCTTTCGATATGCAGGTGATCGGAGGCACCTTGGATGATGCCGCCGGTGAAGCCTTCGACAAAGGCGCCAAGATGCTGGGACTGCCCTACCCGGGCGGTCCATTGATCGACCACTACGCTGCATTGGGCGATGTGGGTCGCTATGACCTTCCGGCTCCCGCGACGCAAGGGCTGGACATGAGCTTCAGCGGCCTCAAATCGGCGTTCCATCGCGTGGTGAGCGGCATGCGCAAGGTCCATGGCGATCGGTTCAGCGACGAGATCCCCCATCTGTGCGCCACGTTGCAGCAGGCCATCGTGGACGTCCTGCTCAGGAAACTGCAGAAGGCCGGCCGCCAAAGCGGTGTGCAACGCATCGCCATCTCCGGTGGGGTCAGTGCCAACCGCGCATTGCGGACACAGGTGAAGGCCTTGGCCGAACGCGAAGGATGGGAGGTGTTCATCCCACCCTTGGCCTATTGCACCGACAATGCCGCGATGATCGCCATGTCGGGGCATTTCCTCTACCTGGCGGACGAACATGCCGCACTTGATACCGTGCCCATGCCACGTTCACAGGACCACCGGTCCATGAGGACCTGAGCGACCATCGCCAGCGGCGAACAAGCCGCTACCTTTGCCGGGCCTTATGCGTATGCACCCTTCCTTGACCACCACTTCCCGGACCGACCTGACGTTGGGTGTGTTGATGTTGCTCCTGTTCAGCACCGCTGTCCAGGGGCAGTCAGTGGAACAACTGATCGCCAACGGGGATTCCTTGCTGAAACTGGAGAAACCACAACGTGCTCTGGAGTACTACGAGAAGGCCGTTGCCGCAGGGCCTTCCGCCCCGGCTTTGCTTGGGCGGGCCAAAGCCTTCTATATGACCGACCGGATGGACCGGTTCCTCATCGATGTGGAGAACGCCTTGCGCCTGGACAGTACATTGGGCGAGGCCCATTACCAGCGGGGCCTCTATGCCATCCGCGCGAACGACCCTTCCAAGGCGGAATTCCATGGTACGATGGCCATCCGTCATGCTGCGGACAGCACATTGAAGGCACGCTCGTTCATCCTTCGGGGGGAGGCCCTGGCCGAGTTGAAACGATACCCGGCGGCGATCTTGGACATCGACCACGGGATCGCTTCTGGGGCGAACGACACCGAAGCGATGCGCACATTGGCGCGTCTGCTCGACCAGGCAGGACGTCACCAAGAGGCCCTGGTGATGTTGGAACGCCTATGTGAGCTTGAGCCGAACGATGTTGGCAACTGGAGCAACCGAGGGTTTGAACTCATCATGCTTGAGCGGTTCGATGAGGCCATGGTGATGATCGAGAAGGCGTTGGCCATCGACAAGGACGAACCAGTGGCTTTGAGCAACAGAGCCTATGTCAACCTCAAATTGGGACACGAACAGGAGGCTTGGACGGACGTTGAGCGCAGCCTGCGCTCCTATCCGTCGAATCCGCATGCCCTTCGGACGCGCGCGCTGCTTCGCCTGCGGAAGGGCGAACGCAGCAAGGCGTGCGAGGACCTGACCCTGGCGAAAGCCTTGGGCGATGTGGTCGAGGTTGATGCCCTGATCAAGGAGCATTGCGCCACCACACCAGCGAACAAACGTCGTTGATCTGGCAAGGGCACGGTGTCCGGGAAGCGGTCGCTCCCGGAGTGATGTGATCGATGGTTCAGCGTTCAACACGTCCCGCTCGGCACGGGGATGGTGACCGTGTCGCGATGGAAAAGGTATCTCGCCGTTGAAGGCATGCCACGGACCCGCCAGCGGCCCTGGATCACCGATCCGCACCCGGCATATTCGACCACTGGGACATCATGCTACCCCTCCTGCAACATCGCCCCTAACGCCGGGCGCTATGGTCAGTTGATCACCATGACCGGCTGCGAAAGGACCACGCCGTCGCTATCGCGCAAACGGATGACGTAGGAACCAGCCGGTAGTTGAAGATCGTGCACTGAGTTGCCACTCACTGATACTTGCGAGCTGCTTACCAAAGCCCCCAGGGCATTGAGCACTTCGATATCCACAGGGCCATCGGCATCCAATTGAACATGGATGGTTCCCGTTGAGGGATTGGGCCATACCCGGAACATCCGAGAAGCATCTGGAGCTGTCACACCCAAGGTGCCGTTGTCCACTACCTCGAAGCGGTCCAGTGCAGCTTCCACCAAGTGACCGGGCAGGTCATCCGTCACCCAGGCAATGAACCGCATCTGGTCGGTCGGGGTCAGGTGATCGGTGATGCGGATCGAGGACGAGCGCCATGTTCCCATACCTGGCGTAGAGGGCAGCACGGTCTCCACCACCGCGGTCGTCACCCCATTGCTCAAGGAGATCAGCATTCGGTCATTGGCCGCACTGTTACCGCCGGCATTGAAGAACCACCGCTCGTAGTTCACATAGGGATCGACCATCATGCTCACGTCGAACACCGGACTGCTCAGCTCCGAGGATCCGCCATCCACATCATCGTCCCCGGCACCGCCGCCACCGTTCCCGGTCACGTAGGCCTGATCACCACAATCGCCGGTGACGTCCGCACCAGGGTTCGAGGATTGACCATTGAAGGTGGTCCCCACGGGTGCCCCGCGCTCCCAGGCACCGTTGGTGGCATTACCGCTAACGGTCCAACCCAGGTCCAAGGCGAAGCCATCCGCGTAGCCCGGTTCCAATTCGACCGTGAACGGAGAGAGGTCCGAGGTTATGCTGATCGCACCGGGACAGGTGGTGCGCCAGCCCCATTGACCTGCGGTAAGCTCGTATTCACCACTGAAGATGGCCGGTATGGTGTAATCGCCCTGTGAATTGGCGGCGGTCGAGAAGGATAGGTCCTCCCCCACGAACTGGACCTGACCACCGGGTACTCCGTCTGCGGTCCCTGCTTCGACCACCTGGCCAAGAAGGGCAAAGGTCTCCAGCGGTTCAAGATCGACATCAAGCAAGGTCACCTCGCCATTGACGAGCACCACCCCGTCGATGGTAACGCTGACATAACCCGGTGCGCTCACGGACACCTGGTAAGTCCCGGCTTGCACCGTTCCCGAGGCATGCACTCCATCAAAGGTGGTGACATCCTGCACTTGTGCACCTATGATCGTTACCGTAGCCGAGGCGACCGGCGAAGATGTCTGGGCATTCCGAACCACACCCTCCAACCAACAGGCACGCACGTATACGGGATCCAGGACGATGAGACCTTCCTCGATATCCGTGCTGATGATCCGTCCGCTTGGCAGCCAGGGATAGGTGCCCCAGCAGCCATTGAAACCGTCTCCAGCGAAGTCGCTGTGGTCATAGTTCGCCACCTCCACCACGTTCCAAGGTCGGGAGACATCGTGGATCACGGTCCCCAAACGGTAGTAGCTGGTCACCACGAACTCGTTGATGAAGTGTGTGTTGTGCGGTATGGTGTTCGAGCCCGGTTCGGAACGGAAGATCTGCAGTTCCTGGATGTCCGAAGGGTCCGAGATATCGTAACTCCCCATCCACCCTCCGGAAACCTCATCCGTGGTGTACAAGTAGTTGCCATCATCGGACACCCAGCAATTGTGGGTGAAATTGTTGCCCGTGTTGCGCGTACCCAACAGGACCGGTGCCTGCTTGTCCGATACATCAACGATGGAGAAAAAACCATCACTTACATGCGCGGCATACATCGTGTCACCGCGCGTCATACAATCATGGGAGTACCAGTTGTCGAACTCTCCCACCTCCACCGGAACGAAAGGATCCACGGTCAGGTCCAGGAAGATCACCCCTCCATTCCCCCGATCGGCACCGGAGATATAGGCGATCCCGTTCTCATCGATATAGATGTTGTGTGCGCTGCTCCAGCCCCCACCGGTCCAATTCACGGCATTCAGGTCCGTGCTCTGCGGCAATGGGCTCAGGTCCACGATGGCGAGACCACCTCCTCCCTCGGTAGTGATGTAGGCATGGTCGTTCCACACCTTCAGGTCACGCCAGATGCTCCCCGGTCCCGGAAAGTAAAAGATCTCCGTGGGTGCGGTGGGATCGGCAAGGCTGACGACCGACACACCACCGCCATTGACCCCTACCAAGGCATACTCGTTGCCCAGTTCGTCCACATAGCCCCAGACATCGCTCACATCACTGTCGCGTAGGTCCTGGTAGTTCAACTGACCGACGAGGCTCATGTTGAGCTGTGCGAACAGCGATGTAGTACAAACGAACAGACAGACAGAGAGGAACTTCCGGATCATGTGGATGGCTAAGGACCGGCAAAGTAGGCAGCCGGAGCGGTACGGAACGGTGACCGAGGGCACGTAGGTCGGTCAAGGTTGGAAAGCTTGCTCCCCGAGTGTCCGGTCCTGGCGCCCGGATGACACACATGCCTCGTTATCTTTCGTGCCGATCATCGCCCCATGAAAGACATCCTTTGCGCCTCGGACCTGACCCCTGCTTCTGACATTGCGCTCCACTATTCACTGCATATCGCGGACCGGGCCACGTCCCAGGTCACCCTGCTGCATGTGGTGGATAATGGGGCCTCCCAAGGAGAGGAGGGACTGTTGAAGATGTCCAAATTAGCTGATCAGGTAGAGCGTGAGAACGGCACCGAACGGGTGCGCAAACTACTGCTGGAAGGGAACTTCATGGAGCGTATCGCCGAGGAGAGCGGACGCGACCATGCCTTGGTCGTTCTCGGGACGCATGGTCCACGCGGGATCCGACAGACCCTCTTTGGTGCCGATATCCTGAAGTTGGTGCGCAAGTTGCACACTCCGGCCCTTGTGGTGCAGGAGAACACCAGCCCAGAGAACGCTTTCGACCGCATCATTCTGCCCGTTGCGGCCCATGATGAGATCGAGCTGCTGATGGATGCTGTCTGTGCCTTGGCCCGGCTCCATGCTTCAGAGGTGCATGTCTATCAGCTAGTGCGCCCCAACGAGCAACCTTCCGACCACCTGCTGAAGAACAAGGTGCGCATGCTGGAACGGCTGGAGAAGGAGCAGGTGCGCTTCCTGGAGGTGAACGAGCCCTCGACCGTTTTCAGCGTCAGTTTCGCCGAACCCACCATCCGCTACGCCGAGCGGGTCAAGGCGGGTTGTATCGCGATCATGTCACATGCCTCCGACGATCATCGATACATCGCGGACGCGGAAAAGGAGCGGATGTTGACGAATTCACCGGGTATCCCGATCCTCTGTGCCTGAACCGGGCTGAACCGTCTGTAGGCCACGTCAGCAGGGGTTCATCGGCAGTCGGGTGCCGATCACCTATTTTTGTCTGATGGCCCTTCAGTTCCAATACCTTAGGGTCATGAAACATGGCTTCTAATTGCTCCCTGTACCTGTTGGCGGCGGCATCCCTCGGATCGCTGAACGCCGTGGCCCAATTCGGTGCTGCACAGTTGGTACATGACCTGCCTTTCGCAGGACAGTTGAAGGCCATGGACCTCGATGGCGATGGAGACCAGGATCTTGTGGGGCTCTTCAACGGGAACCACGTGAAGTGGATGGAGAACACGGACGGACAGGGTGCGTTCGCTGAGGAAGTGGAGTTTGCCAACACCGGTCTCGATTACCAACGGTTCCTTGGCGAGGACCTCGACAATGACGGCCTCACGGACATCCTGTTGGTTCGCGATGATGTCTTGGCTTGGGTCCGGAACCTTGGCGGTGGTGTCGGTGACGATGTGGAAGGTATCGCCCAACTGGATGAATTCACCGGTGCCGTGGCCTGCTCGGATGTGAGCGGTGACGGACTGGTCGACATCTTGTACCTCGCTCCCACGGAGTTGGGGGCAGGGCTCGGCGTGCTGGTCAACAATGGCAACGGTTTTAGTGCACCGACCTTTCTGCCCGACCCGGTGGATGGTCTCGCCACCACCATGCTGTTGGTTGCGGACATGGACCTCGTCGGAGGCTTGGACGTGGTGGTGTCCACCACGTTCGGCGATCTCATGATCCTGCGTAACACCAGCGGCGACGGCTCGCTCTGGTCGCCCACCGTGTTGCTAGCCGGGTCGCCCTATGCCTATTTCGCACCAGAGGCCCTGGATGTGGACGGTGATGGTGACCTGGACCTTGTGGAGGCCGGTGGTGGCGCGGTCCATTGGGCGGAGAACAATGTGGGCGAAGGCGGGGCATGGGATGTCTTCACCGAGCATGTGCTGGAAGCAGTCTGGACGGCGGGTCAAGGTCGCTTCGGGAACATGGGATGCGATGGTGTATCACTTGTGTACGTACCCTCCAACCCTTCCCTGCCAGTGCGCTGGTCATCCTGGTTGTCGAATTTGCAGGACTTCGGTTATCGCCAAGACAGGCCTGACATTGCACGGGGAATGAACCCATTGCTTGCGGACCTGAACGGGGACGGGAAGGATGACCTGGTGATCGTTCGGCCCGAAGGGACCTTCTGGCAGCCTTCGGAAGCTGTTCCCGCCACCACGGTGCTCGTCCTGCCCACCTTCGAACCGCTCTGCCTCTTCGGTCCTCCCGTGGATCTCCCACCAGCGGAACCGACCGGTGGACGCTGGAGCGGCACATGGGTGGATGCTGACATCTATTATCGGTCGAACATCGGCGTCTCCGGTGAGCAGACCCTGGCCCACACCTACTACGAGCCGACCAGTTGCCCAGTGGCGGAGATCGCCGCCGTCGACCTGCTCCAGGGCCCTGTTCCCAGCCCTGCCGTCCCGAACATCCTCTGTACCGCCCAGCCCCCCGTCGTGATGACCTCCTACCCGGCCTCCTCCACTTGGTTCGGCCTCGCAGAAGGGAACATCCTTGATCCCGCCCAGTTCACCGGCGGGATGATCGCCTGCGAAATGACCGATGCGACGAACATCACCTGCGCCACATTGATCGGCCCCATCGAAGTGTGGAACTCGCTTCCCGCAGAGATCACGGCAGCGGGCCCCTTCTGTGTGGATGCCGGCCCCCAAAGCATCACAGCACTTGCAGCGCCCCCTCAGGGTGCGATGTGGAGCGGGGCCATCGTTGATCAATCGCCCTTCCAAGCCCTCTTCGACCCCGCAGTTGGGCCGGGTACCTATGAAGTGATCATGACAGTGACACCGGTGGGCCCCAACCAGTGTGCGAACAGCGATACACTGGTGATCGAGGTGACGAACGACCACCCGGAGGTGATCCTACCTGAAGTGACCGCTTTCTGCCAAAGCGGTGACCCTTATCCTGTGGTCGTTACACCTGCGGATGGCGTGTGGTCCGGTACCGGCATCGTGAACGGTGAACTGGTCCCTGCCCTGCTGTCTCCGGGGTCGAACAGTCTGACTTACACGGCCATCAGTGCCTCCGGTTGCGCGACCATCGCCACCTACAGCGTGGAGATCTATGATGCGATCGCGGTGGATTGGGAGATGGAGGACCTGGTCTTCTGCAAGACCGATCCCTCGGCATTCCTCAACGCCTCACCAACGGGTGGTTTGTGGAGCGCACCAGTTTGGACAGACGGTGAATTCGTTCCCGGGACCGTTCCACCTGGCACTTATCCGGTCACCTACACGTGGCAGGGTCCGAACAATTGCGAGATCGTGTCGGAGGTGATCGAACTGAACGTGCTCGATGATACGCCTGTGGAGCTCGACCCCATCTGGAGCGCCTGCGTGGAAGCCACGGAAGCACAGATCACCGGGTCGCACTACGGGATCTGGTCGGTGAGCATCGTCGGGGAGGGATCCACAGTGGTGTATTCCCCCAACGCACTGGGTGTCGGCAGCTGGCCCGTGACACTCACGGCGACCGAGGAAGGCTTCTGCCCGGGAACGGCGAATGCCCTGATCCTGGTGGAGATCTGCTCCGAGGTGTCTGAACTGGCGAACTCGGCCACAACCTTGGCCCCGAACCCCTTCCAAGATCGCCTCACGCTCCAGTTCGGAAGTGTGACCGCACTACGTATCGAGGTGCTCGACGCCACGGGCCGCTCGGTGCGTCAACTGCAGCCCACGTCGGACCATGCGATCCTGGACCTGAGCGGTGAAGCGAACGGCACCTACGTGATCCGGGTGTTCCACGCCAACAGCATGGAAACGTTCCGTGCTGTCAAGGCCGACTAAGGGTTGCTGCGCAAGCGCATCCTAGCGTCCTTCCAAGGATGAGCGATCAGCTGGTCCACTTGACGGAACTACCAGCCGAGCACATTTCGAATTTCCGGCCGAAGCCAGTGGTCCAGCTCCGACCTCGGTAATTCGATCGCCACGGCATACAGTTCATCCATCCCCAATTCGGCATGGCTGCTGCAACGGGCAATGGTGAAACGCATCGCGTTGGAAAGGATCTCCATATCCTCCACGTACGGTGAGTTGATCGTCCGTTCTTCCAAACAGGAACGATAAAGCTGGACGCGATCTTCCCCGTCGTCCCGGTCACCGGCCGTGTCTGCTTCCAATGTCCTGATGTGTTCTGTCACGATCTCGCGCCAACGATGGTCGAGGACCTCTGCGATATGCGTGGCGCCACTGTCCATGAACAGCTCCTCATAGCGGATCCGGCGGCCGAGCTTCACGTCATAGGCATAGTGGTTCGCGAACCCTTCGCAATATGCCGCACAGAATTCGGCGGAGAACTCCACCATGATCACGCCGTCCATCGGCCTTGACCATGACCACGAAATGGAGGACAGCGGCGGGTACACCTGGCCAGAGGAGTCTCCCCAAACAAGGTCGAACCATCGCCCCTCTGCGGTATCGGGATCGACCGAGAGCAGCTCGAGTTGAAGGTCCCTGTTGATCCGCAGGGCCGTGGCAGCATCATGGGGTATCCTGACCAAGGGAAAGGTGTAGAGCTCACGCTCTCCCCAAGGCCTGTTCATCCGGATGGTGTCCACGAGGAGGTCCTGTGCGCCAAGCCCGCCCGTGAAGGCGATGAGCAGGGTCGTGACCAGGAAAGGGACACCGCGCATCAGTCCAGCCCCAGTGTGATCTGTTTGCCCGGTTCGTAACCGATGAGCGGATCTTCCGGTGACCGCTCCACTTCCTGCTGGGCCTGGGCGCGTTTGAACTGCTTGACCGGTGATTCCTCCAAGCCCTCTTCCTCAGGTGCTTCAAGATTGCCGATCTCATCCTCGCTGATCAACATGCCCTGGGTCTCCTCCAGTTCCGGGGTCATCGGAATGAACACGGGGCCAAGCAGCTCGAGGTCCTTCACCTTGAAGGGGGTGAGGCGGTTGCCAAGGGCCTTCACGCCTTTCACGGCGATGAACGACTCCAGGTCCAGCTCCTCCTCCGGCCGATCGCTGCTCCGTTTGTCGAAGCTCACCTTCAACTTTGGATGCGGCACGAGACTGTGCAGGGCCAGCTTGCTGTCCGGATGCTCGGTGATGAAGCTGACGGCATCCTTTGCCGGTTCCACCACGAAACGCTTCACGTGGTACTGCTGCTTCTCCCCTTCCCAATACACGGCACTGATGGCCGCCTTGGGGTCCCACTTCACCACGGTCACGGCATTGTCCGGGAAGTGTGTGCTCAGCGCGAAAGGGAACACCTGATAGCTGCCGTTGGACATGATGGCCAGGATGCGGTCCTCACCGCTGAAGCGGCCCAGGTATCGGCCATGTCCGGTGTCGTTCAGGCGGCGCACGGTTTCGTCGAACCAGATGGGGATGGCGCCCAATGTGCTGCCTCCACGCTCCTTCTGCGTGATCTTGCTCACCATGTAGCGCGTGAGCAGGTTGCCCTTGCTCGACCGGCCTTTCACGGCCAGCTTGGCGAAGTCGATATCGAACTTGGTCTTGCGCAGGCTGGGGCGTGGGCGCAGGATCACCTGGATGACCTCTCCTGCCCCGTCCGGGTTCGCCGTGAAGTACTCCACCCGCGATCCGGTCGCGCCGCTCGTGAGGTCGTATTCCTTGTCCCTGGTGATTCCCGTGACCGCAAAACGCTTCATGAAGAACGCGCCTTTCGGACCATCCTGGTAGACCATGTGGTAGATGGTTCGCTCGTCGTTCTTCTTGAAGACCCCCACATGGATGACGCCTTTGCCGATGAACTTCTTGTCGGCCACCTTGGTCACCAACATGGATCCGTTGTCGCGGAAGATGATGACGTCATCGATCTCCGAGCACTCGTCCACGAACTCGTTGTTGCGCAGGCTCCAGCCCATGAAGCCTTCGGCGAGGTCCACATAGAGTTTCCGGTTCGCCACGGCCACCTTGGCGGCCACGATGGTGTCGAAGGCTCGGATCTCCGTCCTGCGCTCGCGGCCCGGACCATACTTCTTCTTCAGCTCCTTGAAGAAATCGACGGCATAATCCACGATGTGGTCCAGCTTCTGCTGTACCTCGGCGATGGTCTCGGCCAGTTGCCGGATGTGTTCGTCGGCCTTGAAGCTGTCGAACTTCGAGATCCGCTTGATCCTGATCTCCGTCAAGCGGAGGATGTCCTCCTGGGTCACCGGGCGTTTCAGCTCCTTCACATGCGGCTTCAAACCCTTGTCGATGAAGTCGATCACCTGCTCCCAGGTCTCGGCCTCCTCGATCTTGCGGTACACCTTCTTCTCGATGAAGATCCGCTCCAACGAGGCGAAGTGCCACTGCTCCTCCAGCTCGCCTTTCCTGATCTTCAGCTCGAGCTCCAACAGCCGCAGCGTGTTCTCCGTGCTGATCCGCAGCAGTTCCTTCACCCCCACGAAGCGGGGCTTGTCATTCTCGATCACCACGGCGTTGGGCGCCATGCTCACCTCACAATCCGTAAAGGCGTATAGCGCATCTATGGTGTTGTCCGGGGATACACCGGCTGCCAGATGGACCAGGATCTCCGCGTTCTCGGCCGTGTTGTCCTCGATGTGGCGGACCTTGATCTTGGCTTTGTCGTTGGCCTTGATGATACTTTCGATGAGCGAGGTGGTGTTGGTCCCGAAGGGAACCTCGTGGATCACCAGCGTCTTGTTGTCCTCCTTCCGGATGCGGGCCCTGCACCGGACACGGCCACCGCGTTCGCCCTCGTTGTAGTTGCTCACATCGGCAAGACCGCCCGTGGGGAAGTCGGGCACCAGATCGAACGAACGTTTGCGCAGCACCGCAATGCTCCCGTCGATGAGCTCATTGAAGTTGTGCGGGAGCACCTTGCAGCTCAGGCCCACTGCGATGCCTTCCCCCCCCTGCGCGAGCAACAGCGGGAACTTCACCGGCAGGAAGACCGGTTCCTTGTTCCGGCCATCGTAGCTCAGTTGCCAGTCCGTGGTCTTCGGGTTGAACACCACATCGTGCGCGAACTTGCTGAGGCGTGCCTCGATGTATCGTGGCGCGGCGGCACTATCACCTGTGAGCGTGTTCCCCCAGTTCCCCTGGCAGTCGATCAGCAGGTCCTTCTGGCCCAATTGCACCAAGGCATCACCGATGCTGGCATCACCGTGCGGGTGGTACTGCATCGTGTGCCCGATGATGTTCGCCACCTTGTTGTAGCGCCCATCGTCCAGGTCCTTCATGGAATGCAGGATCCGGCGCTGCACGGGCTTCAGGCCATCGTACAGGGCCGGCACCGCACGCTCCAGGATCACATAGCTGGCGTAGTCCAGGAACCAGTCACGGTACATGCCGCTCACGGAGAATTTCCCCGTGGTACCGGCCCCGGGAATACCCTTGTCGTTGGCCGGCGTTGGTTGCTCTTCGCCTTCGTTGAAGGTCTCCTCGTTCTGATCGCTCATCACAGGGTCACGCAGATCTCTTCCGCGCGTGCGGCGGACAGGTTGTTCGACAGGCGCAGTTCCAGGCAGACCGGCGTGCCGATCACCAGGTTCTGCTTGTAATACTTGAAGGAGTCACCACCCGGTGGGTCGGCGTCCAGCAGGATGGTCTGATCGTTCTCCAGGTCATGGACCCGGACGGAATAGGTGACATCGGAAAGAAAGAGCTCGCTCCGGACACGGAAGGCGATGACCTGACGGAGCACGTTGCCGATCTGCGGCACGAATACGGTCTCTGTGTACGTGCCTTCAGACACGAACACGTTCTCGCCCACGTATTCCGGATCGAACGGATTGTTCGTCAGCTGTGCGGGATCAAGGTCGTCCTTGTAGCAGGCGCTCATCAGGAGCATCGCGCCAAGGCTCAAGAGGTATTGGCTGCGCCCGTTCATCGGATGGGAATGGTCAAGCCTGCCGTCCATGATCCGCCGCCGCGTATATCGGGGGTCCAGGCCAGGCCATCGAAACGCACTTTCTCCTTGTCCTCGAAGACCGGTGCCTTCGTGGCGCTGGTCTTGCGGCGCAGGTAGTAGGCCGCTCCAGCCGACACCACGAACAGTCCCGTGGCCAAGTAGGTCTGTGTACGCGCCTTCTGGAAGTCGTCCTTCGCAGCGGGGATCTCCACGTCCTTCAGTCGGTTGATGCCAGCAGGATCGGCGGAGGTCCTGTACGCGTCCTCCAGGTCGACCAGGTCCTTATGGGCGGCGCTGTAGTCCAGATAGCTCACCAGCGCCCACACCCCGGCGGCACCGGCCACGATCGGCGGGACCACACGGCCCCAGCGCTGCATGGAGGCATAGCTCTTCATCCGGGACAGGTGTTCGATGTATTCCTCCGAATAGCGCAGGCTGATCCGTATGTCCCGTATGCCACCGCCCGGAACGATGATGGTGGTATCCAGCATGCGGCGCTCGGGCGCCCAGAACACGAAACGGTGCGGGCCTTCAAGCAGGCTGACCTCCCGTTGAGCCATGCGGTGCTTCCCGTCGAGAAGATAGCTGGTCGTGCCCGCGGGCTCCATCAACAGGCGCAGTTGGCCGGTCGTTTGGGCAGCAGCGCTGATGGTCAGGATGGCCATCCACCCCACCACGATCATCCGCTCGATCCGCAGTGCCTGTCTCATGCCTCAAACATCCACTTCGTTCTCCTCCAATTTCTGCGCGATGCTCTTCACCACACTGGCCCTTGCGGCTTCCTCAGCCTCTTCTACCAGGTCCTTTTCCACCTTCAGGTTGTCGATGATGAAGTCCTGGCGCTCGGGCGTGTTCTTGCCCATGTAGAAACCCAGCAGATGCTGCACCTGCGCATCCTTGGTGATCATCACGGGTTCCAGACGGATGTCCGGACCGATGAAGTGCTTGAACTCGTCCGGGCTGATCTCGCCAAGACCCTTGAAGCGCGTGATCTCCGCGGTCTTGCCCAGTTTCATCAAGGCCCGCTGGCGCTCCTCATCGCTGTAGCAGTAGACCGTCTCCTTCTTGTTCCGCACCCTGAACAGCGGGGTCTGGAGGATGTACAGGTGATCGTTCTTCACCAGGTCGGGGAAGAACTGCAGGAAGAAGGTCATCAACAACAGGCGGATGTGCATGCCGTCCACGTCGGCATCGGTGGCGATAACGATGCGGTTGTAGCGCAGGCCGTCCATGCCGTCCTCGATGTTCAGTGCGGCCTGGATCAGGTTGAACTCCTCGTTCTCGTACACCACCTTCTTCGTCAGACCATAGCAGTTCAATGGCTTTCCCTTGAGACTGAACACTGCCTGGGTATTGACATCGCGGCTCTTGGTGATGCTTCCGCTGGCACTGTCCCCCTCGGTGATGAAGAGGGTGCTGTCCGCCTTGCGGTCCTCCTTCTTGGTATCGCTCAGGTGGATGCGGCAGTCGCGGAGCTTGCGGTTGTGCAGGCTGGCTTTCTTGGCACGCTCCCGCGCCAGCTTGCGGATGCCGCTGAGCTCCTTCCGCTCGCGTTCGTTCTGCAGGATGCGTGCCTGGAGCACCTCGGCCACATCGGCGTGCTTGTGCAGGAAGTTGTCCAGCTCGCGACCGATGAAATCGCCCACGAAGCTGCGCATGCTCTGCCCTCCGGGCTCGATCTCCAGGCTGCCGAGCTTGGTCTTGGTCTGGCTCTCGAACACGGGTTCGATGACCTTCACGCTGACGGCCGCCACGATGCCCGTACGCACATCACCGGCCTCCCAATCCTTCTTGAAGTAATCCTTGATGGTCTTGGCCACGGCCTCGCGGAAAGCGCCCTGGTGGGTTCCGCCCTGCGTGGTGTGCTGGCCGTTCACGAAGCTGTAGTACTCCTCCCCGTAGTGGTTGGCGTGGGTGATGGCCACTTCGATGTCATCGCCGCGCAGGTGGATGATCGGATAAAGCGGCTCGCCGTCCATCTTCACCTGCAACAGGTCCAGCAGTCCGTTCTTGCTCTGGTACTTCTGCCCGTTGTAGTGGATGGTGAGGCCCGTATTCAGGTAGCAGTAGTTCCACAGCAGGCGCTCGATGTGCTGCTCGCGGTACAGGTAGCTGCGGAAGATCTGCTCATCGGGCTCGAACACCACCCGGGTACCGTTGGGTTCGGTGGTGGGCTCCAGCTTCTCGTCCTTGCGCAGCACGCCCGTGTCGAACTCTGCACGCTTCAGCTGGCCTTCGCGGACGCTCTCGATCTTGAAGTAGCTGCTCAACGCGTTCACCGCCTTGGTACCCACCCCGTTCAGGCCCACGCTCTTCTTGAAGGCCTTGCTGTCGTACTTGGCGCCGGTGTTGATCTTGCTCACCACGTCGACCACCTTTCCCAGTGGCACACCGCGGCCGTAGTCGCGCACCTCCACTCGGGGGCCATCGATCCGGACCTCGACCTTCTTGCCGTGGCCCATCACGAATTCGTCGATGCAGTTGTCCAGGACCTCCTTCAGCAGGATGTAGATGCCATCATCGAAGCTGCTGCCGTCGCCCAGCTTGCCGATGTACATCCCGGGTCGCAACCGGATGTGTTCCTTCCAATCAAGTGATCGGATATGCTCCTCGCCGTATGCTGTCTCGCTCATCGAAAAAGGGCGGAACCTCGCTATGGACAAGGGTTCCCAATGGATGCGACGAAGTTAACCCTTCACTTCCGGGGCGCAGAAGGGGGCTTTCGCCCGCTTTTCAACGATCAACGGGAGTTTTCAACAGACGCCCGCAGCTCAGGGAAGCTGCTCGTAGACCACGTTCGTGGGCACCGAACCGCCGATGTTGTTGAGGATGGGGTCCCGGTCGTTGTCCTGGCCGGTGTACCGCACCTGCCCGTCGAGGTTCACATCAGCCAGCAGGTAACCGGTGACGGCGTTCGTTGGAGAAGCACCGCCCACCGCGGCCAGGATCGGGTCGCGGTCGTTGGATGGGCCGGTGTAGCCCAGATTGTTGTTCACGAACACGTTCCCCGACCAGAGCGTGCGCACACTGCCCGCGGTCTTGCGCGCGTTCGTGCCGTAGGTGCTGGTCCCAGAAGCACTGAGGTCCAAGGGGGTCGCCGTTCCCGAAAGCGCCAACGCCACGCCGGTCATGCATCCCAGATGGTTGCGGTGCCGCACGGAAACACGGTAGCTCCCCGCGATCTGGCAGAACCCGAGCGATGATGCGCCGTCCGGGGCCACCACATCACCATCGCGCTGCACCAGACCCACACGCGACTCCAGCACGGCATGCGGCGCTGCACTGGACCGAAGCTCGACGAGCACCCAATCCACCACAGCATTGGAACCGCTCACCGCCAGCACAGGGGCCGTGGTGCTCAATGGTCCGGTCACGGTATAACCCATGACCGTGTAGGGTTCGGTCAGGGGCAGGAGGCCTTTCACCCGCAGAGAGTCCACCATCAGGCCGTTCGTGGTGCGATAGGGTCCATCCAACAGCACCTTCAAGGCCAATACCGAACGGGGGACCACTTCACAGGGTGCTTCGAGGGTGGTGAATACCACGGTGGCGGTGTAGGCTGAAGTGGTGACGCCCTGGCTGCCCGCCTGCCCTGCACAGACCGTCCGTACTTCCACGTGATAGGTGGTCAGCGGCGAGAGGTTGGTGAACGTGAAATTGTTCGTGGTCAGGCCCACCACGGTGGTCCAGATGCTCTCACTCGCCAGTTTCCAACGCAGGTCATAGGTCAGCGCAGAGGGTGCAATGCTCCAGGAGGCCACGGCACCGTTCCAGGTGATGTTATCAACGTCGAGGCCATCAGGTCGGTCACACGATTGGGTGGCGAAGGCGCTCACGGAAAGGTTGTAACACATGGTGGCGCTGAACGCGCCATTGTAGCCGAACACCTGCACCACATAGTTCCCGGCAGGCGCGTTCGGGTAGTTGATGCTCTCCGGTGATGTTCCGCCGTTCTCCGATATCACGAGTTGAGCGCCGGCACCGTTGAGCAAGCGCAGGTCATAGTCACCGGCCAGGTTGCTCAGGTACAGGTTGATGGTGCTCGTAGTGGTCAGCGTGAAGGAGTAATGGTCGACATCCCCGTTCACGGCGATCAATGCGTTGAGGGTGGTGGGCAATGATATCGGCGCAGCAGTGCCCAGTGTATTGTTGGGTTCGGAAACATCCGGGCAGGGAGTTGCCGTGGTGAAGTTGCCCGATGGTGAATAGGCTGAGCTCTGTGCGCCACAGATGGAAAGGACCTGGAACTCGTAGGCCGTGGACTGCGTGAGGCCGCTGAGGTTGTAAGTGTTCCCGGTGAGGCCGGTGACGGTGGTCCAAGTGCCGCTGGCCACTGCTTTCCAGCGCAGCGTGTAACCCGTGGCGCCGATGGACGCCCAGGAAAGTGTTGCGGAGGTGGTGGTGATGCTCGTGGCCGTCAGATTGCCGGGGGCATCGCAGGTGGTCCCACAGGCCGTGAGGCACGTGGAACTGTTCACGCGGTTCACGATCACCGCAGTGGGCTGCGGTCCGAATCCGTTCTGGAAGCGGATGCCTGCGCTCACCAAGTGGCAGTAGCTCATGATGGTGCCACCGACCGCTGAGGTGGGTACCGGACCTGCAGGACAGGTGCCTTCCGTATACCCAGCGGCGGGTCCGCATCCATCGATCGCGGTGCTGTTACCATTCCATGCACAAGCGTGCGTGTGCCGCGACCCCAGGTTGTGCCCCTGCTCATGCGTCACCACCTCCACGCTCCAACTGTACGTGGGAACGTTGGAGAAGGTACTGTTGATGTCGCTGTAGGCCATCCGCAAGCGTGTCTGGCCATTGCAAAGGGTGTTCAACCAAGCGATCCCACCGTTACCGGCAAAGCCCAACAGGTGCGCCATATCTCCATTGAAACTGGTCCTCGTGATACCGAACTGGTCCAACAGGGCGCTAGTGGTGGTCTGAACGTATGGGCTGGGAACGTCCCAGACAAATACCTCTGAAAGTGTCACATCAATGCCATCGTTCGCGAAGAGGATGGCGCTCTGGTTGAACAGGCCCGTTACGTAGTTCACGGTGTTGACGACACTGCCCTTGTTCTGGAAGATGTCGTAGTTCACCTCCCAATAGTATCGGACACAGCGCAGGGTCCTATCAGCACCGCTCAGCCGCAGGTCATCCTCCGTGTAGGTCTCCGAGGATTCCGGCACATGGCAACTGTTGGTGGGTCGGATCAACAGGTCGTCCGCATGGTACAGCACATGAAGCCCTTGGGCGTCCGAAGCGGTCCGGCCCAGGATGCGCTCGCCGCCTGCATCGGTCAACAAGCCCATGACCTCATCGGCGAAGACGCTGATGGCCGCCAACGATCCGCCCTGCCCCCTGATGACACCACGGTAGTGCACCGCCGCCGGGACCGCAGTGGGAGCGCCGGTGCTCGCCAGCCGCACGATGAGCCGATCGATGGAAAGCTCGGTGCGCTCGAGGTCCAGCAGCACCGCGCCATCCTTACCGGGCAACTCCAAGGTGATGTATGGCGAACTGCTGGTGATCAGTTGCTGGGCAGCCTCCCGGTCCAAGCGCAAAACATGAGCGCTGGAAACCTCTTTCTCCCAAAGAGCATTCGTGACGCTGGTCGGCAGCACAGTTCCGAACAACTGCACGGGCTGGAAGCGCACGCCCTTCGACCGTAGCTCCTGGATGTGCTTATCAACCAGACCGCGCCCTTGGGCCGATACGCCGCAGGCTGATACCAACAGAAGGACGATCGCAACGATTCGTTTCACAAAGATCATAGGCTTGGGGTTGAGCAGGACGTGGTCGCATCGGCCGGTCCGTGGGAACCAATTTAGGGCTTCATCCACATCGCCGCAGGACGAATGGTCGCGTCCACAGGGAATGCCGACGAAGCATTCAAAAACACCCACGAGCACACCAAGTACCCAACAGGACAATGCTTCTCCCCTTCTGATCCATGAGGAGACCGAGGCCCTTCATCCCCTATTTCAATCCCCGCTTCACCAGCAAAGGCTCGACCTGCGGATCACGGCCCGTGAGGTCGCGGTACATCTGCGCTTCGGGCTTGCTGCCGCCTTGTGAGAGGATGGCCGCACGGAACTTGGTCCCGTTCTCTCGCGTCATGCCACCGTTCTCATTGAACCAGGCATAGGCATCCGCATCCATCACCTCGCTCCAGATGTAAGCATAGTAGTTCGCGGCGTAGCCGGTCCAGCTGTGACTGAAGTAGCAGCTCCTGTAGCGCGGCGGCACCTGGGCCAGGTCCAGTCCGTACTTCTTCAGGGCGGCCTGCTCGAAGGCGTCCACGTCGGTCACCAGCGGTGCATCGGCGCTCAGCGAGTGCCATTCCAGATCGAGCAGCGCGGCCGCCAGATACTCCGTGGTCGCGTAGCCTTGGTTGAACTTGCTCGCCTTCCTCAACTTGTCGGAAAGTGCCGCCGGCATCACCTCGCCGGTCTTGTAGTGCTTGGCGAAGTTGTTGAACACCTTGGGCACCATGGCCCAGTTCTCGTTCACTTGGGAGGGGAACTCCACGAAGTCCGTGGCCGTGGCGGTTCCGCTGAACTTGGGATACTTCTGGGCCGAGAGCATGCCATGCAGCGCATGCCCGAACTCGTGGAACAGCGTGGTCACGTCATCCCAGCTCAGCAGGCAGGGCTGCCCGGCCGCAGGCTTCACATAGTTGCAGTTCTGGGTGATCACCGGCTGCTGGTCGAGCAGTGTGCTCTGGTCCACGAAAGTGCTCATCCAAGCGCCGCCCTGCTTGTTGTCGCGGGCATAATAATCTCCGTAGAAAAGGCCGATGACCGTGCCAGTGGTGTCGATGATGTCGAACACGCGGACGTCCGGATGGTAGACGGGCAGGTCGTTCCGCTCCTTGAACGAGAGGCCGAAGAGCTCGTTCGCCGCGAAGAACACGCCGTTCTGCAGCACGGTCTCGAACTCCAGGTAGGGCTTCACAGCGGCTTCATCAAGGTCGTACTCCGCCTTGCGCACCTGCTCGGCGTAGAGGTCCCAGTCCCAGGCCTCCACGTTGAAGCCCCCTCCCTGCTTGTCTACCAGGGCCTGCAGCTTGGCGGCTTCGGCGCGGGCGTTCTTTGCGGCCGCCGGGGCCATGCCTGAAAGCAGTTCCATGGCACGCTTGGGTTCCTTGGCCATCTGATCATCCATCACATAAGCCCCCCAGTTGGGGAAGCCGAGGATCTTCGCCTTCTGTGCACGCAGTTGCGCCAGACGGGCGATGATGCTGCGGTTGTCATGGTCTCCTCCCCGGCCATTACGGGTGACCGAAGCCTTGAAGATCCGCTCGCGCAGCGCCCTGTCCTTCAGGTCGGCCAGGGCAGGCTGTGTGGTGGTGTTGCGCAGGTCGATGAGCCACTTGCCCTCGCTGCCCTTTTCCTTGGCGGCCACAGCGGCGGCATCGATGGCCTCAGGTGTGAATCCTTCCAGCTGTGCCACATCATCGACCAGGATCGCCGAGGCCGAACGTTCCTTCAGGATGTTCTCCTCGAACTTGGTGGTGAGGTTCGCCTCCTCCTCGTTCAACTTCATCAGGTCGGCCTTGGCAGCATCATTCAGCAGGGCGCCTGCACGCACGAAGCGGGTGTAGTAGCGGTCCAGCAGTCGGTCTGAAACAGGATCGAGGCCAAGGTTGGAACGTTGGTCGTACAGCGCCTTTATCCGCGCGAACAATGCGGAGTTCAGGGTGATGGCATCGCCATGTGCCGCCAGTTTCGGGGCGAGGTCGGTCTTGACGGCCTGAAGCGTGTCGTTGGTGGCACTACCGGTCAAGTTGTAGAACACGGACGAGGCCCGGCCCAGGTCCTGGCCCGCCTTCTCCAAGGCGACCACCGTGTTCTCGAAGGTGGGCGCCTCCGTGTTGCCCGCGATGGCGGCGATCTCCTCCAAGTGCTTCTTCATCCCCGCTTCGATGGCCGGGCGGAAATGTGCGTCGGTGATCCGGTCGAACGGCGGCGCATGGAACGGCAGGCTGCTCGGGGAGGACAGCGGGTTGACGGTGGCGGTCTCCATATCGGAAGGAACGGTTTCGGGTGCTGGTGAGCAGGCTGCCACCATGCTGATGACGCCCAGTGCGGACAACGAGTTCGAGATCTTCATGAACAGCGGATGAGGGCGCGAAGGTACTGGCGAAGGTTCAGCCGCCCCCCGCCGGGACCACGGGCGGTGCATGACGTGATGGATGGCGCCACAGCGGAATGGTAGCTGCCAACTGCCAGGATGTGGACCGGCTTGGCGAAGCGCCTTCCACCCGTTCCAGCTGTGTGAGCCCCGAGCCATGGCGCACACCCAGCCCGAAGCCGCGCGGGCCCCGCACCTCAAAACCCAGGACCATCGACCATTCCAGGGGTTCGAACCATGCTGTGCGATCGATGATCTCCGTACCGTCCATGAGGCGCTCGGCCGGGGTGAAACGCTGGCCGGTGAAGGTCTCCCGGGCTTCCAGCAGCCGAGATACGGAAGGTCCTCCGAGGAAGCGGAACCCTGGCCAGGGCTCCCACGTCAGAAGCAGGGGTACACCGATGGACCGAAGGCGGAACGAGCGTGTGCCCACCTCCCAGACCCCGTCCTGGTCCGTTGTATGGCGGGGTTGCTGCAGGTCGTCCACTGTCATGGTGGAGCCCCGATCGGACCAATGGACCGCGCCCCGAAGTCCGACCCGGGCATGGAACTGGTGATCCACCTCGGTACCGAGGAAATAGCCCAAACCCTGCACGCGTCGGCCGGTCATGGCCCCGTTGGCCACGCCCAAGGGATCGTTCAGCCACATGAGCTGTGGTCCACCCACGAGCTGGACCTTCCAGCGGGATGCCTGCTCCTCCTGTGCGTGAACGGTGATGGTCGATGCGCACACCGCGATCAACAATGCGCGAGCACAGGCCAGGTTCCTCCAGGTCATGCCACCGGAACGCAGGGTCCCGGTGGATCCGTGTGCGGAAGCTTAAACGTTGAACAGGAAGTGCATCACATCGCCGTCCTTCACGATGTACTCCTTCCCTTCCACGCGCAGCTTTCCGGCGGCCCGGCAGGCGGCTTCGCTGCCGAGGGTGATGAAGTCGTTATAGCTCATCACTTCGGCGCGGATGTAGCCCTTCTCGAAATCGCTGTGGATGACGCCCGCCGCCTTGGGGCCCGTGTCGCCCTGATGGATGGTCCAGGCACGGACCTCCTGCACACCTGCTGTGAAGTAGGTCTGCAACTTCAACAAATGGTAGGCTGCGTGGATGAGCTTGTTCACACCGGGTTCGGTGAGACCGATGTCGGAAAGGAACATCTCGCGCTCCTCCGGGGTCTCCAGCGAGGCGATCTCGGCCTCGATCGCTGCCGTGACGAAAATGACCTCGGCGTTCTCACTGGCCACCGCGGCCTTCACAAGGTCCACGTATTTGTTGCCGGTCACCGCGCTCTTCTCGTCCACATTGCACACGTACATCACGGGCTTGCTGGTGAGCAGTTGAAACTCCGCGAGCAATGCGGGATCATCGTTGGGAGTGACGACCGTGCGTGCACTTTCACCCTTCAACAAGGCGGTGCGGATGCGGTCCAGTAGGTCGAAGCGGCGCTTGGCCTCCTTCTCACCGATCTGGGCCTGTTTCTCCACCTTCTTCAAGCGGGCCTCGACGGTCTCCAGGTCCTTCAACTGAAGCTCGATGTCGATGACCTCCTTGTCGCGAACCGGATCCACATTGCCGTCCACATGAACGACGTTCGGGTCATCGAAACAGCGCAGCACATGCAGGATGGCATCGCACTCGCGGATGTTGCCCAGGAACTGGTTGCCCAGGCCTTCGCCCTTGCTGGCGCCCTTCACCAGACCGGCGATGTCCACGATCTCCACGGTGGTAGGGATGATGCGTTGGGGTTTCACCAGCTCGGCGAGCTTGTTCAGGCGCACATCGGGTACGGTGATGGTGCCCACGTTCGGCTCGATGGTGCAGAACGGGAAATTGGCCGCCTGGGCCTTGGCGTTGCTGAGGCAGTTGAACAGGGTGCTCTTACCTACGTTCGGTAGACCGACGATGCCGCATTTCAAGGCCATGAGTTCCGGATTGGGGCCGCGAAAGTAGGGCTTTCACAGGGTCCGGCCAGGCAGTAACGCTGTCGCTCAGGGTATCACGACCCGGCCGACCACCACCTGATCACCCTGGGTGAGCTGCACCACGTACAGACCTGGCGTGGCCTGAAGCGGCAAGGTGTGACGCTGGCCTTCCGCCTGCCCCAGTTCCTCCACGACCAGGCGTCCGGTGGCATCGTGCACCCGGAACCGCACCCTTTCGTCACCCGGCACGAGGCCGACCACCGTGAGCAGGGAGGATGGCCCATTGTACCATATCACAGGCCCATCCTGTGTGGTCCCTTCCGGTACTGCGGTCGTCAGGGCATTGCTCATCAGGCTGCCGGCCTCCAGGAACACGGCGGAATCAAAATTGTCGTCGTCCAGGTCGGCGACCGTGACCCGCAAGTGATATACCTCCCCGGGCACCACCACGGCACGCGCCGTCAACACCGTCGTGTATCCATCCAGCTGGGTTCCCAGGCCAAGGTCATTGTTGATGTAAAAAACAGTGTCCGAAAGCCAGGCTGCGTTCAGGTTGCACAAGGGGAAATTCCCGAACTCTCCAGGCTGCCCGCTGTTCACCGTGTTCACAGTGACCGGCAAGCCGCTGCCGGGCAGCACGGCCATGTTGATGGCACCGCTGGTGAACGGCCCATCGATCCCCGGACCGTCGAGGAACATCGCCATGCGATCGTCCTTCACACTACACACATACTCATCATACTCCTCCGAGCCGAAGACGTAGCGGATCGACAGGGTGTCACCCCAGGGGATGATCTCCATGTCCAGCCTGGCGATGTCCGTTGTGCCGCTGTTGGGGATGCTCAGCGTATACAGGTCCATATCGAAAAGACCGGGGAAGGAGCCGTACGAAGCGTTGTCGGTGTTGTTGGGACCGATGACCACGAAATGCACGCCGGTGGCGAGCACCATGCCGCCCTCCATGCCGATGCTCCCCGTGGCATCCGTGAAGGTGGCCACCTGTTCCGGAGCGTTGGATATGCCTGCGGTAAGGAGCGTGACGTTGGCACCCAGCAACCCGGAGACAGCAGCAGGGATGTCGACCGCCTGTGTGGTGATGACCTGGGCGACCAGCGACCCACTGGCCAGCAGGAGGAGCATGAAAAGGTGACGGAACGGGTTGTGCATGGCCACACAAGGTAGTGATCCGACAATACGGCACATGCCGAAGCTGACCTCAGCGCCCCGGGAAACAAGAACGGGAGCCTGCAAAGGCTCCCGCTCGAGAACGAACCGGTCCAAAACCAAAAGCACCGGGTATTGCTGAGACAACGGGGAACACCCAAAATGTTGCCTGGCAGGGATGAAAAGTTCAGCGAGCGGCCTTCCGGAAGACCAGGAAGTGCTGCCACGGCAATCCGTTCCACGCGCGGTCGAGCACAAGCCCGGCGGCCTTCATCTCCTTCATGGCCTGTTCCCGCCGCATGCGGTGGATGGCCTTGATGGGCACCCGGTCATCCTCACCCCGGAACTCCACCAGGAACAACAACGCTCCCGGTCGCATCGCGGCCACGATGGCGCTCATCATCTCCTGCGGATAGGCGAACTCGTGGTACACGTCCACCATCAGCACCTTGTCCAAGCGCCCTGCGGGCAGGCGGGGATCCTGCTCGGTGCCCAGCATCACCTCCACATTGTCCAGGCCTGATGCCAGGCTCCGGGTGAAAACACTGTCCAGCATGGCCGGCTGGATGTCCACCGCATAGACCTTGCCCTGTGTGGCTTGTGCGGCCATCAGCAGGGTGTGATGCCCCGTGCCGCATCCGATATCGGCGATCACGTCGTTGGGGTCGATCTCCATCCTGCCCACCATCCGGGCGGGCTGCTCCTCGCGCTCCCGTTCCGGCCGGTCCAACCAGCCCGAGTGCGCAGCGCACATGGTATGTGCGATCTCGCGCCCCATGTACCACTTGCCGATCCCGTCCGGTGAACCCGTACGGAGCTCATAGGCCGTTTGCGCTGAGCAGGTCACGGATGCGACCATCAGGATCACCACTACTTGGCTGCGCATGGTGGTGGAACGACCAGCGCCGTGGCTTGTTCGCATGGACCTGCCGTCCGCAAAGCCGCACACTTTTCAAAAGTTGTCCACACGTCCCGGCCCTCCATGGCAGCCCCGGCTACTTTTGAAGCGTCCCTCCAGAACCTTCGCACCCCATGTCGTCATCCCCTTCCGTGGCCCCACCGGCCAAGGCTTCCGTCCTTGAACTCGAACGCATCGCCAGCCAGGTGCGCAGGGACATCGTACGCCAGGTGCACGGCATGCAGAGCGGCCATCCCGGGGGATCGCTGGGCTGTGCGGATTACCTCACCGCCCTATATTTCAATGTGCTGCGCCATACGCCGGAGCCTTGGGACATGGACGGCATCGGTCAGGACCTGTTCTTCCTCAGCAACGGTCATATCAGTCCCGTGTTCTACAGCGTGCTGGCCCGCAGTGGCTACTTCCCGGTGAGCGAACTGTCCACCTTCCGGAAGATCAACAGCCGGCTTCAGGGTCATCCCACCACGCATGAGGGACTGCCAGGGGTGCGCATGGCCAGCGGTTCATTGGGCCAGGGGCTCAGTGTGGCCATCGGCGCTGCCCTGGCAAAGAAACTGAACGGTGATGACCACTTGGTCTATACCCTCCATGGCGACGGCGAACTACAGGAAGGCCAGATCTGGGAGGCTGCCATGTTCGCTGCGGGAAAGAAGGTGGACAACCTGATCAGCACGGTGGACTACAACGGCCGCCAGATCGATGGGGATGTGGATGACGTGATGCCCATGGGAGACCTGCGCGCCAAGTGGGAGGCTTTCGGCTGGATCGTGCTGGAGACCGATGGACACGACATGCAGGGCCTGCTCGATACGCTGGCCGAAGCTCGCTCACGCACCGGCAACGGTCGTCCAGTGATGATCCTGATGCGCACCGAAATGGGCCAGGGCGTGGACTTCATGATGAACAGCCACGAGTGGCATGGCATCGCCCCGAACGACCAACAATTGGCCTCCGCACTGGCCCAGTTGGAGGAGACCCTGGGCGACTACTGAGCCCCATGCATCGGATCGGCACGCTTTTCACGGAACAGGTCGGCAGCGGCAGCACCTGGTGCCGTGCGACACTCCCGATGAAAACGTTCAGGAACTGGGTCCGACACGCGCAACGAACGGCATGGGTGGTCCTGGGACTGCTCGCGCTGGGCCCTTCGGATGATCTGGCCGCGCAGGATGCCGCACCCGAACCACCCTTGACGCGGATGTTGTTCGTCATGGACGCCAGCAACAGCATGAACGCCTTCTGGGGCAACCAGCCCAAGATCAACACGGCGCGCGAACTGCTCCTGGCCACGCTGAAAAAGCTGGAGGACCAACCCGACCTGGAGCTCGCCCTCCGCCTTTACGGGCACCAGACTCCGATACAGCCCGGCAAGCAGGACTGCGATGACACCCGTCTCGAGGTGCCCTTCAGCCCGAATAGCATTCCGGCCATCCAGCAGACCCTCGCCTCCGTGCGCTGTGTGGGTACCACACCCATTGCGCGATCGTTGGAGCGTGCCGCCACGGATTTCCCCTCAACGGAACGCACGCGGAACGCCCGTCCGGTGCGGAACGTCATCATCCTGATCACCGATGGGATCGAAGCCTGTGATGAGGACCCCTGTGCCGTGAGCCGGGCGCTGCAGGCCAAGGGCATCGTTCTGAAACCCTTCGTGATCGGTGTGGGACTGGGCGATGCGGAGAAGTACGCCCTGCAATGCGTGGGCAATTACTACGATGCAAGCACCCCGGAGCTCTTCGAACATGTCCTGAACGTGGTGGTGACCCAGGCCTTGAACTCCACCACGGCACAGATCAGCCTGATGACCACCGACGGCAGGCCGAATGAGACCGATGTGCCGGTCACGCTCTATGACCAGCGGACCGGACAGGTGCGCTACCACCTGATGCACACCATGAACGACCGGGGTATCCCTGACACCCTGGGGATCGACCCCATCTTCACCTACCGCGTGGTGGCGCATACCGTGCCGCCCTCAGTGCGGGAGAACGTGACCGTGAAGCCCGGCGTGCACACCATCATCGCGGTGGATGCGGGCATGGGTTCCCTGGACCTGCGCATGGGCTCCGGTCCGGCAGATGGGTATCCGGTGTCGTGCATTGTTCGGCGCAATGACGGTACCGAGACCTTGTTCGCACAGGCTTCAGGTTCGGTGCAGCGCTACCGTGTGGGCACGTATGACCTGGAAGTACTCACCCTGCCCAGGACCTATATCCAGGATGTGCGGATCGAACAGGGGAAGACCACCGATATCGTAGTTGCCAAGCATGGGGTGCTGAACGTGCAGACCGCCGCCTCGGGCCCGGGTGCCATCTTCCAGCGCAAGGGTGATGAACTGGTCTGGGTCGTTGACCTGGACCCGACCGGGATGAACAACCAGTTCCGCCTCCAACCCGGCAGCTACAAGGTCTCCTACCGAAGCCGTAACGCACACCGCACCGAACTCTCGCTGGAACGCGAGGTCATCATCGACAGCGGCCGATCCATCACTGTGAACTTCTGACCATGGGCTACACCACCTATCCGATCCTCGATCAAAAGGACACCCGCAGCGGCTTCGGCGCCGGACTGCTCGAACTGGGCCGCAGCAACCCCGATGTGGTGGCCCTCTGCGCCGACCTCACCGGTTCGCTGAAAATGGACGCCTTCAAGAAGGAATTCCCCGAACGCTTCGTGCAGGTGGGGATCGCCGAGGCGAACATGATGGGCATCGCTGCCGGGCTCACGATCGGTGGCAAGATCCCCTTCACCGGGACCTTCGCCAACTTCAGCACCGGCCGGGTGTATGACCAGATCCGCCAGAGCATCGCCTACGCCGACAAGAACGTGAAGATCTGTGCGAGCCACGCCGGACTGACGCTGGGCGAGGACGGGGCCACCCACCAGATCCTGGAGGACATCGGCCTGATGCGCATGCTCCCCGGCATGACCGTGATCGTGCCGGCCGACTACAACCAGACCAAGGCCGCGACCCTGGCCATCGCGGAACACCATGGCCCGGTCTACCTGCGCTTCGGTCGCCCCAAGTGGCCCGTATTCATCCCGGCGGACATGCCCTTTGAGATCGGCAAGGCGCAACGCCTGGTGGAAGGCAGCGATGTGAGCATCTTCGCCTGTGGTCACCTCGTCTGGCGCGCGTTGAAAGCCGCCGAAGTGCTGGCCTCGGAGGGTATCCTGGCCGAGGTGATCAACGTGCACACGATCAAACCTTTGGATGTGGAGGCCGTCCTTTCCAGTATTGATCGGACGGGATGCGCGGTGACCTGCGAGGAGCACAATCGACATGGGGGCCTGGGCGATGCGATCGCACAGACCCTGGCCACGCATCGCCCCACCCCACAGGAATACGTGGCCGTGAACGACAGTTTCGGCGAGAGCGGCACCCCCGACCAGCTTCTGGCCAAGTACGGATTGGACACGCCCGACATCGTGGCGGCCGCGCGCCGGGCCATCGCGCGGCGCTGAACACACTGCCACGGACAGCGGCATGAGCGACCTGTCCGACGATGAGTTGCTGGCCCTCTTCCGTAAGGAGGACTCCCGCCACTATGCGTTCAACCTGCTGATGCGCAAGTACCAGCGCAGGCTCTACACCTTCATCCGGCGGATGGTGTGCGACCACGACGAGGCCGAGGATGTGCTGCAGGACACCTTCATCAAGGTGTGGCAGAAACTGGGCGATTTCCGGGGCGATGCGCAGCTGTACAGTTGGATCTACCGCATCGCCCACAACCAGTGCCTGGACCACCTGCGCCGCCTGAAGCGGGGCCTGTTCGTGAGCCATGATGCCGTGTCGGAGCGGCTCTGCGGTACGCTGGACAGCACGGAACACTTCACCGGGGACCACATCCATCGGCAGCTGCAACGGGCCATCATGACCCTGCCGGACAAGCAGCGGGCGGTGTTCCACATGAAGTACTTCGATGAGCTCAAGTACGAGGAGATCAGCACCATCACGGGCACCAGCGTAGGAGCCCTGAAGAGCAGCTACCATATCGCGGTCAAAAAGATCGAAGCCTGGCTCACCGCCGATCAAACCAAAGCGACCGACCCAACGTCCTAGTATCGACACCATGCAGAACGGATCATATCACGACGAACTGGACGAGGCCCCCATCCTGCGTTCGCTGCACCGTGAAGCACCCTTCGTCACGCCTCCCCGGTTCTTCGATGAGCTTCCTGCACGGGTACAACAGCGGATACTGGAGGAGGCCCGTCCGCGCCCCGCAGCGATATGGTGGACACACGTTCGGATACCTGCAGCTTCCCTGCTGGCCTTGGTGCTGGTGGCCGCCATCGCGTGGTGGCCACGTTTCGGAACCGTTGAAACGCCGAACGCCATGATCGCGGACATGGAACTACAAGGGATCGAGCTTGACCGTCTGGACCTCGATGCGCATGACCTGATGGCGGCCTACGGTGAGGACCCCGACCTGTACTCGGAGGTCGGCCACGGGCTCAACTCCGATGAACTGACCGCCTATCTCCTGAATGAAGACCTCTCACTCGACCAACTCATCGAGGAACTATGAAACAGCTTCTTTCCTTCCTGCTTCCCATGCTGCTCGTGACATCTGCGCTCACCGTGCACGCGCAGGGCGATGACATGCCCCCATTGAACGATGAGCGCATGCGGGAGATCAAGGCCCAGAAAACAGCCTACCTCACCACCAAGCTTGGCCTCACTTCGGAGGAGGCGCAGCGCTTCTGGCCCATCTACAATGAGTATGACGAAGCCCGTGAAACGATCCGCAAGCAGATGCGTGGCCTGATGCGCCGAAAACAGGACCAGGACAAGCCCCTGACCGATGCCGAGGCCGGGCAGCGATTGACCAAGGGACTCGAGCTCCGCCAGCAGGAACTGGACATCGAGCGCACGTACAAGGACCGCTTCGTCAAGTCCATCGGGGCCCTCCGTACGCTGGAGCTTGTGCGGGCCGAGCACGACTTCAACCGGGAGGTGCTGCGTCGACTGCGCGAACGCTCCGAAGAGCGCGGTGGAGGACGCCCTGTGCCAAAGCAATGACCCCGTTGCGTTCAGAGCCCGATCTTCGCGCCCTGATGGACGCCCCCGCGATCGGCCCCCACGGACACCTGGCACAGACCAGTCCCTACCCCCTCTCCCTGGAGGTGGTCCATGCTGAAGGGTGCTGGATCACCACCCGGGATGGACGAAAGTACCTTGACCTGGTGGCCGGACTGGCCGTGGCCAACGTGGGCCACCGGCATCCATCGGTGGTCACCGCCATCAAGGACCAATGTGACCGCTACCTGCACGTCATCCCCTATGGCGAGTTCATCCAGGGACCGCAGCTCCGGTTCGCGGAGCGCCTCACAGGACTGCTGCCCACCGATCTGGACTGCGTGTACTTCGTGAACAGCGGGACGGAGGCCATTGAAGGCGCCCTGAAACTCGCCAAGCGGATCACCGGGCGCACACGACTCGTAGGGTGCAGGAAGAGCTATCACGGCAGCACCCATGGCTCCTTGAGCCTGACGGACAATGAGACCAAGAAGTACCGGAACCGACCTCTGCTGCCGGACGTGGCGCACATCACCTTCGGACACCTGCCCGACCTGGACCTGATCGACACCCGAACGGCGGCCGTGGTCATAGAACCCGTTCAGGGCGATGCCGGGGTGCGCATCCCTTCATCGGAATGGATGATCGCCTTGCACGGCCGTTGCCGCAAGACCGGGGCCGTGCTGGTGATGGATGAGGTGCAGACCGGTTTCGGCAGAACGGGCCTGCGTTTCGCCTTTGAACATTGGGGCGTGGTGCCGGACATCCTGGTCCTTGGCAAGGCTTTGGGCGGAGGACTTCCCATGGGGGCTTTCGTCAGTTCGATGGAACGGATGGAACTGCTGACACACGACCCGGTCCTGGGCCACATCACCACGTTCGGAGGACACCCCCTGCCCTGTGTGGCCGGGCTTGCCGCACTGGATGCCCTTGAACAGGAAGGGCTGAGTGCGAACGCCCGGGCCATGGGAAGGCTCTTCCACGAGCGGCTCGTTCACCCGGAGATCCGGGAGTTACGGGGGCTGGGATTGATGCTCGCTGTGGACCTTGGCGATGCGGAAAAAGTGCAGAGGGTGGTGCATGCCTGTTTGGCGAACGGAGTCCTGGGTTTCTGGTTCCTCTCCTGCCCCACCGCGTTCCGGATCGCTCCTCCGTTGACCATTCGTTCCGAGGAGGTGGAGCATGCCTGCACCGTCATCCTCCAGGCCTTGGACGGGCTCGGCAAGACCTGATCCTCAGCATTCTATACATCCCTGAACTGGCCCCCCACACTTACACGGGGCCGGAAAACCGCCGCTTCCAACGCAACCACCGATGGTCCGGTATACCCCTCCGTTCCTCGACCCGAATGGGGGCGAACGAACCAATGAATGGTCTTCGGCCTTACTTTAGAGGCCGGCAAATTGAACAAACCGATCCCCTTGCCCCGGAGCACACCATGAAACAACTGATACTCGGATTAGCCATCGCCCTGCCGTTCGCTGCCAACGCACAGCAACTGCACTGGTGCCAAGCAGATGAGATGCGCCAGCGTCTGATCGAAAGCGACCCGACCTACTTGGAGCGGGAAGCTGCCTATGAAGCGGAGATCGTCGAACTGCTCCGCAACAGTGCGGTACAGCGTGACGATGAGACGGTGTACATCATCCCCGTTGTCTTCCACGTCATCCATGCTGGTGGCCAGGAGAACCTAACGGATGAACAGATCTTCGCCGAAGTGCAGCAGCTGAACGATGATTACCGCAAGCTGAACTCTGACCTCGTCGATGCAGTGCCCTATTACCAGCAGATCGCTGGCGACGTAAAGGTGGAGTTCCGCCTGGCCAAGATAGACCCCGATGGGAACTGCACAACCGGTATCGACCGGGTTCGCACTCCCGAGACCCTGGTAGGGAACGATGGCTCCAAGTACAACTACTGGCCCCGCAACAAGTACATGAACATCTGGACAGTTCGCCAGATGGGTGGTGGTGCGGCAGGCTATGCCTACTACCCGAACGCGCTGACCGGCATTTCGCAGGTCGCCGATGGGGTGATCATGCTCAGCTCTGACGTCGGAGTGAACGGTAATACCCTGACCCACGAGCTGGGCCACTCGTTCAACCTCGCACACACCTGGGGGGCTAACGTGGCCGGTATTGAAGGTGTGCCCGGATCCAACAACATGGTCACGGTATGCAGCGACGATGGTGTGGAGGATGTGCCACTGACCAAGGGCCACAAGCCCGGTTACTGTCGCCGATTCGACCATACCTGCACCATGCAGAATTTCCGTGCATCGGTGATGAACTTCGACGGAATGGTGAACGGTGGCGGAACGACCGACCCCAGCACGATCCCGACCGAACTGGACACCTTCTATAATGAGACCGCGGTGGTCGTGACCCCCTTTACCGCTGTCGGTGTGGGTTCCACCAATCTCGCGGACGGTGCATTCGGGTTCAGCAACTGGGGCACAGGTGCCGTGGATGGCGAGACGGAGTTCGTCAACCTGACCGGAACCCAGGACGTGGCCAAGTATTACGAGTTCAGTATCGACCCGACCCTGCCATACTCACATCGTCCGGAGTTCATCACGTTCAAGGCTCGGAGGACTGCAAATGGTCCGCGCACATTCGCTGTTCGTGCCAGTCGGACGGGTGCTTTCGGATCGAACTTCACGGCGTTGAACTCGACGACCGACCCGAATCTCCAGATCCAGGGCCTTACGACCTTCTTCATCAAGAACGATGTGGAGGACGTGATCAACGGTTGCCGGGTGAACCTGACCGGTCTCTTCTCCAGCGGCGGTATCCTGAACCCGGAGACCGATGAGACCGTGACCATCCGCATCTATGCATGGAACGCTGAAGAGGAAGGTGGTGCCTTTTTCATTGATTCCCTCGTGTTGGGTGGGACTTACGGACGTATCGAGAACGTGGAGAACTATATGGAATACTCCTATTGCTCCAAGCAGTTCACCGAAGGCCAGGTGGCCCGCTGGCGCGCCGCTGCAACCTCCGATGTCGGGGACCGTCGTTCCCTCTGGCAGGCTGAGAACCTGATCGCAACGGGAACCAACGATGGCTATGTGCCAACGTGCCCGCCGAACGCAGATTTCTACGCAGCCCTGTCCACCAACAATATCCCCTATCCTTCCACGGCCTGTGCCGGAGCATCCATCACCTTCCGTGACAATAGCTCGGGCGGTGCGGCCACCTCATGGAACTGGACCTTCCAAGATGGTACGCCGGCTACCAGTGCACAGCGGAACCCCACCGTATCCTTCTCGGGTGCGGGCTGGAAGTCGGTGACCCTTACCGCCACCAACGAACATGGTTCCAGCACCAAGGTTCAGGAGTTTGCCGTGAACATCAGCGAACAGTCCACGAACATGGCTCCGTTCTTTGAGAGCTTCGAGGACAACGAGAACCTCTGGCCTTTCCACGCAGAGAACTATGACAACAACCACACCTTCTTCTCGCTATACACGGAAGGCGGTTTCTCCGGGAATGCATGCGCCATGCTGAACAGCGGCGCCCGCAACCAACTAGACCTCATCGATCCCACCAACGATCTGGACATCGACGACCTGGTATCACCGAGCGTGAACCTCTCCGGTCTCTCGGGTGTGCAGCTGTCCTTCCGTTATTCTTACAGCACCAGTACCACTTCGATCGATAACGTCACCGAAAAGCTGGAGGTGGACCGTTCGCTGGACTGCGGCCGTACTTGGATCAATGCTTCAGAGATCACTGGAGAGGAACTCGTGACCAATGGCAACAATCCTGAAATGCCACCCACGGCATGGCGCCTGAAGACCATCAGCCTACCGAACTCGACGCTGGGTCCGAACAACCGTTTCCGCTTCCGTTTCACCAGCAGCGAGTTCTCGAACAACTTCTTCATTGATGACATCAACTTCGGAACTCCGGTGGGGATCATCGACCTGAACGGCAATGTGGTGTTCATGAACCTCTACCCGAACCCCACCAATGACCACTTCACACTGCAGGTGACGGGCATGGAGGCTTCGAGCACGGAGATCGCCATCACGGACATCCGCGGTGCAGTGGTCTACCAGAACGTGTACCAGCCCACTGGCGGCGCGCTGATCGAGCTCAGCGGACGAGGCCTAGGCCTCAGCGATGGCATGTACCTTCTGCGCGCAGCGAACAGCGCCGGCAGCAGTGTGACGAAACTGATCGTCGGACAATAGTCCGGGACCTCATTGATCAGGAAGCCCCCGCCGATCAGGCGGGGGCTTCCTGTTTTTCGTCCCTTCAGTAGGTGCCTGCGGATAGCATGACCAAGGTGCAGCCCTCCACCACCTCCACCCCCATGGCAGAGGCACGGGTCGCAAATGCAGGAAGCTCGGTTCCGGGATTGAAGATGATCCGGCGCGGTTCCAAAGCGAGCAGGCGGTCCATCCACGACTCCAGCCCGGCCGGCCCTACATAAAGGGTCACGGTGTTTACCGGCCGGCCTTCGGGCAGAACCGTATGGATGGGCGTGTCATCGATCCATCCGGGCCTGAGACCCACAGCCCAAAGCTCTATCCCCGCGCGCCGAAGGCGCTTCACTACCATGTTCGCATAACGCTCCGGCCGTGGGCTGGCGCCCAGCACCACATGAAGTCCCTGTTCCATGATGCAAAGGTGGGGGTGCATCCGCCAACAGGCCCTGTTCATAGTGACGATCGGCTTAACATGGTGTTCACCGCCCGCCAACACACCGATCGCAGCTTTGCATGTGAACATCCACACATGCGGAGCAACGTCATGAAACGGCCCATCGATATCCTGGTCCTCTCCGACCTTCACCTGGGCACCTATGGCTGCCGTGCAAAGGAGCTCACCGCCTACCTGCGCTCGGTGAAGCCACGCATGGTGGTCCTCAACGGGGACATCATCGACATCTGGCAATTCAAGAAGAGCTACTTCCCCAAAAGCCATATGCAGGTATTGAAGCGACTGCTGAAGATGGCCGGCAAGGTCCCCGTCTATTACATCACGGGCAACCATGACGAGGCCCTTCGGCGCTACAGCCCTGCGTCACTGGGTCAACTGCAACTGCTGGACCGCCTGTCATTGAACATCGGGGGCGAGCGCTACTGGTTCTTCCACGGCGACATCTTCGACGCGAGCATGAAGCATGCGAAATGGCTCGCCAAGTTGGGGGGCTTCGGGTACGACCTGCTGATACGGATCAACACCGTGGTGAACCACGTGCTGTTAGCCCTCGGCAGGCCGCGGATGAGCTTCAGCAAGCGGGTCAAGAACAGTGTGAAGCGCGCCGTAGCCTACATCGGCGACTTCGAGGAGACCGCCGCCAGCATCGCCGTCCACGAAGGGTTCCAGCACGTGGTCTGCGGCCACATCCACCAACCGCAGATGCGACGTATCACCACCGCCAAGGGGTCGGTGAACTATATGAACTCCGGTGACTGGATCGAACACATGAGCGCGCTGGAGTATGTGGACGGGCATTGGAGCCTGTACTTCCATGAACAGAGCCGGCCAGCGGCGGCAAAGACCACCGTATCCAGCAGCGTGGCGAAGGAACTGGAGTACGCCTAGTTCAGACCTCAGACATGCCTTTGCGCAGGTCCTCCACCGTGCGCTCGGGCAATTTTGTGAGGTCCAGCACCATCAGTCCGTCCAAGGCATCATTGAATCGCGGGTCACGGTTGAAGCCGATGATGCGTGCATTGAGCAGGAGGTACTTCTTCAGGAGCACCGGCATCGCGGTCTCCTTCGGGTCCACCTCCGCGATCAGCCTGTCCATCCGTTTCAGATCGGCCGTGGCCGCCTGCACCAATGTCTCACTGTCCGCCTTCTCCGCCTTTACCTTGAACCGATTGCGGGGGCTCACGTGTGAAGCCATCTCCTTGTCATAGTGGTGCTGCTGGGCGAACTCCATGATCAGCGCTCTGGAGAATCTGCTGTAGGTGCCACTGATGCTCACCGGACCGATCAGATATTGATGGTCCGGATGAGCGGTGATGTGCAGCAACAGGCCGCGCCAGAGCATATACAGAGGCAGTCGCTGGCGTTGGTAATCCACGGCGATGAACGACCGCCCCAGCTCGAAGCTCCTGCGCAGCACCTTCTCCATATGCCGGTCCATCCGGAACAGCGTGTACGTGTAGAACCCCCGTTTACCATAGCGCGACATGATCCGCTTCCCGTCACCGATCCGATAGGCGCCCACTAGTCGGCGTTTCTCACGGTCCCACAGAAAGAGATGATCATAATAGATGTCGAATTCGTCCAGATCGATGGGCTTGTTGGTACCCTCACCCACTGCCCGGAAGGTCTCCTCACGCAGGCGACCGATCTCGCGCAGGATGTGCGGGATACGGTGACTGCCGGCAAGGTACAGGTCGAACTCGGCCTGCTGGTTAATGAGCAGGTCCGAGATGGAGGCGATCTCGCGCTCCAGTTGAGGGATCTCCTGAGGCTCCACAAGCTCCTTGGGCCGGCGCGGAAAGCGCAACGGTGTAAAGAACTCGCGCTTCACCTGCAGGCCACTGCCCAAGGCATAGGTGCGTGCGCGCAGGAAGCGCGCCAGCTGGTCGGCACTGTTGAACCCGGCGATGTCCTTCACGGGTATCGGCTTCCCGATGCGCATCCGCACAGAGCGGCCACGCATCCGCAGCATCTCGTTGGGCAATGCGATGGTGCGCAGGTTCGGATGGATCATCCCCAGCATCTGGAACACCAGGCTGTTCGCACCATCGAACCAGATCGGCACCACCGGAACGTTGGCACGCTGGATCAACTTGATCGCCGGGGTCTTCCATCGTGGGTCGGCGACGGCCTTCAGCTCCGTTCGGAAGCTGCTGACCTCGCCCGCAGGGAACACAGCGAGCGCACCGCCCTCGGCAACATGGCCCAAAGCCTGGCGCATGCCTTGGAAGCTGCTGAGCGAGCCCAACTGCTCAAAGGGGTTGACGCCGATGAACCGGTGCTTGAGCGGCTCCAGTTGTTGTAAGAGGAAATTCGCCATCACCCGAAGGTCCGGACGCACATGTCCAAGGATGTGCACGAGCGCAAGTCCATCGATCGCTCCATAGGGATGATTGGCCACGAAGGCCAAACCGCCTTCAAGCGGGATGTTGTCCAGATCCTTCTGTGAGACCTCGATCTCCAGTTCCAGGTTCCGGAACACGGCGGCGACGAACTCCAGGTCGTGCAGCGCTTCCACCGAATTGTAGAACCGCTCCAAGCGCTTCAGCCCGCTAACCTCGGTCAGGAGCGAGATCCGCGGGTCCCCCGGACGCATGTGGCTGGCCTTGGCCAGTTCGAACGGATCCACCAATTTTTTCATCGCTGCCTTTGGCGAAGGTACCCCGTTCGAGTATGCGCAGCACTTCCGACCCCTAGAGCTCCAGCACTCCCAATATCTCCTCGTTCATGAGCTCCCCGCCAGGGTAGTTGCGCGTGTAGTCGAGGTTGATCCAATGCTGGCCATCCGCATCGGTGTGGTGGTAAAGCGGTGCATCGCCGACCTCGCGTGTGAACAGCTTCCTGCGGATCAGGATCGCAGCGCGTTCCAATGCCGCATCATCCCCGACCTTCATCTCGGGATACACATGGCCTGTGGTCCGGACCAGACGCACCTCCCCACCAATGGCCTTGATGCTGGCAGCCATCAACAAGGCATGGTCATCACAGTCGCCGGCCAGCAGTTCAATGCTTTCAGCAGGTGTGGCGAAATATTCCCCTCCCTTCACATCGGACACGTAGCGCCATTTCGAATTGATCTCCTTGAATATCGAGAAGGCCTGCACGAGCGTGTGCTCGCTCTCCATCACCGACACCTCCGTGAAGTGGGCCGTGGCCATCTGAACGGAAGCCTTGCGCACAGCGGGGTCGGTCACATCCACCAAGGACCTCAGCTTGTCCGCATCATGAAAGGGCTTCAGGCGATCGGCGGCCATGGGCACCCCCGAGGCGGTCTCCCGAAGATCGCGCAGGAACTGTGCATAGCTGTTGTACAAGGTGGACACCGGATAAAGACCGGTGATGGTGGTGAAGGAGAGGACCAGCAGACCGAGCATCAGCGCACCGTACATGACATACTGGAAGCGGCGCACCAGCACCACGAAGGCGCCCACCACCGCCACAAAGACCAGCAATTGATCGACCCGGAGACCTTCACCCAAGGGAAGGACAAGCTCCGGTACGAACGCATCGATGATGATGAACAAGGGCAACGCGAGCAACAAGGCGGTGAGGTAGACGATCACCAGGTGCGCCAAGCGGTGCGCGAACGGGTTCTCCCGCTGCCCATCCCCTGTCAACTTCGCATTCCGCTCTTCCATGGTCGCTTCAGGGCATGAGGCCCCGCCCTCCTGCAACGTGATACGCGAAGGAAGTGCCAGGGTTCATCATCCCCGACCCTGATGACCTTCCGTTAACACAGTTTAACGCGACCAAGCCCCATTCTGAACCCCTTGACAGCAAAGGGATACAGTGCATATCCAAGCTTCACACGAGACCACGTGGACAGAACGGGGCGGTGCAAACTTGCACCGTCCGATGTCGCGGATAGTTTTGCCGCCCATGTCAGCCCTGTCACGCCCCTTCATTGCAGCTGTTTGCACTGTTGTGCTGGGCCTTAACGCTGCCGCCCAGTCCGATACGACTTCCACAGGCGGACCTGAAGGAGCAGACCTCTTCGAGGAGCTGGTGGGCACTGAAACCTCCGAGGAAGCCACCACGGAGATCGAACGCGCGGCCTCTGCGGCAGGGATGAACTGGGACGTGAACGACTCGCTGTCGAACATACCCAGTTACGACATGTATTGCAATTGGAACACGGATGCGATCTTTCTCGGCGGTCGTCCTGATGCCCTTCACCACGACACCCTGCGGCTGGTCCTGGGCCATGCCGAATGTGACCATGCCATGCCTTGTGATGGTCATGTGACCTCCGGTTTCGGACCGCGGAAAGGGCGCATGCACTATGGCCTCGACCTGAAGCTGCAGACCGGAGACCCCGTGAGGAGCGCATTCGCAGGAATGGTGCGCATCTCCAAATACAACAGCACCTTCGGCCACGTGGTGGTGGTGCGCCACTTCAACGGTCTGGAGACCTTGTATGCCCACCTGAGCGCCCGCAAGGTGGTGCCAGGGCAGCATGTGGAGGCCGGCGACCTGCTCGGCCTGGGTGGCAATACCGGGCGGAGCTATGGCAGCCACCTTCATTTCGAGGTGCGTTTCCTGGACCAGCCCATCGACCCCTCACTAGTCTTCGATGTGGAACGGGGCCAATTGAAAGCGCACACCTTCGACATCCACAAAGGCACTTTCGCGAGCATCGCCGCCGCCAAGGCCGCTGCCAGTGCCCGCAAGTACCACACGGTGCGCCGGGGAGATACGCTCTCGGCCATCGCCCGGCGCTACGGAACCTCGGTGAATGCACTTTGCAAGCTGAATGGCATGCGTCAGACCAGCGTCCTTCAGCTCGGCAAGCGTATCCGGTACAATTAGTCCCTCATTTCCGCTCGCTCAGGCGTCGGCTCAGGGAATCCACCAGGTCCTGGTTGTACTGCGGTGAAAGTAGCAGGTCATCGCCATTCCGAAGGCGTAACAGCACCAGATCATGCCTGGCATTGGGCAGGCGATCGATGACCGTTCTTCCAAGACCTAGCGTAAAACTGGTCAACCCGATGTCCACGGTACAGAACCGGGTGAAGGCTCTCGCCCGGCGCCGCAGATCGCGCCATCCCTTGGTATGGATGAGGGAACGCTGACGGATGTATTCCCGTGCTCCGGCCCGATCGATCAAGCTGGCATCAGCGATCTCTTCGAAGGGTATGTCCAAGCGGTCCGAGCGGCTGATGAGACTCAGCTTTTCTCCATTGATCCGGTACGTGCTGCGACCGCTCATGTCCCGGTACAGCGCAACACCGAGTCCGATAGCCAGAAGGGCCAGCAAGGCGATCAAGGTGGCGAAGCGCCCGGTGGAAGCCGCAACGATGAGACCGATGAGGACAGCAAAGGGCGACATCCACACTACCATGAGGGTGTTGTGCCATTGCCGACGTGTCCTGAAACGTGTTTCACCCATGGCCCCGATCACAAAGCTATTGACCACCAGTGGCCATTCGGACAATAGCGGCGTGAAGTAAAAGAGGCGGCCCTTTGGGGGCCGCCTCTGGGTACCGAAGGCGGGACTCGAACCCGCACAACCTTTCGGTTACACGCCCCTGAAACGTGCGCGTCTACCAATTCCGCCACTTCGGTAAGTGGAACATTTCCTTCGCAGGGGCCGCAAATATAGCAGATCATCGGAACGTCCCCCCCTGCCTTCGAAAAAGTGTCGCCCCATGAGTCTTAACGCACCAACAGCGAACCACGGAAAGCACGAAGCCCCCATCCCGAATGAACGGGACGAGGGCGACGTGACTCTTCAGACTGACCTTTGAACTACTTGGACATACCCTGTAACGGGATATCCGTGGGAAGGTTCCACCACCGGGATCTTTTTCCTCCAGAGCGACGGCAACACCTGTTCTTCCAGGACATGACCGCTTGCACAGGGGTACGGAAAGCACGAAGCCCCCATCCCGAATGAACGGGACGAGGGCGACGTGACTCTTCAGACTGACCTTTGAACTACTTGGACACACCCTGTAACGGGAGGTCGAATGGAAGGTTCCACGATTCCGATCTTTTTTCCTCCGGATCGACAACAGTACCTGTTTTTCCAAGGTCCGACCGCGAGCACCGGGGTACGGAAAGCACGAAGCCCCCATCCCAAAAGAACGGGACGAGGGCGGCGTGACTCTTCAGACCGACCTCCGATCCAGTTGGACAGACCTTGGCATGGCGCCCCATCCGCAAGGTCCCATCGTCAGTTGACCATGTGGAAACAAGGGGTGCGACCACCCCTGTCCATACCAAGGATGCCCCAAGGCAGGATCGTCTAACACGAACCGACACCGCGAGGGACGCCGCAACCGGAACGCACCAGGCACAGGTACGGGGTGGCATGGTCTTGGCGAACGGAAGACTCTCCCCTCGGAGGGGTATGCTGTAGTTGTCCTGACAAGGGCTCTGTGGTCCTCATACCAGTCCACGAGAACCTTTCCCCTGCACTCTCGCGTTCAACTTCCCGCGTGCTTTTCAACTCCATCGATTTCGCCCTTTTCCTACCGATCGTCTTCCTGCTCTATTGGAAGGTGTTCGGAGGCGACCTTCGCACGCAGAACGCGTTCCTTCTTGCAGCCAGCATGGTGTTCTACGGCTGGTGGGATTGGCGATTTCTGGGGCTGGTGTTCCTGAGCTCGGTGATCGACTGGTCGGTGGGCATATCCCTGGACCGCACGGAAGCCCCAACCCGCCGAAAGTGGCTGCTGGCGGCGAGCATGCTGGCCAACCTGGGCATCCTGGGCGTGTTCAAGTACTACGATTTTTTCATCACCAACTTCAATGAGGCCTTCACCCTGATGGGCCTTCCCATCGGCATCCGCACACTGGACGTGGTGCTTCCGGTGGGCATCAGTTTCTACACCTTCCAGACAATGAGCTACAGCATCGACGTGTATCGCCGCCAGATCGAGGCGACACGCGACCCGGTCGCTTTCTCCGCCTACGTCCTGTTCTTCCCCCAGCTCGTGGCAGGGCCCATTGAACGGGCCAGTTCCTTGATGCCACAGTTCAAACGCGAACGGGCCTTCGTCATCGCTGATGCCTGGGACGGACTGCGCCAGATCCTCTGGGGACTGTTCAAGAAAGTACTGGTCGCCGACACCTGCGCCAAGTATGTGGACCAGATCTACTCCGCACCCGAGCTGATGAGCGGAAGCACCCTGGCGCTGGGTACCGCGCTGTTCGCCTTCCAGATCTACGGCGACTTCAGCGGCTATTCCGACATCGCCATCGGTACAGCCCGTCTCTTCGGCTTCAACCTGATGCAGAACTTCGCATATCCCTATTTCTCCCGTGACATGGCGGAGTTCTGGCGCCGTTGGCACATCAGCCTAAGCACCTGGTTCCGTGATTATGTATACATACCATTGGGCGGCAGCCGGGGCGGTAAGTTCTTCCAGGTGCGGAATGCCATGATCATCTTCGTGGTGAGCGGTTTCTGGCACGGCGCTTCGTGGAATTTCCTGATCTGGGGTTTCCTCAATGGCCTCTATTTCCTGCCCCTGATCCTGGCGAAACGAAACCGGCAAAACCTGGGCATCGTGGCGGAAGGGAAGCACCTGCCATCACTGCGAGAGGCCGGCGGCATGCTGAGCACCTTCCTCCTGGCCTGCATGGCCTGGGTCTTCTTCCGCGCCAACGACCTGCCGGACGCCCTATCGGTGTATGAGGGGATCTTCTCCAAAAGCCTGTTCACCGTGCCGGACCACCTGTTCTCCAAGGACCTGAAGGTGGTGTTCCTCAGCCTGGCGGTGCTGTTCACCTTGGAGTGGGTGGCCCGTGGTCGACAGTACGGACTGCAGTTGGACGGTATCGCGCCGCGGTGGGTGCGCCGGACCATCTACTACGGGGTGGTGGCACTGATCATCGCCTACGCGCCGATCACCACTGCATCGTTCATCTATTTCCAGTTCTGATGGTGCTGCGCTTCCTCCGCCAAAGTGCGCTCAGGGCGCTGCCCATCGTGATCGGTGTGGCGCTTTACGTGGCATGGGGATGGGACACCTTCCCGGCGCCACCCATCACCTCCAACATCTCGGTGAACGAGAAGGTGCACCGGGTGGCGCTCAGCGGGCAGCGCAACGTGGACGTTCTGGCACTGGGATCCTCGATGACCTTGAACAACCTGTCATCGGGACCGGTGGTGGAGCATTTCGGAACAACCCGCTACGTGAATGCCGGAGCGTGGGGCATCGGCGCGCTTGCCGTGAGCCGGATGGCACCTCCGCTGGTACGGCACCTTCGACCACGCCAGGTGATCATGGTGAGCAACCTGGTGGACTTCACACCTGTTTCGACCATGACGGAAAAGGATTCGGCCTCGATCACAGAGCACCTCCGTTCACCTGGCGGCATCGGGCCTTACCTCTCCCACTGGAACGCGCCCTACTACCTGCGCCAGATGAGCGCGAACCGCATCCGTTTCCACGACGCGGCCAACTACGAGTACCTGGGCTTCGATGCCTATGGCGGTGCTGCGCTCAGCGTGCCGGACCAGAGCATCCATCCCGGTCGCTATAACGAGCCGGTACCCTCAGCGGCAGAGATCGATGAGGACCGCTACGCTGCGTTCAAGGACCTGGCGCAGTTCCTCAGCGATGAACACGTCGAATTCCTGGTGATCTGCTCACCGCACCGCGATGGACTGCGTACTTCCGAAGGGGAAGCGCTCGCCCAAGCCCACGTGGCGCGCCTTCGCAGCATCCTGCTGCCCCTGGGCCACCGCCTGGTGGATGCCCACGTGCGCCAGTGGCCGGACAGCCTGTTCTGCGACGCGAACCACTTCGATGGGGAAGGTGCCGAACTGTTCACCCGTTGGAGCCTGGAGCAGGACCAGTGATGAGCCGCCGAGCAAGCAGTTCGTCCGTGCACATGCTTTGGGCCGCTGCCAGGCAAGCAGAACCCCCACCCGGCCTCGGCCAAGTGGGGGTTCTGCCTGTCGATAACGTCACTTTGCTATCCGGTACTGAGCGTCATGCATCAGCATGTCTCCCTCAGTTCACGTCGGGCAGATAGCTGTAGAGCTTTCCATAGCGGAGCATCTGCCCGATGAAATCAGAGGGATAGCTCAGCGTCACGTCGGTGATCTTACCCTGCGCATCCGTCACGGCCTGCATCTCAGGCTGTATGAAACCGGAATAAGGCGCCGTCTTGATCTTCTCCGAACGCTTGAGCACTTCGGCGTGCAGCGCCTGATCGACCTTCACGCCGTAGTTCTCGACCAGCGCCTTGCCGGCCTCATAGTCGCCCTGGCTCTTGATGCGTTGGGTCTCGCGCAGCAGATCGCCAAAGAGCGTGCGCAGTTTCTCGTAGTCGCGGATATCATAGTAGGTCTCGCCGTTGCGCGTCACCTTCACGATCACGCTGTCCGCCATGCCCTTCTCATACACCCAGGCGCTCACCCACATCCGGTTGCGCATGTGGGCCTCCTCCACATCCTTGCCCAGTTTGATGCGACGCAACTGGGCGAGGAGACCGTTGCGGATGTAGCCGTCGTACTCGGCCTTGCCCACTTCGAGGCTGGGCATCACGCCCAGTTCCACCAGCTTGGGGTCCATGATGAAGTACAGGGCCACCAGATCGGCGCGGCCTTCCTCCAGGGTGCTGGCGTAGGTCTTCAGGGTGACGTCGGTTCCGGCGATACCTGGCTCCAGCTTACCTGAGGCATGGCCCACCACCTCATGCAGCGCGGTGTGCAGTTTGCCGGCCAGGCTGCTGTGCAACTTGGCGCGTTCGATCTCCTCCGCATCGTGGCAGAACACCTCGAGGCTGCTCTGGCCGCTGCTCTTCTCATAGGCCTCGCTGATGTTGCCCAGGCTCACGCTCTTGCTGCCATGTTCCGCACGGATCCAGTCGGCATTCGGCAGGTTCACACCCACCGGGGTGCTTGGCGCTGCATCACCCGCCTCACCCACGGTGTTGATGAAGCGGTAGGTGATGCCCACCACGTTCTCCTTCTTGTGCTCGGGCAACAGGGGGGAATTGTCCTCGAACCACTGGGCGTTCTCCATGATCATGGCCATGTTCCTGCTGGCTTCCGGATCGTTCACCTCCACGATGGCCTCGTAGCTACCGCGTTTGCCGATGGGGTCGTTGTACACCTCCACGAAACCGAGGATGTAATCCACGGTGCTCTCGGTGTCCTTCACCCAGGCCACGTTGAAATCGTCCCAGGTCTTCAGGTCGCCCGTGCGATAGTAGGCGATGAGCAGTTCCAGCGCCTCCTTCTGCTTGGGGTTCTCAGCCACGATCACGGCCTTCTCCAGCCACTTCACGCTCTCGGCCAAGGCTGCACCGTAGAGGCCGTCCACCTTGTAGACCTGCTCCATCAATTGGCCGTCCTTGCCACGCACCAGGCGACTGTTGATGCCGTAGCTCAGCGGCCGGGGATCGTCCTTCTTCTCCATGGCGGCATAAAACTGGTCCACCTCCTTCTGGTTGATGTCATCGCCATAGAAGTTCACGGCGCTGGCGAGGATGGGGTCCTTCGTGGCATCCAGGCTCACTTTCTTCGCATCCACGGTGGGATCGAAGATGGCCGCGAGCACTTCAGGCGCGAGGGTGGTACCGGTCTCTTTCAACAGCCCTTCAAAGTAGGCCTGCGAAAAGGCGGGGCTATGCTTGTCGTTGCTGTAATGATGATGGATGCCGTTGCTGAAGAAGACCTGCTTGGCATAGACCAGGAAGTTGTCCCAGTCGGCTCCACCACGCTTCACCTTGTCGTTGGCCAGGATGGCTTCCAGCGCGCGGCGGATCGTCAGGTTGTGGCGGTAGTTCTGGTCCCACATGATGTCACGACCGGCAAGGCCGGCCATGTTCAGGTAGTAGCACAGCTGCTTCTGCTGCAGGCTTAACTGGTCCCAGCCCGGGACCTGATAGCGTAGAACACGAACGTCGGCGAACTGGTCCACCTCCCACTGGAAGGTATCGACCACGGCGGTGGTGTCGTTGGCCGGTATCGTGCCGCTATCGGCATTGCCGCCGCAGGCCACGAAAAGGGGCGCTGACAGCAGCGCGAGAGCTAAGGATCGCATGGATTGGGTAGGTATTATCGGACGAAGGTAAAGGTCCCTTCCGATCGAACTTTCCAAACAGACATCAGACCCACCGAACACACCTTGCCACGCACAGGCTCAGGGTCGGCGCAGCGGCTGAAGGGCCATATTGGCCTTGGCCTCCTGCACCATGCGCTTCATGCGATGGTAGGCCACCAATTGCTTGTTGTAGCGCTTTAGGTCGGAGGGGTCCAGTTGCTCCACGTGCAGCAGGTCCATCTTGTCGGCCAGATCATGCAGTTTCACACGGATGGCGAGATTGTCTTGCATCACCCGGTCGATGTACTGCTCGTAGGTCTCCTCCGGGATCCTGGTGATGTGCGCCATGCCCTTGAGCACGCGGGGAGAGAAACCCTTCTTCTCCAGATCGGCCATGGTGAGGTTCGAACGCTCCAACACGTCATGCAGGGCGCCTAGCACCTGCTCATCGAAGTCATGGCCGCGCATCATCACACGCATCACATGCAGTATATAGGGCTTCCCGAAACGGTCCACCTGGCCTTTGTGGACCTTGGCGGCCAATCGGATGGCGGTCTCCAACAGGTGGTCCATCGGAAGAGGTTGCTGGTCGATCACTTGTTCAATTGAATACGGAGATCAAGGGCATGCTGGTCCTTGGCGATGACGCCCCAATCGGTATCCAACTTCACCTCACGGGCGCTCACTTCCTCCTTGTTCACTCCCTCAGCGGAGGTGGTGCTGCCGATCTCGTCCGCGAACTTGAAGGAGTACTTGTACTTCATGGTGCCCAACAGCATGCCCATGTCCATGCCCTCCTCCCCGTCCTCACCGCTCCCCGCCTCGCCCATGCTCGCGCCCAGCTCATTGGCGAAGCGGTTGCTGGTGCGCACCAGGGTGTTGCCTTCCCAAGCGAAAAAGGTGTGCTTAATGCCGGTGCTGTCCGGCATCAGGGTGTTCAGACCTTCGTTCAGGGAGTTGAGGTCCTTGAACGCGAAGGTGATGCTGCGGATCCACTCCTTCTTCGTGTCGACCTTCACCTTGCTGATGCCCGGGATGGCCTTCAGGGCCTCGGCCTCCTCACCCAGTTCCATCATCTCGGGCTTTTCCGAGCCGTCGGTCTCGCCAGCGGCCTCGCTCATGCCCTCCAGGCTCTTCATCATCTCACCCATCTCGCTGAGGTCCACCACATAGGTCATGGTGCCACTACCATTCCGCTTGAAGGTGTATTGCTCTTCAATGGTCAGACAACCGGTGAAAAGCACGAGCAGGGCGATGACGCCTGCGCGGGGTGAACGAAGAAGGTGGAGCATGGGCGTGTTCGTGGGTGCAAGGTAGAATGAAGAAGGGCAGCTCGCGTTGACGGCCACCGTCCGTTGCTCATGCGCTTGGAATGGCCCGGGTGCTCAACGAAGAATGGCCGCCTCCTCGCGGAGACGGCCATTGCCTCATGGGTGGAACGATCAGCGCATCAAGGGAACGCGGATGGTGCGCTGCTCGTGGTCGTTCGTCAAACGCAGTGTCCAGATGCCGGGCGCAAGACCGGTGCCGGGCAACAGGACCTGGCCGGGAGTGGCCGCGTGGGTGTTGGTGCTCACCAGGCGTCCCGAGGCGTCCAGCACTTCCACGGTCAGGTGGCCCCGATCATAGTCGTGCTCGATCACGAAACCGCCGTTGGCCACCCAGGCCCGCACCGTGTTGGTGGGTACCTCGGTGATGCCGGTGCTCAGTTCCACCGCGATCTCGAAGGTGCTCATGTCATTGCACTCCCCATAGCTCACCACCAAGGTGACGGTGTAAAGACCAGGCATGGTGTAGCTGTGCTCGGGGTTCTCCAGCGTGCTGGTCGTGCCATCACCAAAGTCCCAGGCCCAGCTTTCGGCGAGTGCGGCGGTGCTGGTGAACACCACGGGGGCGCCCATCATCACGCTGCTCTCGGCGGCGATGCCCGCCACAGGTCCTTCGCCTGCGCCGATCATCAGGTCGTTCACCTGCAGGGTGCAGCCGTTCGCATCGGTCACCGTGAGGCTGTAGGTGCCCTCACCGGCCACCAGGTCCTCGGTGCTCGCACCGTTGCTCCACTCATAGCTGTAGGGGCCCACACCGCCCAGCACCTGCACGTCCACCGACCCATCCGGGGTGTTCGGGCAGCTGGCCGCAGCGATGGCCTCGGTGCTCACTTCCAGGGCGAAGGGTTCCTCCACACTGAACTCGGCGACCAGCGTACCGCAGGCGTTGCCGGTGGCGATGCTCACCTGATAGTTGCCCGGAGCGATGCCGTCAAAGATGGCCTCGCCGCTCACGTTGTCCTGTTGCAGCAGCAAACCGCCATTGGCGTTCATCCAGGTCACGCTCACCGGCCCCTCGCCCACGTTCACCGATGCACTGCCGTTATTGGCCGCGGCGCAGGTGCTATTCTCCACCACGAAAGGCAGCGGAGCCGTGCCGTGGATCAGGAAGCGGGGCTCGCTCGGATCATCGTTGGCGTTCATCACGAAGCTGTACGATGCTCCGTCCGCAAGGGTGGTGATGGTGCCCGTGGCAAGGTCCTCGATGCTCAGGCAGCTCAGGCTGCGGATGCCGCTCATCTCGGCTGTGATGGTGTAGGTACCGGTCACCGCTGCGTTCACAAGCACGGGGATGCTGATGGCCGAGCCGTAGCCTCCATAGAAGTCGATGCTCAGGTCCACGCCGTCACTGCTGCGCGTGGCCACTTGCGGAGCCTGCGGGTGGGCAAAGACGAATTGCTGTGCGTCGATGGCATCGAATGCGGGGGTGCCCTGGTCGAAGACCACCACGGCCTCATCAGCGAAGGTGTTCATGCTGCTGGTGATGGCCAAGCGCAGGATGGGCATCTCGTCATCCTCCGATCCGCCGAACACACCACCCGTGGGGGCCAACACTTTCGCGCTCTCATCCACGGTGGTGGTGGTGGCCGAACCCGTGGCCTTCATCCAGATGCCTTGGCTGCTCTGGATGATGCCGTTGGCAGCACCGCTGCCCACGCCGGCGGACCATACCAGGTTGTTGCCCGAGGCGGGGTCGAAGATCCAGTACTGGTTGGCCACATCGGCACCACGGCTGATCAGGGTGAAATCGATCGGGCTGGGCAGCGGGTTGCTCACCAGATTCCAGCCATCGGCCGTCGGGTTGCCACTGTTGGTGTAGCTGATCGGAAGTGCGATGGGCGTTGCGGCCACGTTGGGGTTGCCCTTCACATCCACGGTGAAGGCGGCCGTTCCACCGGCGGCATCACCGCTCCAGGCGGCGAAACCACGTCCGGTGGCCAGGCTCTCGGACGTACCGGCCACACCCACCAGGCCTGCATTGAGGTCGGCGCTGGACACGGTCTCATCGTACTTGCGCACGCTGGGCCACAGCACACCGCCGCTGTAGAAGTTGGGGTAGTGCGATCCGGTGAAGCCGGCCATGAAGAAGTCGTCCTTCCAGTTGAACACCGTGCGACCGGCCACCGGGCTGCCCAGCAGGCGCCAGTTGGTGGCACCACCGGGGATGAAGCGTTCCACGATCAGATCGCCGGTGTAGCTCGCGCCAGCACCAACAGGACCCAGACGGGCGGTGCCCGAGGCATTGCTCACCAGGCGGGTGTTACCGCTCACACTGAAGGCTCCGTCCTCCAGCAGCAGCGTGCCGCGGATGTCGGTGGTCACCGCGTTGCTGAGGCTCACGGCCGCATCCACGCTCATGTCGTTCACATCGATGCTGCCAGCGCCCGTGATGGTCGCCGCCGCTGCCGGTTCGAAGCGCAGCTCGCCGGTGGTGCTCTCCACATCGCCGTCCAGGACGATGCTGCTGCCGAAGACGCTGAGGTCGTTGGCACCCAGCAGTAGGCCGGCACCGCTTTCGACCGTGAGGTCGCCCATGGAGGCCGAGCTCACCACGTTCACCGTATGACCGCTCTGCACCACCACGATGGAGGTGCTGCTGAAGGTGACGGCCGTACCGGGACCGCTGACGCTGTGGCTCCAGATGGCGGCCGTATGATCGCCACCGCTCTGGCTGTACCACGGGGTGTTGGTGCCCGCGCAGCTGCAATCACCCAGCAGCAGGTCACCCACGGTATCGGCGTTGCCATCGTCGCAGGCATCTCCGATCAGACCGAAGGCGGAAGGACAATTGTCCGTGCTGTTCAGCACATAGCCGGGCACGGCGACGCAGGACTGCGTGTTGACGGCCGGATCACCGAAGCCGTCGGCATCCGTGTCGGCATACCAGGTGTCCGGTGCGGCCACCTCGATGGAGGTATTGGTGGAGAACAGCGCGCAGCCACCGGCCGCAGCGATGGTATAGGTCACCGTGTAGGTGCCGGGCGTGCTGGCCGCGAGGTCAACTGCGCCGGTGGAGGTGTTCAAGGAAAGTCCCGCACCTACGCTGTACGAACCACCGGCCGTACCTGTGCGGTTCACGCTGATGGTTCCGTCCAACTGGCAACGGGGTTGTGCGCCGTAATTGATGGTGGCACTGGGTGCAGGGTTCACGGTCACTGACACGTTGGTGTTGGTGCTGCCGCAGGTATTGCTCACCGCGATGTTGTAGTTGCCTGTGGCAGGACCCGTCACCGTCACATCGTCCGTGGTGTTGTTCGGGCTGTAGGTGCCGGTGCCGGCCCAGGTATAGCTCAGGGGCGCGGTACCCGTGGCGGTGACGCCCAGGTCCAGCGTATTGCCGGCGCAGACCGGGCTGCTGGAACTGGTGGCCGTGATCAATGGCACGGTGCAGAAATTCAGTTTCACGTATCGGAAGTGGCCAACGTCAGCGCCTTCATTATCACAGACCGACAAGGTCCAGATGCCGTTGGGGTCCCCCGTGAAACCGGCCAGGCTCTGCTCCGGAGCCCAATCGCCGGTCACATTGCTGGTATTGGTGTTGACCAGGGTCGCTGCGCCGTCCACGAACACAATGGGCGCGCAAGTGCCGGGGTTCCCCAGGTTGTCTCCGTTACCGAATCGGTCCAGGATCAAATTCCGGGTCACTCCCGAGGGGGAGGTCAGTCTGGCTTCAATGTCTGCGTTCCAGGTGTGGCTGATGATCAGCTCCACGCTCAATAGTCGGGCATTACCGGCAGCGGTGCCCAAGGTGGTGGGCAGGCCGCTCTGCGGTAGACCGATCTTGGTGGCGGCGTTCGCAGCGCAGCCATTGTCGACCAGCTGGTTATAGGTGCCCGTTGTGCTCAAGCAGGTGCTTTCAGCGTAGGGGACCGATACGATGACCTGGCCATCGGCACCATTTCCACCCACACGGGTGCCGGACTGACGACGAGCTCCGCCGCCGCCGCCGCCTGGAAAGAAGCCGGGATCTCCATTGCCGCTGCTGCCCGTACGGCCATCACCGCCATCACCGCCACCCAAGGGGGCGGTCGCTCCGTTTGAATTGGTGGCAGGGTTGCCTGCTGCGTTGATGCCAGCGGAAGAACCTCCTCCACCTGCATTCACGCCAGGCGCATCCGCACCGTTGCCTCCATTGCGCTTGATGGTCCCGATACTGGAACCTGCCGCGCCACCCGAGGCGCCTGTGGTGGAGTTGTTGGGAACGGTATTGCCCCCTTTGGCCATGATGGTTCCACTGGTACCGAACCAGGAATCTCCACCAGGGTTGGAATTGTTGTTGCTTCCATCGCCCACCGTCACGGTATAGTTCCCCGGGGCCACGGTGAGCACGCTGCGGGCATAAGCACCGCCGCCGCCGCCACCGTAGGCTCCACTGCCACTGGTGCGTGAACCGCCCCGTCCACCACCACCCCAGCATTCCACCGTGGCCTGGGTAACGCCGGCAGGCACCGTATAGGTGCCAGAGGCGGTGTAGGGAACGGCCAGCTGCGCGTAGGCATCGGCCATCAACACCAGCCCTGCGGCCAGTGACAGGTTCAGCCGCAGGTTGCGGCCTGTCAGGAAGGGAGAGTACACCTTGGTTCTCATGGTCTGCTATGGCCCGAACAGTTGGGACCGGGGCGTTATAGCGCAAGCCCTTCCCAAAAGGTTCCACGGAGCTCCCATTTACCCCGACCGACCATTGAAATTTTGTCGACGAAAGACCGAAAGCGGACGTTCCGGGAACGAGAAAGCCCCACCGATAATGGCGGGGCTCTCTGGAGGTATGGTATGATCGGCTTAGCGCACCAACGGCACACGCAGCGTATGCTGCCCACTTGCGCTGGTCACACGCACGAACCAGATGCCCGTGCTCAGGTCCGCAGCTGGAAGCAGCATACGGCCCGCACCTGAACCCGTGGCACGCTGCAGGTGCAGGCGCCCGGTGGCATCGAGCAGTTCCACGTTCACCGTTCCGGCAAAGGAGTGTTCCACCACGAATTGGTCACCGTTCACCCAAGCGCGCACCGGCTGCCCGTTGGCCACGTTGCTCACGCTCGTGCTCAGTTCCACGCCCACCTCGAAAGTTGTCACGTCCATGCAGTCGCCATAGCTCACCGTCAGCGTCACCGTGTAGGTGCCGGGCTCGGTGTAGGTGTGCGTGGGGTTCGCCTCAGTGCTGGTGGCTCCGTCGCCGAACTCCCAGGCCCAGGTCTCGGCCAGTTCCGTGGTGCTGGTGAAGCTCAGCGGGCTGTTCACGAGTACGGTGCTCTCCGCGCTGATGCCGGCCACAGGACCCTCACCGGCCCCGATGCTCAGCAGATCGCTGGTCCAGGTGCATCCGTTGGCATCGGTCAC
>JBGTAJ010000111.1:0-63457 GCA_041749915.1 Flavobacteriales bacterium
AATAGCTTCAACAAACAGATCAATTAAACGCACCTCATTGTCATCCGAAATAGCTTGCCCCAAACTAAAGAACTCAACTTGATCTCTATCTTTTCCTTGTATGAATTTCATAAGTTAAATATACTGAAAATCAATGAATTAACAAGTAAATTGACGTTTAAAATATTGACAATCAGATTGTTGAAAAAGTAATCCTGAAGTAGGTTTGTGTTTTTAGACAGTTTGACGTTTTGCAGCTATAAGAAGTTGGCGATTTCGAAGCACAAAACTGTCAACCTGCACGAAAGTTTGATTGAAAAACTGAACTTGATTTAACCACTGAACCGCCAATTTCTTAAACCCGCTGTTAGCGGTTTGTTGTTTTTCTTCGGTCGTGTTATGTCTGTCCATTGTGTCGGTGTCTTGGTGGATTGTCATGCCAAATTTATGATTGATGCTAATTCATCGGCACTTCTGCTGTCTGTCTTTCTAACTATTTCTAATTCTTTCAGAGCATTTTCCTTGTCGCCAATTTCTGCGTATGTCTTGCAAATAGTGTAATGTGCTTTAAGATATTCAGGTCTTAAACTGATTGCTTGCTTGAATGCTTTAATAGCTTCTTGCTTGTTGCCTTTGTCATCATAAGCGTTACCCAAGTTAAAATATGTTTCGGGTTTAGGTTTTAACTCAATAGATTGTTGATAGGTAATAATTTCATTGTCATGGTCTCCTAATTTTCCGTAAGCAAGTGCAAGGTTAAAATATGCTTCTGAAGTTGGCTTCTTGCTAATCTCTTCTTCAAAGGCAGCAACGGCTTTTTCATATTCACCGTCCACATAAAACTTGCGTCCAACATTACTGATACCGATATACCAAAATGAAAAATAGATTGAAGAAAAAATCCACAAAACTCTAAGTGGCGTTGTCATGCTTAAAAGTCCCAGAATGAATGAGGATGGAAGCATCCAAAGTAAGTGGAAGGGAGAAAGATGAAGCAAGGGTATCAATACTAAAGAAACTGTCATAAGGAAGCCTTGCAGTTCCATTGACTTTTCTCTGGCTTGTTCGTTTTGAGCTTTTCCACGAATTTGTAAACACCAGCCCAAGGTGATTAAAATACTTAGTCCGTAAATGATGTATCCGATTATGTCCATTTTATTTTTATTTGTTTGTGTTGGAAGATTTATTTATCAAAGGTTTAGGTTCAAACAGAAAGCCTATCCCAATTAATGGAACAGAATAATAAAGCCAATTATAATTGTCGTAAACCATTGACAATATTAAAAGTATCAAGTTCAAGATATGTCCGATTATGTAGTAAATTTTGTTTGATGAAATATAAAACGAAACAACATTTACCGACAGGAAGCCTACAATACCACTGGAAATGAAAACAACTAATCCTGTCCTGTTACTTGTAAAATCTCCATGTAAAAGAGAACCAATTATGTTTCCAATTGAAGCAACAATATTGTATACGATTGGAGCTAAAATTATTACGACAACTCCTTTTATTATCTCTTTATATGATTTCACGTTTTGTAAATTTTAAATTAATTACTCTCAATTTCTTGCAGGTCAGTTCGGAGGTTGCAGGTCGCCCTACAATGACCGCTAACTAGGGGGTTGATCCAGGAGTTAGGGTTATTTCGCCTATGGTCATGGTACTATTCCACTATTACGGCATGTAAACCCTAGATCGTGTTCAGAGGTCCAGGTCATCGAGCGGGCTGCGGATCTTGCCTAAGGCTTTGGTGCTAACGTGGGTGTAGATCTCCGTGGTCTTGCTGGAACTATGGCCAAGGAGGGTTTGAATATAGCGCAGGTCCGTGCCGTTCTCCAAAAGGTGGGTGGCAAAACTGTGTCGTAGGGTATGTACGGTGGCCGGTTTGGTGATACCGGCCTTGTCCTTGGCCGCATGGAACACGGCCTGCACACTGGCCTCGGAATAGCTGCCCCCCGTTTGCCCCTCGAAGAGAAGTTGCTTCGGTCGGTATTCGACGATGTAGGTATCCAACACACTTACAAGCTTAGGGCTCAGGAGCGAAATGCGGTCCTTCTTGCCCTTGGCACCCAAGATCAGAACCTGACTGCGGTCGCGGTCTATGTGCTTCAGTTCCATGCGCAAGAGTTCACCCATGCGCAGCCCGGCGGAGTAGATGAGCATGAGCATGCACCGGTGCTTGAGGTTGGTCGGGGCTTTAAGCAATGCCGCAACTTCCGCTTCGCTCAGCACAGAGGGTAGTTTCCGCTCCTTGCGCGGGCGCTCAATGAACTTCACCCGGTACGCATCGCCAACTACATCCTTATAGTAGTAGCGCACAGCATTCACCACTTGGTTCAAATAGCTGTTGCTCACCTTCCGCACGGTGGCCAGTTCGTGCTGGTACGCCTCGATGTCCTGGGTCCGTATATCATTGGGAGCCTTGCCAGGAAAATGGAGGAAAAAGAGTTTGGTGGCATTGACGTAGGTATCGATTGTGTTGTCACTGTAGCGCGCTATCTCCAACTTGCGCTGCATGGCATTGAGCGCTTCCTGCTGCGCTGCTCCCAGCGTGGCCGGTGTGGTCTTCGGCTTCGCCGGTGGCTGCGCTTTGGCCTGCTTCTGCGGCTCTGGTTCATTGGCCGCCTTGCCGAAGAGCGTGTCACCATCCACCTTGGCGTGGCCCTTGAAGGTGGCGTACACCTTCTTCAGGCTGGCGCTTCCATCGGCCACATGCCAGCAGCGCTGGGTGTTGCTCCAGCTGCCGCCCGCCTCCTTTGCCAATGCGATCAGTGCCTTATCATAAGCGAAGTGCAGCGCGATGCGCTTCACCCCGTCCTTGTACAGGGCTTCGAGCCTCACCACCGGTAGCGTGTTGACGGGTTCCATGGCAGATGGGTAGTTGCGAATATAGTTACCCCTGTTCCGGTTCCGAAGGATGTGCGTTACGGTCCGCAGGATGGGCGGTCGCTGCTGGATCGGACCGTGTCCCAACCCCGCTGCTCGTGTGGATCTCTGGCCTCCACCTACACCTCCTTCCGCGCCTCCATCATGGCGGCGAGGATGGCATCGCGCTCCTGGACCATGGCGCTCTTCCGCGCAGCGGGCACCACGAAACGGAAACGAAGGATGCGCGCGAAGCGCTGCAGCTCCGTCCAGTACCACATGGCGATGAAGCCCGCGATGGGCAGGGCGAGCAGGAAGAGCAGGAGCGACCATGGGCGCGGGTCGATGGAGCGATGGAAGGCCCAGGCCTCGAGGCCATAGAACAGGGGGAAGCAGACCAGCCCCACGATCATCTGCACCGGGGCCTTGTACTCCACTTCCATGCGGGAGGCCTTGAAGAGGAGCGAGGGCAGGATGTAGGGGATGTAGTTGGTGAGCAGCCCGAAGAGGTACACCGGTGCCAGCAGCACCAGTTCGGCCACGTATCCAAGGCACAGGAGCGCGAAGCTCTTCTGCCGGTAAGCATCGGTATGGAAACCCGGGGTGATGCGATCGGCGCGCAACGCCTCGAAGAAGGCGAGCACCTGTGCGCTGGTCCGTTCGTAGAGCTCCGGCCGCGCGCTCTTCAGGTGGTGGAGCGCATCGGCCAGTTGCTTGCGCAGCACCAGCGAGCGGTGGGGGTTCTCGTGCAGGTCGGCTTCGGGTGCGGCGTAGGTGGTGAAGAAGGTGTGCGCCTTGATCAGCAAGGCCTCCTGCGCCTTGTCGGTGGTCCAGGGCAGTTTCCGGGCCAGTGCCTCGCGGATGTCTGCGGTCAAGGTGTCCACGGCCTCGGCTTCGTTCCGGGCATGCAGTTCCTCGTAGGCTGCCACCATGATCGGCCTGCCCACGCTCATGCGGACCATGCTGCGGAACTGGATGGCATCCGAGTAGTCCAGCGCGACCGGGATGATCCGGAGTTCACCGGGCCCGGCATAGCTCAAGGCGATGCGCGCCGTACCGGTCCTGATCTCGCGCAGGTTGATCTCGTAATGGCTGCTGCCCTCGGGGAAGATGAGGAAGGTGCCTCCCTGTTGCAGGTAGGCATGGCATTGGGCGAAGGCCTGGGTGTTGTCGGGCTGCTCGCTTGGCGCCACATCCTTCCTGCGGTAGATGGGGATGACGTGGAAGTAGCGGAAGAAGCGCACGAGCCATGCGTTGCTGAACAGGCCCGCGTTGGCCACGAAGCCCACCTGCTGCTGCACCACGGATGCGACCAGCAAAGGGTCCATCAAGGTGTTCGGATGGTTGGCCACGATGATCGCAGGGCCATGCTCGGGCAGTCGTTCACGCCCCACCACCACGATCCGCTGGAAGAAGACCCCGGTGCTGATGCGGACAAGCGCCTTGATGAACGCGTAGATCATGGGACCGAAAGGTGGGGAAATGCTGCGGGTTTTGATCCGGAGCACGGCGCACGCCACCGCCGGGTCTCACGCAGTGGACCCTGTGGAAGGAGGGAATTTCAACCGGGAATGGACCTGCCTACCGGCAGGCAGGCGGTGATGAACGGGAATGATGCGTTCTTGACCGGTAAAGCGTCAAGGTCTTGGGAAGGCGAGTTTGAACAGCTCCGCAGCCACACAGATAGCGGTCCTACTTGAAAGTGATCGTCCCTCGCCCTACTGGCACTTCAGCACCTGGGTGGAGCGGAGCTCACCGCTCAGCGTCCGGTACCGGATGTGGTAGAGGCCATCCGCGAACTTCGCCAGGTCAAGGCTTCCTGCGGATGGGGACAGGCTCCACATGCGCCCGTCGGGAGCTGTCAGCTGCACCGTGGCATGGAGGTCCAGGTCGTCGATCCACAGGCTGCCTGTGGTCGGATTGGGCCAAGCCGATGGGTCTTCCGAGGCAAGGGTCGAACTGACGCCGGTCGGTGTGCAGATCACACCGTTCAAGTACTCCCAGATGTCGTTGTTGTACACGTTCGGCACGAAGATGCCGCCGGGCAGGTTCCCCATGCGCATCACGACCAGTCCGGTGCTGGGCGATACATTGATGATCTGCCCGTTCTTACCCAGGGCGGCATAGATGTCGTCGGGTGCGTTGGGCATCAAGCTGCCGGGCAGCAGGAGGTCCACCCCCGGCAGCAGGTAGTTGGACTGGCCGTTGAGCCACCACAGGTATCCGTAGGCCGGATTCAAGGCCTGGGAAGGGCTGGTCATGGCGGTGAAGTAGTCGGTGTCGGCGAGGATGGGTGTGCCGTTCCAGCTGCCCTGGCCCAGGGCCAACAGGCCAAAGCGGGCCATGGATCGCGAACGACTGAAGAAGACGTTGTTGAATTCCACTTGAAGGAACAAGCCGGAGATGCCGGTGGCGGGGGTGAGGTCGGTGAGGAGGTAGCTGTTCAGGCTCTGCCCCGTGGCATTGGTGATGACCCCATCCAGCAGGGTGTAGGGCGCGTTGTGGTAGGACCAGCGGGTGCCCGGTGCGGCGAGGGAGGTGAGGCACTCCGGGTCGGTGCAGTCGAGGTCACCGGAGTCGTCAAGCCCAGTGGTCATGGTGAGCTGATGGCGGATGGTGATGGCCGCTTCCTGCTCCGGTGTGCAGCTGGTCCAACCAGTGCCGAGGTAGTTGCTGCTGGGGTCGTCGATGTCCAGCAGTCCGTCCTCCTGGGCCATCCCCACGAGGAAGGCGGTGAGGCTCTTGCCCGCACTGGCCCAGTACCAACTGCTGTCTGCCGTGAAGGTGCCGAAGTAGTGCTCGATGACGATGCGGCCGTCCTTGAGCACGATGAAGGCCTTGCTGTTGCTGTCCTCCAGGAAGGCCAGCAGGGCCGGTATGTTGTCCGTGCACCAGCCCAGCGATGCCGGGTCCGTGGTCTCCCAGGTGCTGCCGGTGGTGGGCGGGAAGTACAGCTCCTGCGCGTGCAACGTGGTCGCGCTGAAGAGGCCGAGTATCAGTGCCAGTCGAAGTCTCATGATCGGTTGGACGCCGTGGCGGTGCGTTGGTTCGATCGCGACCAGACGAAGGCGCTCAGCACGATAAGCCCGAAGCTGCCGATGCCAAGCACTCCGTGGTGGATGAGCACATCGGAGAAGGGCCCCAGCGCATCCTCGAAGTTGCCCCCATAGCACAGTAGCAAAGGCAGGGCGGGGAATACCAGCCAGCGCGGGTCGGTCTTGGGCACCAAACGATGGATGAGGTAGGCCACCAGCGGCACTGTAAAGAGGAAGTGCTCGGTATCGGTGAGGGTGAGGCTCGGTACCAAGGCCACCAGGACCAGGAACTCCAGGGTGAACGCCTGCTGGGCACTGCGCTTCTTGTTCCACAGGACGAAGGCCGCGAATGCCGCCGCGATCAGCAATAGCAGTGCATAGGCCTCCATGGCGTCCGGGGCCACGAAATACTTGAGGATGGCGCGGTGCGCGAAAGAGTAGATGGTGTTCACCGCCCGGTAGTCGTCGCCACCGGTGTAGATCAGGGCCGCGTTGTGCTTGGCCATTTCGGTCAGCCAGGCGCCATGCACCTGCATGTTGACCTCCCAGCCCAGCATCAGCGCGGGCAGGACGACACCAGCGATGAGCATTGCGGTGGCGGCGGAAAGGCTTCTCCATTTTCCGTGCAACACGAGCAATGGTGCCAGGATGATGAAGTGGGGTTTCGCCAGGATGGCCGCGCCCAGGAGGATCCCGCCGAGTGCATCGCGGCCGCGCAGCAGGTGTTCAAGGCTCACGATCAGCAGCCACAGCAGCATCATGTTGATGTTGCCCAAGTGCAGCTCACGGTGCAGATGAACGATGCACGCGAGCGCAACAAGGAACAAGGGTAGGTAGGCTTCCGCCTTGCCCGAGAGCAAGTGTAAACGCACCAACCGGTCGAGGCGCCGCAGGCCGTCGATGAAGGCCAGGGTGATCAGCAGGTATTGGACCGATGCTGCCACGCCATAGGGCAGCATGGCGAAGAGGGCATACACCAGCGCGAGCACCGGAGCGTACTTGAAGACCCCACTGTCCAGTCCATGGGCCACGCCATACAGCGGCGCACCGTTGAGCAGGGCCTCGCCGGCCCCGTAATACACCCTGAAGTCGTTCAGCCAGAAGCGCCCGTTGATGTGCTCCAGCACGAAGAGCAACAGTGAGATCGCCCCGAAGATGATCGTGAAGCGGCCGGGAAAACGGTTCCAGGAAGGGAGCGTGCTCATGGGTCGGAGGGAGGAGCGTTGGTCTCCGGACATGATCGCCGATCGCGTGTCTTCGATGCTAGGCACAACACTTCAAGTTGCTCCGGGATCTGTACGATCCCTCGGCCACGGTCATTGTTTGGAACGGTCCACCTCCTTCACCAGTTTCCCGTGCTCGTAGTGCAGTTCGCGGTACACCTGCCCATCGGGAGCGTAGTCGTAATGCACACCGTGCTCTTTTCCGTTCTCCCAGGTCTCGGTGTATTTGCGGGTCCCGTTCTCGTAGAAGTACTCCCACACGCCGTGCTCCACGCCGTTCTGGAAGCGTCCCACATATTCCAGCTGGCCGTTCGGGTAGTAGACCTTCTCCATCACCTTGACGGCCTCCTCGCCTTTGCCCTTCATGTAGATCACCACCTCGGGCTTGTCGTTGGGGTGTGAGGCGGCCACGAACTTGTGCGTGGAACAGGCGCTCAGGAGCAGGATGGCCGGGGCGAGAAGGGCAGTGCGGAAGGACATGGTCCGGCTAAATTAGACGATAGCGCCCCCTGGGGCCAAGTTCAGAACCAGGCCATGATCTTCAGGTTGAATCGCCGCGGGGTCAGGTAGTCCGGAATGGAGTACTGGCGGCCGCTCACATCGGTGATCCAGGTGTGGTCGATGGTGTTGTTGATGTCCAGCAGGTTGAAGACCTCCAGGGTGACCCACAGGTCATTGATGTTGCGCAACCAATTGGTCTTCTCCTGGCCCTTGGCGCCCAGCAACTGCTTGCTGAACCCGATGTCCACCCGGCGGTAGACGCTGGTGCGCAGGGTGTCGGCGTAGCGTTGTGCATCGGGCGGTCCGAAAGGCAGGCCGGTGCCGAACACCACGCTGAGCTGGACCTTGAATGTGGGCCAACGGGGCATTTCATCCTGGAAGAACAAGGCCACGTTCACCCGCTGGTCCGTGGGGCGGGGGATGAAGCCCGGCTCCACGCGTGTGCTGTCCACGGCCACATCGTCCCGGGTGAAACCCGGCCTGATGGTGTCGCCGGCGGCATTGTAACGCAGGTAGTAGAAGTCGTTGTTCAGGTCCTCCTGGGTGCTCATCACGCTCACGCCCATCCAGCTTTCGATACCCTTGATGAACTCCCCGTTCAGTTTCATGTCCAGACCGGCCGCATAGCCCTTGGCCAGGTTGGCGCCGTAGTACCGGATCCGGATGTTGTCCACTTCGTAGGGGATCAGGTCGTCCATGTACTTGTAGTAGGCCTCCGCCGTGAACTTGAAGGGCCTGTTCCAGAGCTTGAACTGGCGGTCCATGCCCAGCAGGAAGTGGATGCTGCGCTGAGCCCGGATATCGGGGTTGAGCGTACCGTCCAGCCCGCGCATCTCCCGGTAGAAGGGCGGCTGGTAGTAGAGCCCCGTTGCGGCCCAGAAGCTGTAGTCCCGATCCAGCGTGTCGCCCTTCTCCGTCACCTTTTTCCACCCGGGGTGGAACGACAGGCGGGCGCGTGGGCTCACCACCGTCTGGCCATTGTAGGTCCAGTGCTGTGCACGGCCACCGGCGATCAGCGACCACCAACGATCGTTCGTGCGTTCCCAGCGCCAGGAACTTTGCACGTAGGCCGATGCCCGGATGCTTGCTATGTTCAGGCGGCTCTTCAGGCTGTAGTTCAGTTCCAGGCTTTCACCCCCGCTCTGTGGCGAACTGAAACCGGCGGAATCGATCAGGGTCCATTCGCTGAGCTTGTCGTTGATCACCTCGCTGCGCACATCCGCGCCCCACTGCAGGTAGCTCTTGGGGTATTGCAGATAGCCCTTGTGCGAGAGGTCGATCACCGTGGCATCCAGGTCGTTGCGCGCATGGTCCAGGAATCCGCCCACGCCCAGGTCTCGAACCACTTCGCCGAACTGGTCGCTGCTGAGGTCGCGCTCCAGCTCGCCCAGGCGGTATTCCCCTAGGATGTCGAAGCGCTCGCTCTCGAAGGTCCGGAACGCACTGGCGGTGAACTTCAGCAGCAGGTCATCACTCGACTTGATGTTCACGTTCAAGGCACCGAAGTAGGTCTCGAACTGGGTCACTTCCTGTCCCTCGAAGAACACGGTGAATCGCAGGGCCTGGTTGAAGCTGCCGAACTCCGTCTCCCTGTCCTCAGGCACCACACCGTAGCGGTTGCGTGAGTAAAGCCCCAGGAAGCCCAGTTCCACCTTGTCGGTGAGGTCGTAGGTCCAGTAGGTCTGCAGGTCGGTGTACACCGGGCGGTACTCCCCTTGGGTGTCGAGGCCCGAGAGCAGCAGCTGGTTGGTGCGGTAGCGGAAGCCGCTGATCTGCCGAAGTCGGTTGTTCAGCATGGTGTTCTCCAGGTGCACGGATCCGCCCATCAGTCCGGCCGATGCACTTCCGCCAAAGGTCTTGGGCCGCTTGTACTGGATGTCCAGCACGCTGCTCATCTTGTCGCCGAAGCGCGGCTCGAAGGCACCGGCGCTGAAGTTGAGCCGTTCGATCATGTCCGGGTTGGGAAAGCTCAATCCCTCCTGTTGGCCCGATCGCACCAGAAAGGGACGGTACACCTCAATGTCGTTGACGTACACGAGGTTCTCATCGAAGTTGCCCCCCCGCACGCTGTATCCGCTGCTCAGCTCATTGCGCATCATCACGCCCAACTGGCCGTAGAGCAGCGATTCCACGCCGCCCTGCGGGTTGGGCATGAAGCGCGTGACCCGGGGATCCAAGGGCGTGAGGCCATCCTCCCGCTGACGGCGCTGGCTTTCCACATCCACGATGTCCAGGGTGCGCAGCTTCAGCGCAATGTCGATGGTCTCGCGCTCGCCGGGCTTGAGGGTGATGGTCCGCTCCTGGGGGATCAGTGCCGTGTAGCTCCAGCGCACCGTGAGCGCGGTATCGGCGGGAAGCGTGATCTCGTAGCGGCCCTGCTCATCGCACACCACGCCGAGCTCGAGGCCCGCCACATAGACACTGGCCAAGGGCAGCGTATTGCCGAGCTCGTCGCGCACCTGGCCGCGAAGGGTACCGGTACCTTGGGCGAGCAGCCCTGCTGATGCCAGCAGTAGGAACGAAAGGAAAAGAAGCCGCCGCATGTCCAAGATCGGCTAAGATAACGGCCGCTTTTCGAGCTCAGTATGTGGCCCGTGCGACGGTCGCATCAGCCCTCGTTCAGGAAACGGCGAGGTGTGCGTTCAGCGTGATGGGCACGCTCTTCAGCAACTGGCTGATCGGGCAGCCCACCTTGGCCTCTTCCGCCAGGGACAGGAACTCCGCCTCGGTGATGCCCGGCACGGTGCCCGTGAGGTCCAGGTGGATGCCCACCACGCCCATGCCTTCGCCCACCTTGTCCAGCCTTACATGGGCCGTGCAGCTCAGCAGGTCGGCCGTGTGGCCGGCAGCGTTCAGCACGAAGCTCAGCTTCATGGTGAAACAACTGGCGTGCGCCGCAGCGATGAGCTCCTCGGGGTTCGTGCCCTCACGGCCGTCCTCGCTCACGAAACGGGTGGTGAACGAATGCGGGGTGTTCTTCAGCACACCGCTGGTGGTGCTGACGTTCCCGGAACCTTCCTTGCCCGTACCGCTCCAAGTGGCGGTGGCTTTGCGATCGATGGCCATGTGCTGAGTTGCTTAGGTCCCAAAGGTAGCGGACGCGCCTGTTGGTGAGCTCCGTTCCATGCGGGGAGGAGCCGGTCATGCCGCATGTGGCACCTCCGAGGTCACTGGCGAAGTGCACACCTTTGTCCCATGACCGTCACGGACCCTCGCGCCACCGCCTTCCTCCGTCTGCTCACCATCATGGACGAACTGCGCGCCCAGTGCCCCTGGGACATGAAGCAGACCATGGAGACCCTGCGTCCGCTCACCATCGAGGAGACCTACGAGCTGGGGGATGCCATCCTTCGGGACGACATCCAGGAGGTGAAGAAGGAGCTCGGTGATGTGATGCTGCACATGGTCTTCTATGCCAAGATCGGGCAGGAGAAGGGGGCTTTCGATATCACCGACGTGTTGAACGGGATCTGCGACAAGCTCATCCACCGGCATCCGCACATCTACGGGGACGTGAAGGTGAAGGACGAGCACGAGGTGAAGGCGAACTGGGAGAAGATCAAGCTGGCCGAGAAGGGGCCCGAGGGATCCGGCGAAAAGAGCGTGCTGGAGGGGGTGCCGCGCGGTCTGCCCAGTATGGTGAAGGCCATCCGCATCCAGGACAAGGCCCGTGGTGTGGGCTTCGACTGGGATGATCGGGAGCAGGTGTGGGAGAAGGTGAACGAGGAGCTGGCGGAACTGAAGCACGAGGTGGACTCCAACTCCACCCGGCAGGCCGAAGAGCTCGGTGATGTGCTCTTCAGCATGGTGAACTATGCTCGCTTCCTGGGTATCGACCCGGACGAAGCGCTGGAACGGACGAACCGCAAGTTCATCGAGCGCTTCCAGTTCCTGGAGCGGGAGAGCCGCAAGGATGGCAAGGTGCTGGGGGAGATGACCCTGGCCGAGATGGACGCTTACTGGGAACGCGCCAAGTCGCATTGAACGGGCGACCTTTGCACCATGCTCGGACCCTTGCGCGGACTTGTCCTCGCCCTTGTGCTGGGCTTCCACAACGCGTGGGAGCAGGATGATGCCGCGCTGGAGGACCTGGGGATGCGCATCCGTGCCGACCGGCCCGACCCCCGGAACGAGGCCTTGGAGCACCCCGAGCGTTGCTTCTTCTGGCTGGAAAGCAGCCTGTTGAACTGAGCCCGAGTTCACGATCCGGTGACATTCGGGAAGCGGAATACACCGACCTTTGCACCCCTTTCAGGCCTCTCGATGTCCGCAGTCCGTTCCTTCCTCCTCGCCCTCGCCGTAATACCCGCCGTGCTGCAGGCACAGGTGCCGACGAAATGCCTGGAGATCGAGAGCATCCTGGTGGATGCCTGCAACCCCTCGGACCTCTGCCCCGGTTCTTCCGAAGGCCAGAACGAAATGGTGCGCTTCCGTACGGGACCGCAGGCCACGCCCATCGGTGCCCTGGAGGCGGATTGGCCCAACAACACCTGGCGCGGGCTGGTGCAGAACGGCACCACGGCACAGTTGACGGCGGCCCTGAACGCGACGATCAGCACCTGCGGACTGTTGCTGGAGCCCCCGGCGGGCATCATCCCTCCGGGATCACAGGTGCTGATGGTGACGAGCACGGAGATGTGCGTGGCCGCCAATCCCTTCACGAACCTGGTCGACACGCTGTACATCGTTTACCAACTGGCTGGCAATACGCAGGGGCACTTTGCCAACAACCCGGCGTCCGGCCAGCCCATCACGCTTGAACCATCGCCCGACGTCAGCACCCGGACGCTGATCCTCTTCTACACCCCCACCAATTGCAGTGACACCGCCACTTACGTGCGCGAGCAGCTGGTGAACAACGAGGGTACCTACGGTGGCGCCGGTGTCATCAACGATGGCGCCACGGCGCAGTTCACCTGGCCGGGTGTCCCTCAGGTGAGCTACGTGAACTACGGCTGTCAGGCGCCCTTCGAACCCTTGCTGGTGGAGGCCGAGGCGCTGGGCTCGCTCTGCGGCGGATCACCGGTCAGCCTGGAGGGCACGGTCTCGGGCACCTACGTTTCCGTGCTTTGGCAGGGTGGCCAGGGCACCTTCAGCGATCCGAACGCCATCAGCACCCAGTACACCCCGGGTCCGGATGAGACGGGTGATGTGGAGCTGCAGTTCTGCGCCACCACCGCCTGCGGCACCCTGCTTTGCACCAGCCTTGTGCTGCCCACCGGAGAAGGGCCTGTGGTGAGCGTGAACGGTGGAACACCCTTGGTGCTTTGTGAAGGAGGCACCCTTGATCTGGAGGCCGACGGCGCCGATTCCTACCTCTGGTCCACCGGAGCCACCACCGCCTCGCTCACCATCGAGGAGGCGGGCTCCTACACCGTCACGGGCACCAATGCCTGCGGAACGGCAAGTGCCACAGTGGAGGTCACCAGCGCGCAGGCGCCCCAGGTGAGCATCAGTGGCGATGACACGATATGCCCCGGAGAGTCTTCGGTACTGACCGCGGTCGGTGCCGATTCCTACGTCTGGAGCACCAGTACTGTCGGCCCCACGCTCACCGTCACGGCCGGTGGAACATACACGGTGACCGGCACGAACGGTTGCGGGTCGGAACAGTCCACTTTTGTGGTCACCCTGTCCCCCGGTCCGCAGGTCGCGATCCAAGGGGACGACACGTTCTGCCAAGGGGGTAGCACGGTACTGACCGCTACGGGGGCGGACACTTTCCTCTGGAGCACGGGCGCCACCACGCCGGCCATCGAGGTCACGGTGGCGGGCACCTACACCGTGGCTGGCACCAATGCCTGCGGGACGGTTGAGGCCGAGGTCATCGTTGGGGTCGAGAACGCACCCACGGTATCCATCACTGGCGATCTCCTGATCTGCCCCGGGCAAGGGACTGTGCTCACCGCCACAGGAAGCACGGGCGCCGTCTGGAGCACCGGCGAACAAGGGAGCAGCATCACGGCAAGCACTGCCGGCGTTTATTCGGTCAGCGTGAGTAACGCCTGCGGAACCGCCACCGATGAAGTGGAGGTGGCCGTGACAGAGGTCCAGGCCGGGGCCACGGTGGACGTCACCAGCGGGGTGGCACCGCTCAGCGTTTCCTTCCAGCACACCGGGACAACAGGGGCGGAGATCGACTGGCAGTTCGGCGATGGTTCCACGGATGACGGCACGGACCCGGTGCATGTCTTTGATATTCCCGGCGTGTACACGGTGACCCAGGAGGTCACGGTGGATGGCTGCACGGCCACGGCGACCTTCATCATCACCGTGTTGGAACTGGAAGGACCGCCCAGTTCAGTGATCGTGCCCAACGTGATCACCCCGAACGGCGACGGCCAGAACGACTTCTTCCAGCTGATCAGCGAAGGTCTGGCCGAGGTGGAACTGACGATCTTCAACCGCTGGGGACAGGTGGTGGCACGCATTGAAGCGCCCGGCCAGACCTGGGATGCGCAGACCACGGCCGGTGACCGCGTCGCGGACGGTACCTACTTCTACACCTTGAAAGCAAGAGGCAGGGATGGTGTGGACCATGAGGGTTCAGGACACATCACCGTGCTGCGTTGATGCGAATGGGAACCGGACACACGGAACTTCGGGCTGCGGGCCACCGATCGATGCGGGATGACGTCATGATCGTGATGAAGGGTTTGACGCGTGTTTTGATCCCCCTGGTCCTTGTGGTCGTGAGCATGCGGCCGCATGTGGTATCCGCTCAGTGCACTACGACCATCGCGACATTCCCGTATCAGGAGGGCTTCGAGGCCGTGCCCGCTTGGACCAGCGGTGGTACCGGGAACGATTGGGCCTGGGGTACGCCGGCAAACACCAACATCAACGGGGCGGGCAGCGGCAACCGGGCCTGGTGCGTGGGAGGCCTCACAGGATCGTTCTACACCTATGGCGAACAGAGTTGGCTGGAAGGACCATGCTTCAACTTCAGTGCTGTGGACAACCCCTGGATCTCGTTCAAGATCTTCTGGGAATGCGAACGCGTCTACGATGGACTGGCCGTACAGTATTCGCTGAACGCAGGCACCACATGGACGCTGTTGGGCGAGTACGACGGCCCCCAGGATTGTTTGAACGCCAACTGGTATAACACGGCCAACATCACCAACCTGAACCTGGTGAACCCCAAGAACGGCTGGAGCGGAAGGATCGGTGCCACACAGGGTTCCTGCTCCGGCGGTGCCGGCAGCGAGGGATGGGTGACCGCCTCCCAGTGCATGCCGGAGCTCGCGGGTGCCAGCAGCGTGAAGTTCCGCTATGCCTTTGGCGCAGGCACCCAGTGCAACGACTATGACGGTATCGCCATCGACGACATCTTCATCGGCGAGGCACCGGCGAACAGCGCATCCTTCACCTACGCCTGTGATGGGAACGTGGTGAGTTTCACCAACACGGCGCCCCTGTGCCCCACATCCTACGCATGGGACTTCGGCGACCCGGCTTCCGGTGGAAGTAACACGAGCAGCCTGGCCGATCCCACGCACACCTTCTCGGCACCCGGGACCTACTCCGTTTCGCTCACGGTCAGCGGTCCCTGCAACGCGCCATCGACCACCACCGTCCAGGTCTCTGTCCTGGCCGTGGAGTTCATCACCACCGATCCCGAATGTGGCGCAAGCAACGGCTCGATCATCGCCTTGGTGGAGGGCACCAGTTCCCCGCTCACCATCATCTGGAGCCCCGGTGGACAGAACACGGCCGCGCTCACGAACATCCCCGGCGGGGTGTACGGTGTGACGATCACCGCCGCGAACGCCTGCACCTTGGATACCACCGTGTCCCTGGGCACTTCGACCTCGCCCATCACGCTCACCGGAACCTCCAGCCCGACCTTGTGCACGGGCACCGCCACCGGAGAGGCCACGGTCACCGTGACCGGGGGTACCGCACCCTACACCTACGCCTGGTCGCCGACCGGCGGTGATGAGGCCGTTGCCGACGGACTTTCTGCGGGAACTTACACCTGCACGGTCACCGATGCCGCACTGTGCACAGGCTCCACCACGGTGACCATCGTGGACGCTCCACCGCTCTCCGTGGTGGCCCCGAACGATACCACCGTGTGCCCCGGCGATGCCTTGCTGCTCGATCCCGAAGCCGTCGGAGGCACGCCCGCGTACACCTTCACGTGGAGCCCAGAAGAGCCCGTGACAGCGCCGGCGATCACCACCACCTTTACCGTGGTGGCCGTCGACCAGAACGGCTGCATCTCTCCGCCCGATGATTACATCGTGACCGTGGGTGAAGGCGTCCTTCCGGTGTTCACCTGGACCGATAGCACGGGGTGCGCGCCGCATTGTGTCACCTTCACGGACCTGACGGTGGGTGATGGGGAGCGTGTGTGGGACCTGGGGGACGGCACCACGGCGGAAGGTGCGTCGGTGACCCATTGTTACGCAGAGGCAGGCAGCTATTCGGTGACGCTCACCGTTCAGTCAGGAAGCGTGTGCGATGGTGCGCTGACGGTGCCCGACCTGATACAGGCCTGGCCCTTGCCCCAAGCCTCGTTCGAGACCACACCGACCTTCGCCACCCTGGCCGATGCGACCTTCCGCTTCCGGAACACCTCGTCCCTGGCGGCGAGCTATCTCTGGTCGTTCGGCGATGGCACGGACAGCACATCAAGCGCCCTGGATGCGGAGTTCACGTATTCCGATGTGGGCTGTTATGAGGTCGGACTGCTGGTCACGAGCGATGCTGGCTGCAGCGACGCCACCTCACTGGTCGTGTGTGTGGAGGACGAGTTCGCGGCCTATATCCCCAATGCCTTCACGCCCAACGGTGACGGCTTCAACGACCTGTTCGGCGTGATCACCACGGTGGGTGCCCCGCGTTCCTTCGAACTGGATGTCTTCGATCGCTGGGGGCGGATTGTCTTTGCCGCCACGGACCAGCTGCAGCTGTGGGATGGCACCGTGAACGGAACGCCCTTGCCGCCGGAGGTCTTCGCCTGGCGACTGCGCATGATCGATACCGAGGGCGAGACCCAGGAACGCCTGGGCCATGTGACCCTGGTGCGCTGAGCGGGAGGTCGTCAGTCCTTGTCGAACGACCGTCCGAGCTCCTGAAGCCCTTCGTACACACGGTGCAGGGGCAGGCCCATCACCGTGTAGAAGCTGCCTTCGATACGCTCCACCGTGGTGTGCCCGAGCCAGTCCTGCACCCCATAGGCACCGGCCTTGTCCAATGGCTTGTAGCGGTCCACGTAGTAGGCGATCTCCGCATCCGTCATCGCCCTGAAGCGCACGGCCGCGATATCCGTGAAACACAGGGTGCCCCGAACAGAACGAAGGCATACGCCGGTGTACACATGGTGTGTGCGTCCGGCCAGGAGCCGCAGCATGCGCCGGGCATCGGCCTCGTCCACGGGTTTGTTCAGCAGTACATCGCCGAGGATCACGGTGGTATCGGCGGTCACCAGCACCTGGTCCTCCGCCAGCACACCTGGCCAGGCATCGGCCTTTTTCCGTGCGAGGTGCTCCGCCACTTCGGTCACGGGCAATCCTTCGGGCGGGGTCTCGTCGACATCCACCTGCGTGATCTCCACAGGCAGGTCAAGGCCCTGCAACAGTTGCCGGCGGCGGGGCGAGGCCGAGGCCAGGATGAGCCGCCAGGGGTGCAGGGAAGGGTGAGGGACGGACATGGGAGGGAGGACGTTCAGGGCAGGGTGCGGATGAGGAGGGCGTATCCGATCGCGAGCACCATTGCGACCTTCATGAGCTGGCCGGCACGCACATGCTCGGACCTCTGCCGGGCCTGGTAGGTGAAGCCTGCCGAGAGGAGCAGCGGACCGATCACGGCCACGCCGATGTACCAGTAGGAGATACGGTCCTGGAGGATCGTCATGCGGATGGCCAGCAGTCCCAGGATCATGATGCCGATGTAGATCAGCACCAAGGCCTTGGCCCATTTCATGCCCCACACGATCGGCACGGTGCGGCATCCTTCCGCCTCGTCTCCCTTCACATCGGCCATGTCCTTCTGCAGTTCGCGCACCAGCGTGCTCAGGAAGGCGAAGGCGGCATAGAACAGGATCCAGCCCCAGAGCTCCTGGAAGGGTTGTTCCATCTGGTATTGGTCGGCCCCTGGCACGGTGATCACCACGGGTCCTTGGAACAGGCGCTTCAGCAGGGGGATCTCGTACAGGCCCACGGTCAGGGGCACCAGCGCGGTGAGGGTGGCCACGAGCCCATTGCCGATGATCAGCTGCCGCTTGAAATGGGTGCTGTAGGTCCACAGCGCACCGATGGCAAAGGCCGGGATCAAGGCCCATCGCCACAGCCCGGTCCGCCAGGCCACGATGATGCCCAGCAACAGTCCGATCCCGCTCAGGACCAAGTGGGCCGTCATGGCCACGCGACGTTTCACGGTGCGGCCCACGATCACCTCTCCCGGTTTGTTGATCCGGTCGATGCGCGTATCGAAGTAGTCGTTGATGATGTTGCCCGCTGCCGCGATGAGCACCGTGCTCAGCACCAACAGGACGAAGAGGTGGTCCGGCAATTGGGGGCCGAAGCCTTCCGGCAGGACCAGGTCGCTGCGATCCACGGTAGGTCCGATCTCACCGACCAGTTGCCTCAATGCCCGCTCGAGGTTCCCGCCGATGACACCCACGCGCATCACCACCATGGTGGCCGCAATGATCAACAGGTTGATCGGGCGGGAGAGTTTGAACAGGTCACCCATGGCTCACCAGGAATGGGCACCGTCGGTCAGCCATTTGCCCTGCACTTTCAGCGTCTGCTCGAGCACATCGCGCACGCAGCCACCCCCGCCGGGGTGACGGCTGATGTACGCGCTGACGGCCTTGATCTCTTCGGCACCATCGCTGGGTGTGCAGGGGAATGCCACGCGCTGCATCACCCGCAGGTCGGGGATGTCATCGCCCATGTAGGCGGTGGTTGAGGGGTCCAGGCCTTCGGCCACCAATCGATCGAACAGTTCCAGCTTGTTGGCCGTCGCCATGTACACTTCGCTCACCCCCAAGCGACCGAAGCTGTCCTTCACGCCCTGCGACTTTCCGCCGGTGATGATGATGATCCGCAGACCTTCCTTGATGGCGTGCTGGACCGCGTAGGCATCGCGGGTATGGAAGGTGCGCACTGGGTCCAGGCCGGGGTATAAGATCACGCGGTTGTCCGTGAACACGCCGTCCACATCGAACAGGAAGGTCCGCAGGCCGGCCAGTTTCTCCTTGTAGGTGCGTTCGCTCATCGTTCCTCGTGGGCGAAGGCCCGCATGATCTGGTCGCTGAGCAGGGCATAGACCTGCCTCAGGTCGGGGTCGGAGGCGAGGAGGTCGAGGTGGTGCCGGATCGTTTCCGTGTCACCGCGACGCGCAGGACCGGTGAGCGCCTGTTCCGGCCCGAAGGTCGACACCTTGGCGGCCGTGGCCTTCCAAAGCGGGGTCAGCAGGCTGGGCGGCAACTTCTCCTCGCGAAGCAGGCGCTGGGCCTCGCGGGCCAACCATACCGGCAGGTTGCTGGTGAGAACGGCCGCCAGATGCACGCGCTGCCGTTTTTCGAGGGGAAGTTCAAGCACCACTTCGCTCAGTTGATGGGCCACCGAAAGCAACAGGGTCCGCGCATCCTCGTCGCTGGCATCCACCACCATGGGCACGTCGTGCAGGTCCATGGGTGCGCCATGGCTCAGACTCTGGATGGGCCACAACACACCGCGGTGCGCGTGCGGGGCGAGCACATCCAGGCCCATGGCACCGGCGGTGTGGGCCACCACGGCCCCGGTCTCCAACAATTGGCCGGCCACCGTGGCGATCGCATCGTCGCTCACGGCCACCAGCACCAGATCGGCCTTGGGCAGTGGCCGGCTGAGGTCGATGGCCTTGCGGTCCAGGAAGCGCGCAAGACGTTCGCGGGCCTCGGCATCCCGGCCTGCAACGCCCACCAGGTCGATGCCCGACTTCACCAAGGCGTGACCCAGTTGATAGGCCATGCGGCCGGTACCGATGAGAAGGACGCGCGTCATGTGGTCTTCGATCTGGTTCTGCGTACTCGTTGCCAGACCGCCATGCCTGAGCCGAGGGCCAGGAGCACACAGCCGATCCAGAGAATGTTGATGCCGGGGAAGACGATGGCCTGCAGCACCACGAACTCGGATTCGGCCACGTTCAGGCCGAACTTGGTGGTGCCGCGCTGTGCCTGGGTGTTCTCCTGGAAAGTGGTGCCATCCACCGTGGCGAGCCCGTAGCGTACCCGCAGGGCCTTGATCTCCGCGGCCTTGCCCATCACGGGCTGTCCGTCGGAGTAGATCACCACCGGCCGGGCCTCGAACCAACGGTCGCTCTGGTACAGGTCGCGGACGCGGATCTGCGCGGCATACACGCGGTACCGTTCGCCCAGCATGCGCAGGGTGGTGCTGTCGCGCATCACGAAGATGCTGTCGATGATGGCGATGGCCGTGGGGGTGATGATGGTATCGCCCACCAGCTTGTCATAGATGCGGTCCGGCATCCAGGTGTCATCCGCCGTATCGCTCGCCATGGCCAGGTCGGCATAGCGCACGTGGGTGTACAGGTCGCGGTGCGCCCAGTGTTTGGTGCTGGGTTCCGCCACGTTTCCGAAACGGGGATTGATCTGCACGAAGGGCTCCAGGGTGAAGGCGGCCCTGCCCGGGCCGGCATTGCTCCATTCGGGCGAGTACCACAGGTCCTTGCGATTGTAAAGCTCAAGCGCCTCCCAATGTGCGGGCTGGTCGGCCAGGAAGTGTTCGCCCGCCTGGTGCGCATCCTTGGCGCGGAACAGCATGTCGCCCACGCGCACCGTATCCCCGGCCTGGTAGCTCCGTGGTTCCACGGCGAAGTAGTCCATCTCGTAGAAGAGGTTCGGTCCGCGCTGTGACTTTTCCCTGTAGTGCACGAAATGCTCGCCCATGCGCACCGTGTCACCGCGGTAAAGCAGGATGTCGGCATTGTTGCTGAAGGCCTCGTTCAGGAAACGCAGGTCCATGTTCTTGGTGTTGCGGCTCACCTCGTTCTGGCGGCTGGTGCTGATCAGCGCGCCAAGCAGGACCAAGGCAAAGCCCATGTGCGCGACGCTCGGTCCCGCGTTCTTCAGGTCGCCTTTCAGGACCTTGAAGATGTAGGCTCCGTTCGCGGTGAAGGCGAAGGCGGTGGCGAACAGCAGGGCCACCAGATCGGCCTCGGCGAGCTTGTATTCGAAGAAGATGACCCCCAGCACGGTGATGACCACGGCAAGGCCGAAGCCCACCAGAAGGTCGCGGCGGAATTTCTTCAGGTCACTGTCCTTCCACCGCAGGTATTGCGTGAAGGCCACCAGCATGGACACGATGAAGGCGAAGGGCAGTTGCCACTTGTTGTAGTGGGCGATGGCCTCGCCCGGCGGCGCGAACTTGGCCTCCGCCAGATCCGTGAAGAAGCTGAGGCCCGTGCGATCGCCCAGCCAGCTCAACGGCCCGGACAGGGGCTCCAGCAGCAGGTTGAACACCGGTATGCTGGTGCTGAAGGTGATCTGCACAGCGCTCAGGAGCAGCACCAACGAAGCGATGAAGAGCCAGAACTCACGCGACCAGAGCGATTCCTCCGGGTCGGAGCTGGCGAAGCCCTTTCGGTAGGCCAGCACCAGATGACCGATGGAGAACGCGCCGAAGAGCAGGATCGCCGGCACCTGCTGTTCCAGGAGGACACCGATCACCAACAGGGCCACGGAGATCAGTGCGAAGAAACGGCGCTGCCCACGTTCGGGCAGGAGCATCATCACGCTGAGCGCCGTGAAGAAGAGCAGGAACACCAGCAGGCCGGGCAGCATGCCATCACCGGTGAAACTGTGCACGCTGGTATCGCCCAGCACACCGCTGCGGGTGAGGAAGGAGGAGTACAGGACGAGGATGAAGGTGATCAGCGCCAGCAGGAAGGCACTGAAGAGGGAGGTCTCCTTGCGTTTGTTCACCAGCATCAGGTGGCCTGCACCCACTAGGGTCAGCCAGGGCACCAAGGACGCGTTCTCCACGGGGTCCCAGGCCCAGAAGCCGCCGAAGCTCAAGGCCTCGTAGGCCCAGGCACCGCCCATCAGGATGCCGGTCCCAAGGACCATCACCCCGAAGAAGGTCCAGGGCAGGGCAGGCGCCATCCAACCCCGACGGTCACCGGTCCAGAGGCCGGCGATGGCGTAGGCGAAGGGTACCAGGGTTGCTGCAAAGCCGAGGAAGAGCGTCGGGGGGTGGATCACCATCCAGTAGTTCTGCAGCAAGGGGTTCAGGCCGCGACCGTCGGCGAACTGCGGGATGGCCTGCATGTAGTTCGGTAGCGCGGTCCACGGCATGCCGATGTTCTCCGCAAGTTCCCTGATCAAGAGGAAGGGACTGCTGCCCACGCGGACATCGCCGATGTGGATGCCCAGCAACATGGTGGCCAGAAAGACCTGCACCACGGCGAAGACCGTCATCACCGGTGCCTCCCAGCTCGATCCGCGCTTGCGGGCCCAGCCCATGATCAGCACATTGCCCAACACCACGTGCCAGAAGGTCCACAGCAGGAAGGAACCTTCCTGTCCCTCCCAGAAGCAGCTGGCGATGAACTCCATCGGCATCTGCAGGTTGCTGTGCTTCCACACATAGTCATACTCGAACCAGTGGTTGAAGAGCATCACGAAGAGCGTGACCACGATGCCGATCACGGCCGCGCTATGGATCCGGAACGCCAGGCGGCCCAGGGCGGTCCACCCACTGTCCTTGCGCTGGGTGCCGAGCAGGTAGGCCAAAGCGGCCAACAAGGCCATGGCAAAGGAGACCGACGTGAGCGTGTGTCCAAGGGTTCCGGCCCACGTGTGTTCTCCGATGTACTCGATCATGTCTGCGCTGCTTCGGTCGTGTGGTGTGGGTCCTGTTCCGTTCGGGGACCCCGGCTCATGGTGCTGTCAGGACGGTCGTGCGGCAAGTGCCGATGTCATCACCCTTCAATGCGATGTTCCTCGTTGTACTTGCTGGGGCACTTCATCAGCATATCCCGAGCCTCGAACTCCCCGTTCGCGTTGGCCTCTCCGATGAGCACCAAGCGTTCGCTCCGTTCAAAGTCCTGTGGTTTGGCCTTCGCCAGATGCACCCGGCAGGTCTTGCCATTCAGGTCCTTCATGGTGAAGGTGGTGAGGCTGGCGTTCAGGCTGGGTTCGTACACGATCTCCGCCGAACGGTCAAGGACACCCACCACATGGTACTCCTTCCCGGGATCGGCAAGGGCCTGGTCGAGGTCCGCGTAAGTGCTGCTGTCATACAGCGATCCCACCAGCGCACCGATGGCGACGGCGATGATCACGATGGCGATGATGTGGCTGCGTTTCATGGTCGTTCCTGTGTTCGATGGCTACTTGCGGTGGCGTTCTTCCATGGCCTTGATGCGTTGGTCCATCCGCCACATCCACAGCCCCAGGCCCAGGATGATGATGGCCACCACGGCCACCACCGTATTGATCTTTCCGCTGCCGTGCAGGCTGTGTTCCAACCAGCTGGGGGCGGCATCCTGGGCCATGCTGTTCAAGGCCGTCAGCATCATCAATGCCGTGCTTGCAAATGCTCTCATCGGTCCATTTGTTCAGTTAGCCGTGCCGCCCGCGTGCGCAGGTCCACCATCCACACGCCCAGCAGCACCCACCCGGCCACGGCAGGGTAGAAGATCACCCGCAGCCGGTTGTCCAGGTCCAGGTCGTTGAAGCCGCTGTTGCCACCGTTGCCCGGATGCAGGCTGTCGATGGCGTTCAGGCGTGGGACCACGAAGAGGAAAAGCACCAGCAGCACGAAGGCGAAGATGTTGTAGATGGCGGAAAGGCGGGCGCGTTTGTACGCATCGGGGATGGAGCCCCGCAGCACCAGGTAGGCCAGGTAGATCAGGGCCGTCACCGCCGCGCCGTTGAGCTTCACATCGTTGGTCCAGAACGCTCCCCAGGTGGCCCGCGCCCATACCGCCCCCGTGGCCAGCCCCAGGCCACAGAACACCAGGCCCACGTGCACGGCGCTCACCGCGGCCCGGTCATGGTCCAGCGAATTGCTGCCCAGTCCCTTGATGCTGCGCCACACCGAAATGCCCATCAGCGCGATCATGGTGAACCACATGGGCACATGGAAGAACAGGTTCCGTATGCTCTCGTAGAGGATGCTGCGGTTGGGAAAGGCGAAGGCCAGGCCGGTGAGGTCGAGTTTGGACGGCGTTGGTGCACAGGCACCGCTTTCGATGCCTTCGCCCAAGCTATCGGTGAAGAATGCACCGGGATAAGTCATGCCTTGCACGATGAGGTCAGTCATGGAAGCCCGCATTCCGGCGGGAACCTCGGCAACGATGCGGGCGTGCGTGGCATCGATCACATCCACACGAATTGGACACACATACTGGCTGTCGTTCACCAAGTATGTCCTCATGCCATCGGCGAAACGGGTGTTGTAGCCAGTCACATCGATCACCACTTCACCCGGCACAATACGGCTGGGAGACACATGCACCAAGGCCGGTGATAGAGGCACCCAAAGCCCCGCGATCGACGCGATCAGCAGCAGGGCCACGGCCAGAAATTTCCACCACCAATGCTTCATTTCTTCAGTCGCGCCAAAGGTACGGGAACAGCACCCAGGCCAGTGTGATCGTGATCACGTCCAACAGGATGAGCCCCAGGAAATACGTGCTGGTCACGCTCCATGCCACACCGTCCAGCGAGAGCTTGCTGGCCCGCATCACGGCCAGCAACATGGGCAGCACCAGCGGGAAGCCCAGAATGGCCATGAGCCCCAGTCCGTTGCCTGCGCGCGCTGCGATGGCCGAGATCAAGGTGAGCACCGCGGCGAAGCCGATCCCGCCCAGCACCACGGCCAGCAGGAACTGGGGGATGTTCGCCTGCTCCAATACATCGCCGCCCAGGAAGAGCAGGAAGAACAGCAGGCTGAGCAGGCTCAGGAGCACCATGGTGCCCGCGTTGTAGAGGCTGCGGGCAATGACCACGCTGCGTGGATCGACCAGGGTGTAGAGGTAGAGCTGCCGCCCTTGGTCCTCACGCTGGAAGGAGCGTGCCAGGGCGTTGAACGCCGCGAAGAGCAGTACGATCCAGAACAGGGCGTTCCACGTGGCCACCCCCAGTCCGCCCTTCACGGCCAGAAAGCAGACGTAAATGGCGCTGATGACATACAGCAGCATTCCTCCCCACGCCGCACGCTGGCGGAGGTCGAGGGCCACCTCGAGGCGCAGGATGGACAGGATCTCAGCTGTTCGCACGGTACAAAGGTACCCTGCGGGTCGTTGGCCATGCCCCGTGCGAGACCTGGCGGAGCCCTTCCGGTCAGCGCTTCTTCCGGACCTCCTTCACGCTCACCGCTTTTGCGGCGTAGACCATGTAGATGTCGAGATAGGGACGCAGGCCGACCTTGGCCTTTTTGTTCTGTTCGGCCGGGATCACCAGCAGCACCTTGCCGTCCCATGCTGCGGCCGCGTAGGCCTTGTAGCGCTTGAATTCCGACAGGTTCGGGTAGCGCTCGTCAAAGCGGTCCATGCCCTCCGGCCAGTTCCGTTCGTGGCTCCGGAAGATCACCGCATCGATCTCTGGCTGGCTGAAACCCTTGCGGACGAACTCGGCCAGGGCCACGGTATCCCGCGATAGGTCGTAGGTGGCGTACACCTCGTCCGGCAGCAGGATCTTGGCCTTGGGCATCCTGGTCCAGGCCGGTCCCTTGCTGGGGGGCGACTGAACAACCTGAGGTTCCACGGTCACCAGACCGCTGCTCCGCATCACGAAATAGAGATCGGTCTTGCTGCGCAGTTCCTCGCTCATGTGGTAGTTGTCGGCGACCGGCACCACCACGATGCTCATCAGGCCTTCCTCCGTGTTGTATTCGCACAGCCGGTTGACCGCGTAGTTGCCCAAGGCCGCCTGGTTCGCCTGTCGCGCGCTGTCCGTGGCCAGTCCTGCGGGCCAAAGTGCGGGTTCGCTCAGGGCGGTGACCTTGCCGATGAGCTCGGCGGACAGGCCGGCGGCCTGCATGCCGGCCTGGGCGATCTTGTCCTGTGCCAGTTCGGGTCGCAGAACGATGGCCGTCACATCGGTGATCCGGACGAGGTTCTGCCCCAAGCCATTGAAGGTCAATAGAATGAAGGCGAGAAGGAAGGGCAGGGTACGTGCAGGCATGTTCGTTCTACGGTGAAGTCGTCCAAAAGTAACATCGCACCTTGCGGAACATTCGGCAACTTGCGCTGTTCCCACTCCATGTCCCCCCGAACAATGTTCCTCCCCACGTTCCTGCTCTTCGCCGTCGGCTGTTTCAACAGCGTGCAGGTGGCCCCTGCAATAGACCCTTCAAACCCTTCGACCACCATGCCTGCATCCTCGTTCCACGCGCTGGAAGCCATCGATATCAACGGGAACACCGTGAGCATGAGCGCCTTTGCCGGCAAGAAGGTGATGGTGGTGAACACGGCCAGCGAATGCGGCTACACCCCTCAGTACAAACAACTGCAGGAACTGCATGAGGCATACAAGGACAAGGGCTTGGTGATCCTGGGGTTCCCCTGCAACGATTTCGGTGGACAGGAGCCGGGAACAGGTGAGGAGATCGAGGCTTTCTGCCAGAAGAACTATGGCATCACCTTCCCCCTGATGGCCAAGGTCTCCATCAAGGGTGATGCACCCCATCCGGTGTACCGCTGGCTGACGAACAAGAGCGAGAACGGAGTGATGGATGCTTCGGTGAAATGGAACTTCCACAAGTTCCTGATCGATGAGCAGGGGCACCTGGTGAAGGCGCTCGGCTCAGGTATCGAACCCTTCGATGAGGAGGTGGTGGGCTGGCTGAAGAGCTGATCCGGCGAACGGCCATTGCCTTCCGCTCCGACAGTGCACCTTTGTGCCATGGCCCAAGGGACGAACACCTCAATGGATCACGTCGACGTACTGTGCATCACTGCGCATCCCGATGATGTGGAGATCAGCATGGCCGGTACCGTGCTGCGGCACATCGCCCTCGGACGCTCCGTTGGTCTCGTGGAACTGACCGCCGGAGAACTGGGCACCCGGGGAACGCCCGCGATCAGGGCCGCAGAAGCTGAAGCAGCGCGCCACGTGCTGGGGGCACTCTTCCGGTACCAGATCGGTCTGGCCGATGGTTTTTTCCGTGCGGACGAGGCATCGCTGCGCGCCGTCATCGTGGCCATTCGCAGGCATCGGCCCCAAGTGATCCTGGCCAATTCGGTCCGTGACCGCCATCCCGATCATGGGCGTGGGGCCGCACTGGTGGCCGAAGCGGTCTTCCTCAGTGGGCTGCGCCGGATCGATACGGCTCACCAGGGTGCGGACCAGCTTCCCTGGCGGCCCACCACGCTGCTGCACGCCGTGCAGGACCATTGGATCGATCCGGACGTAGTGGTGGACATCACCCCGTATTGGGGAACGAAGGAGAAGGCGCTGCGATGCTTTGCGTCACAGTTCCATGACCCCGCCAGCACCGAACCCTCCAGCCCCATCTCCACGCCTGATTTCCTCCCTTTCCTCGAAGGGCGGTCCCGCGAAATGGGAAGACTCCTCGGGGTGACCTATGGAGAGGGGTTCACCGCTGCCCGTGCCGTCGGTGTGGACGATCTGACAACGCTCCGGTAAGTTCACCTGCCCGAGAGCCGACGCCACAGGGTGAGCAGGTGTTGCCCGTCCTGTCCTGTAGGCAGAAGGTCCCGCCCGCCAGCCCCCGTGATGCGTTGGAACACCAGCCACTGGTAGAGCACCGAGGCCCCGTAGGCCCCGGAGGCGGTCAGTGCGGCACCGGACAGCCCATGGGTGGGGATCAAGGCATAGCCCAGACCGAGCGTGACCAGCGCTCCGATGCCCGAGCCTACGGCATTGTGCACTACACGGCCGGTGCCGCTCAGAAAATGGCTCAGGGCCTGGGAGGCGGCCATGGCCAGCAAGCCTGGGGTCATCAGCAGTACCAAGCGCGTCAGTCCGGTGATCTCGTTGCCGAACACCCATCGGTAGATGCCGTCCGGAACAAGCAACAGCAGGATGATCACGGCCAGGGCGGCGGCCACCGCGGCGCGCATGGCCGTCAGTACCATGGCGTTCTGCTCTGCGGACCGCTCGCTGTTGCTGACCCGGGTATACAGCACCAGCCCCATGCTCTTGGGGATCAGCCAGGCGCTCTCCGCCAGTTGCGTGGTCACGGAGTAGATCCCCAGTGCAGCGGTGCCACCCCAGCGTTCCACCAAGAGGTAGGCGAAGCGGTAGTTCAGGAGCTGCAGCGCATTGGCCGATTGCATCGCCAAACCCTGACGGAGCAGGTCGGTGAACGGATGGCCCGTGGCATGCGTGACCGGGGTCCTGCCCATCATGCTCGCCCATGCCGAGAGCAGGGCCGTGGCACCATAGGCCAGGGTCGCCGCCTGCACGTAATCATGCACCGTGGCATCCCCACGACGCAGGAGGAGGATGAAGACACCCGCCAGCAGCAGGCTTTGCATCACCAGCAGCCCGTTGTGAAGCCCGATGCGTTGCTGGCCCAGGATGATGCCCAGATGGGTGGTGCAGAAGCCTTGCAGCACGGCGATGATCACCACCGGAAGGACCCATTCAGCAGGCACCAGGGGCAGGAACTGCAAGGCCCACCAGGCCAGGAGACCGGTGATCAGGGTCCAGCCGTAGGCCAGCCACCGCAGCGGACCCGGGCCGTGGCGGGGTGTGAGGTAGACCAGCCCACCTCCGCCCACCACGTTGTTCACGAGCAGGATGAAGGCGGCCCCCAGCACGATCAGGCTGATGGTGCCCACGCCCGCAGCGCCCAAGGCATGGCCCGCCGCCATGACCACGCCCAGGTTGAGCAGGGTCACGGCGACCCGTGTTCCGACCGTACCGACAATGGAGCTGATCATCACTTGCGGGATCGTTCCTTTCGGCGTTCGCGTTTCCGGCGGTCCGAGGCGGCCAGCTGATCGGACGACAAGGTCCGGAGTCCATCCACCAAGGTGATCTCGCCCATGGAACAGATGGTCCGGATCCCCTCCGGGTAAACGCTGCCCTTGAACGGTCCGATCACCTTGCGCGGGCGCTCCATGAAGTCCTTCCCATCAAGCTGAAGCACTTCGTGCAGGACCACCCGCGGATGGGCCGCATCCGTGCAGTCCAGTCCGGGTCGCCACAACACTCCGTTATGCACGAAGGGTGTACCGGCCGGTCGCGCGCCCCGTGCATCCGTCCGCACCGGGTTCATGGGGTGGGGCAGGTAGGGTCCGCCCAAGCGATCGGATGAGTAGAGGTGCAAGCTTTCAGACCCCAGTGGCGCTTTGCTTCCCATCAACCACCACCGGCCATCATGCCTGTACAGGGTGGGTGCCTCCAGTGCCTCGTGGAGCAGGATGCGGTCCGGGGTCAGGCTTGTGTTGGTATCCTCCAAACGGTGCAGTTCGGTGACCCGATCCTCCGTTCTTGAGACCACCACATAGACCTCGCCTTCATGCTCCACCACATAGGGGTAGCTCAGCGAGGAGCCCAGTTGGAGGAACTCCCGTGATCGTTTCAGGATGTTGTCGGCCTTGGGGCGAACCCGTGCGAAACGCGAAGGTCCGTTGGGAACGTCCTTGCGGTAGATGACATTGAGATCACCCGATCGGTCGATGTAACCGAAGGGCTCCGACCGGTGGCTTCCGGTGTTAGGTGCCGGCAACCAACGTACGTTCAGGCTGGGCCGGTCCTCCAGAAGATTGTCCGCCCCTTGGGGAAGAACGCCGATGTTCCATTCGTCCTGACCGGAAGCCTTGGCCGAAGGCTGTCCGAGATCCCGGAACAAGGCCGTAAGCGTTTCCCAGATACCGGGGCCGGGCAGTTCCATGGCGATGGATCCCTGTTGCTCATCGCTCAACGCCGGAGGTACTGCCCCGTGGCGATGGAACAGTTGGGCAGGCCATGACGCAACACTGGAGTAGATGGCATCGACCTTGCGCTCTGGATCGTTGTCCTGGCTGTGGAACGTGCACTCCCGGAGGACCTCCACCTCTGTCCCATTGTTCGCACTTCCGCTGCGTACCAGTTGCACATGACTGAGCGGAAGCCCCAAGATCCGCTCCACTAGGCCCGCCGGCAGGCCTGTCCACTGCGGAGCCGAGGGGTGACGGAACCACCAGGTCCCCTGTGCTGCGACCCCGGTCCGATGACGTACCGCAGTTCCATCCAACAGCAGCAGCACATCCAGGTCGGCCTGGCGGAGGGCGCGGTCCTGTTCGCGTTCATCAGCATCCAGCACCAGCACGGTCCCCACCAGGAAGGGTGCGATATCCGTGGGGTTCAGGTGGGCGTACGTTGCCTTGCGAAAATGGCGGTCGATCACCAGAGAACCCGGCCAAGGAGCCGAGGGCAGAGGTACAGGCACGCCGGTGGCGACGAACACGGCGAGGTGGATCTCCGCACCATGCATCAAGTAGCTCAGGAGCTCGGCCTGCCAGGCCGGGACCACGGTGCCCGAGGCCACAATGCCGATGCGCAAGGGGCTACCTGTGGTCATGGATCACACGGTTATAGATCTTCAGGAAAGCACTGCCCACGGCATGGGGACTGAAACGGTCGTGCACGCCAGCCCGGATGGTCGCAGGTTCAAAGTCGGCCCAGGACCGGATCAGTTGGTCCATCGCGTTGGCCAATGCCTGATCATCGCCTACGGGGATCAGCAAGCCGTTGGATGCATTGACAAAGGCCACCGGCCCACCGCAGCGGGTGGCGATCACCGGTTTCCCTTGGGCCAGGGCCTCACCGGTCACCACGCTGAAGGTCTCCACGTTGCTGTTGATGATCACCGCACCGGCGCGGGCCATATGGTCGAGGACCTCGGAGTTGGCCAGTCTGCCAAGGAATTCAACGTGTGCGGTGAGGTCCAGGCCGGAACAGAGCTGCTCCAATGGGGCACGGTCCGGACCATCACCGATGATGCTCAGGCGTGCTGTGGGATGTTCATCGCGCAGGATGGCCAGTGCGCGCAGCACCCCGCTCACGTTCTTCGTTCGGTCCACCAGATCAGCCACCACCAGGAAGTGGCCGGCGGTGCCCTTTGGCGGTAGCGGACGGTCAGTGCCGGGGATCACATTGGGCACCACATCGAAGTGCTGGACCAGCCCGAGGGCCTTCAGTTTTTCTCCCAGATGCGCGGACACGGCGGTCATCCCGGCCGATCTCGCGATGAGCCATCGACTGATCCAGCGGGATGCCCCGTTCTTCCGGGAAAAGGTGCCATCCATGTACTCACTGCTCTGCTCACTGACCAGGTAGGGGATGCCGTACCGCCATTTCAACCAGAGTCCCAGCAAAGCTGGACGGTTCAGGATGTGCACATGCACGAGGTCGGGTGTGCCCCGTTCGGCCCTGAGCCTGCGCCATCCACGGTGCGCCCGCCGGGCATGCCGCATGGCATTGATCGCCACACGCAAAGGCTTGAAGGGATGTTCACTGGCCGGGTAGTAGCAACGTAGTTCCCAAAGGCCCTTCTCTTGGTGCACCTCGTCCAGGTCCAAGGCCTGCGCCCCCTTGGTACTGCAGATGTAGAGTACGCTCACCTTGGCCACACAGGCCACGCCCATCGCTTGTTTCCGCAGGAAGTCGCCCAGCTGCGGGTCATGACGGCCGGGGTACCATTTCGGGAGGAAGAGCACGTGCATCGCGAGTCGCAAAGTAACGGACCGCCTTCTGCGCGGGCCTTGAGCGCTGCGGATAGGCCATCCTGACCGGTCATCTCCACAGCCTGGGCCCTGGGTTCCCGCTCCTTGGCGTCGAACGCCACCCATGAAAAAGAATTGTTCGCCGGTGCATTCTATATTTGCAACCCCGTTCGCCCCGGTGAACGGAAATGGTGGTTGTAGCTCAGTTGGTTAGAGCGCCGGATTGTGATTCCGGAGGTCGCCGGTTCAAGCCCGGTCTACCACCCGGTAGGAAGCCCCGAAAGGGGCTTTTTACATGAACAGAGGTGGCGGTCAGGTGCCCGTCGACCGGCCGAAGTTCACAAGGCAAAGCCGTTCGGTGCTGAGCGGAAATGAAAAGGCCACCCCAGGTCGGGATGGCCCTTTCGTTCCGATGAAAGCTTGCCTGCTCAGGCCAGTTGCTTTTTGGCGAGGTAGAAATCCACCTGCTCCAAGGCCGTGTCAGCCAGGCGTGCATCCAGTTCCTTCAGGGTCTTGGGTGCGGGGACGATCACACTGTCGCCCTTCTTCCAGTTCACGGGCAGCGCACAGCCGTTGGCATCGGCCGTCTGCATAGCTTCCAGCACCCGCTTGATCTCGTCCATGTTTCGCCCCACGTTCAGCGGGTAGTACATGATCAGGCGGATGATGCCCTTCGGGTCGATGAAGAAGACCGCGCGCACAGCAGCCGTGGCGCTGGTGTTCTCGTGCAACATGCCGTAGAGCTTCGCCACTTTCATGTCGATATCGGCGATGATGGGGAAGTCGAGGTACACGCCGGTCTTCTCGCGGACGTTCTGCACCCAGGCGATGTGGCTGTGGATGCTGTCGATGCTCTCGCCCATCAGCTTGGTCTTCCGCGCAGCGAACCAAGCGCCTTCCTTGGCGAACTCAGAAAGCTCCGTGGTGCACACCGGGGTGAAGTCGGCCGGGTGACTGAACAGGATCACCCAATGGTCCTTGGCATAGTCGCTGAACTTCAAGGGGCCATGTGTGGTGGTGGCCTCGAAGTCGGGTGCATTGTCCCCGATGCGGGGCATTTGGTTGTTCTCCATCATCTTGTCTGTGTTGAGGGGACAAAGGTCCGGCCTGATACAGGCGATCCCCGTGACGATCGTCACCCTTGGGGCACACGCTCACATGGGACTTCCATGTTTCGCGTTGCCCAGCACGCTGTCCAGTGTCCAGGTGATGCGGTCCTTGAAGGGGGCTTTACGCACCGGGCACTCGGCCAGTTGGCAGATGGAGCAGGAGCGAGGGATGCAGGGGTCCATGTGAATGAAGAGCTCCACGTCCTGGTCGTGACGCACATTGACCAGCTCCTCGATGGCCGTGATCTCGTGGTGCGCCTGCTCCAATGAATAGTACCAAGGCAGGGTCACATGGCAATCGATGTGCAGCACCGATCCGTACTTGATCATGCGGAAGTTGTGGACGTCCACCCATTGCTCGCGCCGGTTCTCTTCCAGCATGGCGATGACCGTCGCAGCCAGTTCAAGGTCGGCCTCGTCCATGATGCCCGCCACCGACCGACGGAAAATGCGCAGGCCGGTGATGATGATGTACACGGCGAAGGCGATGGCGAACAGCTGATCCAGCCACAGCAGGCCGGTGATCCTGATCAGCAACAGGCCGATGACCATGGCCACGGTGCTCCAGGCATCGCTGAGCAGATGGGCGCCACTGGCCTCCATGGTGATGGAACGGGCCTTTTTGCCACGGCTTCTCAGGGTGAGGCCCATGACCAGGTTCAGGGCACCGGCGCCACCGGTGAGCAGGATGCCGGTATCCAGGTCGTGCAACTGCTGGTCGGATAAGAGCGCCTGGACCGCCCGCCAGATGATCGCCCCGCCGGCCAGGACCACCAACCCGCCTTCGATCCCCGCACTGATGAACTCCACCTTGCCATGGCCATAGGGGTGCTCGCGGTCCCGCGGTTTGGCCGCGAGGATCAGGCTATAGAGCGCAAAGGCACCGGCCACCACGTTCACGATGCTCTCCAGCGCATCGCTCAGGATGGTGTTGCTGTGCGTGAGGCGCCAAGCCAGGAACTTCACGGCCATCAGCACCAAGCCGGCGCAGAGCACCAATGCCTGTAGTCGGATGTTGCGTTGCATGGCCATGGCGCGTCAAGTTTAGGCAGCCCACGCCGATTACCTTCGGACCATGGAGGATGATGTGTTGGTCCGAAGGGCCCTCGGCAGCCTGGATGGTGAACTGATCGAGGCCATGCTGGCCAAGGGACGGGTGGTGGAGGTGCCCGGCGGGACCGAGCTGCTTCGGGAGGGGGGCTATGTCAAGGAACTGCCCGTGGTCCTCATAGGCTTGGTGCGTGTGTACATCGGGCACGAGGAGAAGGAATTGCTGCTCTACTACATCCAACCGGCGGAAAGCTGTGTGATGAGCTTCTCGGCCCTGCTTGGCCATGCTCCGAGCCGCATCAACGCCATCGCAGAACGCAGCACACGACTGCTGTTGGTGCCGGAGAGCGAGGTCCGGGGCTGGCTGCGAGATCACGCTTCCTTCTCTGAACTGATGTTCCGCCTGTACAACGAACGGTACACGGATATGCTGCATACCGTGGAGCAGGTGGCCTTTGGCGATCTGCCTTCCCGCCTACTGGAGCACCTGCAGCGCATGAGCGAGGTGAACGGGGCGGCGTGGGTCGATGTCCGCCATTCCAAGCTGGCCCAGGAGCTCGGTTCGGCGCGGGAAGTGATCACCCGGACCCTGAAGAAACTGGAGCGGGAAGGCCGCATCGAGGTGAGCGCCGAAGGCATCCGGGTGAGGCGGTGACCGCGGTCACCACGTCACAGGCAAGGTCATCACCACATTTGGCCCATGAACAAGGCGCCCAAGTGGTTGAGGCTTGCACTGGTCTGTACACTGTGCATCGGTTTCGCCACCCTGATCGCATTGATCATTGAACGTTCCTCATCAACCTGACATCCTTCATCACATGAAAACCAACGTAGGCACCATCGACAAAGTGATCCGCATCGCCCTGGCGATCGTCTTCGCGGTATTGTATTTCACTGGAACGGTCTCCGGGACCCTGGGCATCATCCTGCTGGTATTGGGCGGAGTATTCCTGCTCACCTCACTGATGGGCACCTGTCCGCTTTACAGCATGGTGGGGATCAGCACCTGTCCGGTGAAGAAGGCCTGATCGCCCAGCGCCAACAACGTGCAAGGCCGCGTCCGAAAGGGTGCGGCCTTGCACGTTACCGGAACAATCAGCGCCCGGATCACGTATCCTTGCGCCGTTTTCAGAAAAGATCGCCCCGCATGTTCATCCTTATGGCCGTTGTTTTCGTCCTGGGCTACCTGGCCATCGCCCTCGAACACCCCTTGCGAGTGAACAAAGCCGCATCGGCGATCCTGACCGGTGCGGTGGTCTGGACCATCCTGATGTTGGGACGGGACAGCATCTTCCCGGAAGCGGATGCCCACGGGTATGAAGGGCTCATCCACCACCTTCTCGAGCACTTGGGCGATATCGCCAGTATCCTCTTTTTCCTCATGGGGGCCATGACGATCGTGGAGCTCATTGATGTGCACGAGGGCTTTCGCGTCATCACCGACCGCATTTCCTCTACGAAGAAGACCTCTCTGCTCTGGGTGGTGGGACTGATCACCTTCTTTCTGAGCGCTGCGTTGGACAACCTCACCACGGCCATCGTCATGTGCGCCTTGCTTCGCAAACTCATCAAGGACAAGGAGACCCTTTGGATGTTCGCCGGCGTGGTGGTCATCTCCGCCAATGCGGGTGGTGCATGGAGCCCCATCGGCGATGTCACCACCATCATGCTGTGGGTGGGCGGTCAGGTCACCACGGTCAACATCATCGTGAAGCTCATCGCGCCCAGCCTGGTGGCCATGATACTGCCGCTCATCTGGTTCTCTTTCACCATGAAGGGTAACGTGGAACGCCCCGATACGGTGAAGCCTTCCGGGCACCATGGAGGCAGCGTTACGCCTGGTGAGCGCAACCTCGTGTTCATTCTAGGGGTGGGGGCCCTGCTCTTTGTGCCGATCTTCAAGGCTGTGACACATCTGCCTCCCTTCATGGGGGTGATGCTCGGTCTGGGCGTGCTGTGGATCGTGACCGAGGTGATCCACATGAAGCATGGCGTCGATCAGCGAGGTGATCTGATGGTGACCGCCGTGCTGCGCCGGATCGACCTGCCCAGTGTGCTGTTCTTCCTGGGCATCCTGGTGGCCGTTGCTGGCCTGCAAGTGGCCGGTCACCTCACGCTGATGGCCCAGACCCTCGATAAGACCTTGGGCAACATCTTCCTGATCAATGGTGCGATCGGGGTGCTGTCCTCCATCGTGGACAACGTGCCGCTGGTGGCGGCGGCCATGGGCATGTACCCCATGAGCCAGTTCCCGGTCGATCACCTGTTCTGGGAGCTTCTGGCGCTCTGTGCCGGCACCGGTGGCAGCTTGCTCATCATCGGCTCTGCGGCCGGGGTGGCGGCCATGGGGATCCTTCATATCGACTTCGTGTGGTACGTGAAGAAGATGACCTTCCCGGCCGCGCTGGGCTACTTCGGTGGCATCATCACGTTCTGGTTGATGTGGCATTGAGCGGGGCGCTGGTGCGTACCAACACCGGTTCGTAACTATTCCCGGCTGGTGGCGTCGGCGAGCGTCTGACCGGGTGGACATTTGGTCCACCAAACCCCAACCCCTTCCATGTACACGCTCATTGCCTTGATCTTTGTGATCGGGTATCTCGCCATTGCCTTGGAGCATCCGCTCCACATCAACAAGGCCGCTTCAGCCCTGGTCACAGGCGTGTTGATCTGGGTGATGATCATGGTCGGCCAGCATGAACTGTTCCCTGGTGGCGACCATGGCGGCCATACGGCCATCACAGCTCATCTATTGGAGCACCTGGGCGACATCGCCAGCATCCTCTTCTTCCTGATGGGAGCCATGACGATCGTGGAATTGATCGATGCCCACGAAGGCTTCCGTGTGATCACGGATCGGATCAAGGGGACGAACAAGGTGTCGCTGATGTGGGTGCTCAGCATCATCACCTTCTTCCTCAGTGCGGCCCTGGATAACATGACCACGGCCATTGTGGTGTGTGCGCTGCTGCGCAAGTTGATCCGCGACAAGAACGACCTGTGGACCTTCGCGGGCATGGTGATCATCGCCGCCAACGCTGGTGGCGCCTGGAGTCCCATTGGTGACGTGACCACCATCATGCTCTGGATCGGCGGACAGGTCACGGCCGGGAACATCGTGGCCAAGCTCATCCTCCCCAGCCTGGTGTGTTTGGTCCTGCCCCTGATCTGGTTCACGTTCACCTTTAAAGGGACCATCCAGCGCCCCGAGATCACGGCCGACGAGAACGTCGGGCACAAGCCTGTTTCTGCAGGCCAGCAGCAGTTGGTACTGGTCATGGGATTGATCGCCCTCCTCGGTGTTCCCCTGTTCAAGACCTACACGCACCTGCCCCCGTATATGGGGATCCTGCTCGGCCTGGGTATCATGTGGATCGTGACCGAGCTCATGCACAAGAACACCATCGAGACCGACAAGGGGCACTTGATGGTGACCTCCGTGCTGCGCAGGATCGACGTGCCCAGTGTGCTCTTCTTCCTCGGGATCCTCACGGCCGTGGCCGGGCTCCAGGTGGCCGGTCACCTCACTGATGCCGCTCACGTGCTGGATGAAAAGCTCGGTAGCATGTATGCTGTGAACACGGTGATCGGTGTGCTGAGCTCCGTGGTGGACAACGTTCCCCTCGTGGCCGCCGCGATGGGCATGTATCCCATGACGCAGTTCCCGGTCGATCACCCGTTCTGGGAGCTCCTGGCCTTTTGCGCAGGAACGGGAGGCAGTATCCTGATCATCGGTTCGGCCGCCGGTGTGGCCGCCATGGGCATCCTGGGCATCGACTTTCTCTGGTACGTGCGGCGTATGGCCTTCCCCGCTGCCTTGGGCTACTTCGGTGGCATCATCACGTTCTGGTTGATGTGGCACTAGACGACCTGGTCGGTCCTTGGCCCGAGAACTGATCCAGCGTAATCACGGCGCGGTACTTCCTTGGCGGAGAGGGAGGGATTGCGCGAGGCGCGCTTTCCCGTTGAGGGGGAGGCTTCAAGGAAAGTCCTGCGATCACTTCGTGCTCGTGGTCTTTTTCGCTCCCTTCCCTCACCCAAGCAAGCTTGGCTCGGTCAGGGAACGAAAAAGCCCGGCCACTTCGTGGCTGGGCCTTCCTTGGCGGAGAGGGAGGGATTCGAACCCCCGGTACCCTTGCGGGCACATCTGTTTTCGAGACAGACCCGATCGACCACTCTGGCACCTCTCCGGTTCGGGGCGCCAAATATAGCGGACGCCCTTGGCTGAACCGTTGTCAATGTCCCTTGTTCTCTCGCTAACTTGCTCCACATGCGCATCCTCCTGCTCCTCGCGGCTTCCCTTCCAGCCTTGGGACTTTTTGCCCAGCCCTTTGCCATCGGCAACCGAAGCATCACCTTCTATGATGCGGTCCGGGATCGGAACGTCGCCACCAACCTCTACTATCCGGCGGCCACCAGTGGGACCGATGTTCCTGTGGCCGATGGGTTCTTCCCCGTGCTGGTGTTCGGCCACGGTTTCGTGATGACGCCCAATGCCTACGGCAACATCTGGCAGTATTTCGTTCCCAAGGGATACATCGTTGCCCTCCCGACCACCGAGGGCGGGTTCGCTCCGAACCATGCGAACTTCGGTGCCGACCTGGCCTTTCTGGCCACCGCCCTGCAAAACGCGAACACGGAGACCGGCTCGCCTTTCGAAGGTCGGGTAGCACCCGCTACAGCCCTGATGGGACACAGTATGGGTGGTGGGGCGAGTTTCCTGGGCGCCGGAGGCAACGAGAACATCCAGGCCTTGGTGAACCTGGCACCGGCCGAGACCGATCCATCGTCCACCGCCGCCGCGGGCAGCGTTACCGTCCCAACCCTGGTCTTCGCAGCCAGCGAGGATTGTGTAACGCCCATCCCCGATCACCAGGGACCGATGTACGCCGCCACGGCAGCGAACTGCAAGGCCTTTGTGAACATCCTCGGTGGAGGGCATTGCTATTTCGCCAACGACAATTTCAATTGCTCCTTCGGCGAGCTGACCTGTGGGCCTGACCTCACCATTTCGCGAACTGACCAGCACGATGTGGTCAACGATTTCGCCGGGCTGTGGCTGGACCATCACCTGAAAGGAGTGCCTGGCGCTTTTGATGCCTTCCGGGACAGTGCGGCCATGAGCACACGCGTGCAAGCACAGGTGGATTGCATCTCCACGCAGGTCACAGCTCCCATGGATGCCGGATACGCATTGTTTCCTGTTCCAGTGGATCAGCGCCTCCATATCAGTGTGAACGAGGCCCTGGTCGGCGGACGTATCCTTGATCTTGAAGGGCGTGAAGTACGGAACCTCGGTATGTGGACCGGCACGCTGGCGGTCGACGTGAGCACATTGTCCGTTGGTAGCTATTTCGTTGAACTGATCCATCGCAACGGGGCCCGAACCACGGACCGATTTGTTGTGGCACGTTGACCGCGGGCTTTACTTTCGGCACGCGATCGGTGGTTCGCGTGGTCATGCGTTTCATTCTCCTCCTCCTGTCCTTCTCCTTTGGAGTGCAGTCATTCGCACAAACGAGGCTCAAGGTGGTGAGGTCGGAGGTTTCCTTTGTAAGCGATGCCCCCTTGGAGCGCATCGTTGCGCGGAACGCGGCTGCAACAGGTCTTTTGGAGCCTGCCACGCGCAGCTTCGCCATACAGATCCCCGTCGGCGAGTTCAGTGGATTCAATTCACCGCTGCAGCGGGAGCATTTCAATGAAAACTACATGCAGACGAACGACAGGCCCAAAGCCACGTTCGCAGGACGCATCATCGAAACCATCGATCTGTCCGTGCCCGGCCAGTATGCCGTGCGTGCAAAGGGTGAGCTGAACATCCACGGTGTGGTCCGCGAACGGATCATCCCCTGCACGCTGGTGGTGACCGCTGAGGGTGTTCGGGTGACCTCATCCTTCGATGTGCTGTTGAGCGATCACGACATCCGGATCCCGAAGGTGGTGCAGCAGAAGATCGCCTCCGTGGTGCAGGTGAAGCTCGACCTGTTGTTCAAGACGCCTGCAGCGCCATGATGCGTGCTGCGGTCCTGCTCTTTGTGCTTGTGATCTCCCAACCGGTGCTCGCGCAGTTCCCGTATACACGTACAATCGATGTGCGCATGGGCCAGGTCCGCCCATCGATCACCTGCATGGAACAGGACCTGCAGGGGGCCATCTGGGTGGGCTCCGACCGCGGACTGCTGCGCACGGATGGCGATCGGGTGGACGTGATGCTCCGCACAGCCCCTACCCGGGTCGACGCACTGGCCCGCCGGGGAGGCGATGTGCTCGCCGCCCTTTCCTCCGGGGTGCTGGTGCGCTGTGATGCCCTTGGTTGTGACACACTCTACAGCGATACGAGCCTGTTGCGCACACCTGTGCGCGCCATGGAGGTGGGTGCGGACGGCATTATCCATCTGGCCACCTATGGCGGCGGGGTGATGCGGTCCGGTGCCCATGGTTGGACCCGCCTGGTTGCTGCCGACGGCCTGCCCGACGACCACGTGAACGACCTGGCCATTCTCCAGGATGGCCGCTATGTGGCCGCCACGGACCAGGGACTTGCGCTTTGCAGGAACGATAAGGTCCTGAAGGTCATGGACCAGCAGGCTGGAGCACCGGACAACCTTGTACTCACCGTTGCCATATCGCCGGATGGGGAGGTGTGGGCGGGCACCGATCGTGCCGGGGCTTTTGGATGGGATGTGACCCATGATGGTATCTCGAACCGTATTTCGGTCGACCCGAGCGCAGGTCCTGTGGTCAACATCCTGGCCGGTGAGCAACGCATCTGGCTGGGAACGGAGAACAGTGGGCCGGAAGTGGTCGACAGACCCGGGGGCGGCCGGTACACGATGTCCTCTGGAGAAGGGTCGGGCGAGGGCAGGGTCCATGATCTGCTGGAGGACCGTGATGGGGTGATCTGGTGGTGCGATGGTTCCGATCGATTGTTCCGCAGTGATCCCCGCGTGTTGCATGTCCCGGACCACGAAGGGTTCGACCTGCGTGGGATCACCGCCTTGGCCAGTGATCATTTGGGACGTATCTGGTTCGCAACGCCTGCTGGTCTGTTCCATCATCCCAATGCATTCACCGATGCGGCCCGCGCGACGCGGGTGCCGGTGACCTTGCCTGCCAGCACTCCGATCGTATCGCTCAGTGCAGCGCCAGATGGTTCCATGTGGGCCGGCTCCTTTGGGGGCGGGCTCCTACAGGTGCGCCCCAACGGGGATGTGGAACGGATCAGTGCCCCCATCGACCCGAACATCCTTTCGGTCCGCGTACAGGGCAGCACCCTTTGGCTCGGCACGCTTTCAGGAATTGCCGAATACCGGCCTGCCGGCCCAGTGGCTCATCCTTCCTTGGGCCCGGGATTCGTTTACCAAGTGCTTCCGCGACCGGATGGCAGCGTGCTCGGTGCTGCGGATGGACATGGTGTGGTGCGCTTGAAGGTTGGACAGGTGGCCGAGCTGTCCGCCACAGGACCACAGACGTTCTACAGCCTGGCCGAGCTGAAGGATGGTGAGCTCTGGGCAGTGGGCCCAGGGACCGGTTCATGTCAGCTGGTGGGCAACGATTGGAAATGCAGCGGACCAGGTGATGTTCCGTTCGAAGGAGAACCCTTTGCGCTGGTGCCCTTTCTGGACCACTTGCTGATCCTGGGCAGCATGGGGGCCCTGGCCTTGGATCCCGCTACTGAGAGCTGGACCGACATGACACCCACCTTGGGACTGCAGGACGTTCAGGGGGAGCTCAACGCCGTGACCATCGATCCCACGGGTGCATTGTGGGTCGCCTGCAACAAGGGACTTGTGCGGATCCTGCCCGACCCCCAATTGTTCCAAGGATCGCCGAAGGCCGAACTGGTGGATGTCCGCCTGGGGAATACACTGTTCCTGCCGGACAGCGCCTTCACCACGGAACATGACCAGAGCACCCTCACGGTGAGGTTCATGGCCCCGTTCTACGCAGACCCGTCCGCAGTGCAGTTCGAGTATCGACTTTTGGGACTTAGCGAGCGCCCCGTGCGCACCCGCGAACACGAGGTGAGCTTTGCCATGCTCCCTCCCGGGGACTATACCTTCCAAGTGCGTGCATTCCTGCTGGAAGGCGAGCAATCCGCAGACTGGCGTTCGTTCCGCATCGAGGTGAACCCGCCGTGGTGGCGACGTCCATGGATCATTGCGGGCATGGTGGCACTGGTCCTCTCCGTCATCGTGCTGTTGGTCGCTGCCCGAGATCGCAGGCTCCGCTACCGCCAACGGATGGAGCAGGAACAGGTCCGGTTTCAGCTGGAGGCGCTGCGCAGCCAGGTGGATCCTCACTTCCTGTTCAACAGTTTCAACACCTTGGTGGAACTGATCGAGACCGAACCGGAACGTGCCGTGGAGCATGTGGACCAGCTCAGCACTTTCTTCCGCAACATCCTGCAGGTCCGCGATCGTGACCTGATCACGCTCAGCGAGGAACTGGAGCTTTTGCAGACCTATTTCGGACTGGAGCAACGTCGCTTCGGTCCCGCCATCTCGCTGGTGGTGGATGTGCCCCGTGACCTGGGCCTGCACCGTGTGGTGCCACTGACGCTGCAGCTTCTGGTGGAGAATGCGATCAAGCACAATACCGCCACACCATCGGCACCGTTGGTCATCCAGGTCACCACGGAAACAGGTCAGCTGGTGGTGCGGAACGCCTTGCGTGCCAAGGTCTCTCCACCGCGTTCCACTGGCTTCGGTCTGGAGAGCATCCAGAAGCGCTACGCCGTGTTCGCTCCGAAACCCGTGGTGATCGAACGGACCGATGTTTCCTTTGTCGCCCGCATTCCCTTGATCCCACCTGCACCATGAACATCCTGATCATCGAGGACGAAGCCGCTGCCGCCCAGCGCATGCGTAAACTGCTCATGGCCATCGACCCGACCATGAACGTGGTGGCCGAGCTGCCTACCGTGGAGGACAGTGTGCGATGGTTCAAGGACCGGGGCCAGGCCGATCTGGTGTTCATGGACGTGCAGCTCGCCGATGGGGACAGTTTCGAGATCTTCAAGCAGGTGGATGTTCCCTTTCCCGTGGTCTTCACAACGGCCTATGACGAATATGCGTTGAACGCATTCCGGGTGAACGCCCTGGACTACCTGCTGAAACCGATCCGCAGGGAGGACCTTGCGCAGGCCGTGGAGCGAGCCCGCAGGACCCTGATGGTGCGCGATCTCTCCACGTTGGACCGGGCAGCGGCTCCCAAGGTCGGATCCACCCCCATCAAACGCTTCCTCATTCGATATGGCGAACATTTCAAGGTAGTGGAGCCTGAGCAGATCGCCTATTTCCATTCGCTGATGAAGAACACCTTTCTTCGCACCCGCGAGGGACGCGACCTGCCGCTCGAGGAAAGCCTGGATAAACTGGAGGCCCAGCTGGACCCCGAGCGCTTCATACGTCTCAATCGCCAACTGATCGTGCATCTTCACAGCATCAAGGAGCTGTTGGCGTACAGCAAGAGCCGGGTGAAAGTGATCCTGGAGCCGCCCTATGGCGAGGATGCCATCGTCAGCAGCGAACGCAGCGCCGAGTTCAAGCGCTGGCTGTCCGGCCGGTAGGCTTCCTTCCCGTTCTGTCCGACCGACTGCCCGTTCCGTCGCATCGGTCCATGTACCGGGTGTTTCTCGGGATCAATTTCGGTGTTCAAACCGAGAACAACACCATGTTCATCCCATCCGGACCGGACGACCTGTTGCGACAGCTCGATCCAGTGGATCTAGAGGTCCTGCTCTCCGCAGCTCCTGGCGCTATCCCCGGGTGCTTGCTTCGCTTGAACCGTTCGCCGCGTTACCACAATTCGTTGGACGCCATCATCCTTGCGTTCAGAGTGTTGGAGTGGCGATCGGAACGGTCGCGGAGGTCCCCTGCAGGTGCTAAGTCCGTTTCATCCCCCGAACATCCCGCTTCGTCCGATTGATCGTGGAGCGCCCTCGTCATCCGGGTACTTTTGTACGGTCAAGCAACGCTTGGGGCCTGCCTGACATGGAACCGCTGAACACATGACCACCATGCACCTCTTCCGATCAGCCACCAGCAGGGTCATCGTGCTGTTGACCATGATCTCCTTGACCGCCCTGGGTTGCCGTCACGAACCACCGGAAGGCCCCATCGACCTGGGCGGCGGTGGAAATGGTGGCGGCGGTGGTGGTGACACTCCGTGCGATCCCAATACGATCTACTTCCAGCAGCAGGTGCTGCCCATCCTGATCAGCAATTGCGCTGTTCCGGGTTGCCATAACACCGCCACGGACGACAACGATTGGATCCAGATCACGGACTACAACAGCCTGATGAACAGTGGTATCGTGCAGGACGGCGACCTGATGGAGGCCATCACGGACAGTGATCCGGATAACATCATGCCACGCCCTCCACAGAACCCCCTGACGGCAGAGCAGATCAACATCATCAACAGTTGGATCAACGCGGGTGCGCCGAACAACAGTTGCTCCAGCCTTTCCTGCGATACGCTTAACGTGACCTACAGCGGGACCATCCGACCGTTGATCCAGCAACGCTGCCAGGGTTGTCACAGCGGTCCCACGCCGCAGGGAACCATCGACCTTTCCACGTGGGCGGGGGTGAACGCGGTGGTCGCCGATGATCGCCTGCCCGATGCGATCCGGCACCAGGGAACCGCCATTGCCATGCCTCCCGGAGGTGCGGCCAACAAGCTGCCCGATTGCAACATCCGCCAGTTCATGCTGTGGATCGAGGCGGGCGCACCCAACAACTGACCCCGGATGCGAACGACACTGCTCCTTGCCTTTGCCGCAACCGTGCTCTTCGGCATGAACAGCTGCTACTACGACAACGAAGAGGTGTTGTACCCCAATAACTTCTGCGATACTTCGATGGTGACCTGGTCCGGTACCATCCAGCCGTTGATCACCTCGCGCTGCGCCACACCGGGCTGCCATGTGAGCGGTGCCCAGTTGCCGGACCTGTCCACCTATGCCGGAGTAAGGGCACAAGCGGATAATGGGCGGATCCGGGCGCGTGCCATCATCGGTTCGCCCTCCATCATGCCCGCTTCCGGGAAATTGCCCGCTTGTGAGATCCAAAAACTGGACATCTGGCTGCAGGCCGGTGCCCCAAATAATTAAGCCATGCAACCCAGGACCATGATCATCGTAGGGGCCACCGTCGCCGTGGTGGCGGGTGTTTTCGCCCTCAAGGAATACAACCGCGGTGTGGAAGGTGCTGCGAGCATGGAGGCCGCAGCCACCGTTTCCGCGGCCGACCTGCTGGCGGCTTTCACCGCTGATGAGGCCGCAGCGACGGCCACCTATGTGGGGACCACCGAACAGGCCGTGCAGGTCAGCGGCACCATCAGGGCCATGGAACCCTCCGGCGACGGCAAGGTGACCGTGATCCTGGAGACCGGTGATCCGCTGGCCGGTGTCACCTGCGAATTCGCGGAAGCCGACGTGCCCGAAACATGGCGATCTGGAGCGGAAGTGAGCGTGAAAGGCATCTGCACCGGGATCTTGATGGATGTGGTACTGGTGCGCTGCGCCGCTGTGGAATGAACATTGCCATGAACGAATGATGGGGAGCGGAACGACCGTCCCGCGAACAACGAACCTGAGCGATGGACCCGATCAGGGTGCATCACACGATCCGAACAACGAAAACACCATGAACTCCCTGAAGACCATCCTCATCGCCGCCGCTCTGCTGCCGCTCGCGACCTCCGCCCAAGAGCGCTACATGACCCGCAACGGTCACATCGCCTTCTTCTCCGCAACCCCCATGGAGAACATCGAGGCCAACAACCACAAGGTCACCAGCGTGTGGGACGTGACCACCGGTGCATTGCAGTTCGCCGTGCTGATCAAAGCCTTCGAGTTCGAAAAGGCCCTCATGCAGGAGCACTTCAACGAGAATTACATGGAGAGCAACACCTTCCCCAAGGCCGAGTTCAAGGGGAAGCTCACCGGTGTGTCCGCCGATCAGCTCAAGAAGGCAGGCACCTATGATGCCGTCGTGACCGGTGACCTGACCATCCACGGTGTGACCAAGCCCGTGACCGCACAGGGTACAGTGACGGTGGATGCAGCAGGTGCCATCAAGGCCTCCAGTGACTTCGCCGTGAAGCCCGAGGACCATGGCATCAAGATCCCCGGTGTGGTGCGCCAGAACATCGCCCAGGAGATCACCGTGAAGGTGCGCCTGGATTACGCGAAGATGTGATCTGCCGAACTGACCAACACCTTTCCCACGTACCGACCGCTGACCGATGCTGCGACGTTCCCTTTTGCTGCTCTCACTTCTGATCGCCTCTACCGCCACCTTCGCCCAGGAAGAGGACCTGCTGAAATTGCTCGGTGAGGATGAGGACGAGGGGCCCATTTACACCAACGCGGCCTTCAAGACCACGCGGGTCATCAATGGACACAGTCTGGAGAACACGGCACACGGCGTACTCGACTTCAAGATCGGGCACCGCTTCGGGCCGGTGAACGGTGGTGCGAACGAGTTCTTCGGGCTGGATGGTGCGACCATCCGGCTGGGATTGGATTATGGGGTGACGGACCGCCTGATGATCGGCATCGGCCGCAGCAGCTTCGAGAAGACGGTGGACGGTTTCGTGAAGTACAAGGTGCTGCGCCAATGCGATTCCGGCTGTGACATGCCCTTCACCCTCGCCGTGGTGGCCGCATCCTCCATCAACACGGTCAAACAGTCGGATTTCTGGCCTTATCCAGAGGAGGAACGGGCCTACTACTTCTCTCACCGCATGGCCTATTCGTTCCAGATGATCCTGGGCCGCAAGTTCAGCGAGTCCTTCACCATGCAGCTGAACCCCGGCGTGGTGCATGTGAACCTGGTGGAGACCGCAGAGGACGCCAACGACATCATCCACATCAGCGGTGCTGCCCGCATGAAGCTCACCAAACGTATCGCGCTGAACGGCGAATACTTCTACGTACTGCCCGGCCAGATCACACAGCCCACTGCAGAGGAGGAAGCTGCGGGCGCCCTGCGTACCCGGAACTCGCTGTCCTTCGGCTTCGACATCGAGACCGGTGGTCACGTGTTCCAATTGCACATGACCAATTCGCTGCCGATGTTCGAGCGGGGCTATATCACGGAGACCACGGAGAACTGGGGTGACGGAGGTATCCACTTCGGGTTCAACATCTCCCGGGTCTTCACCGTGCACGAGCCCAAGAAGAAGCCGATCTGACGCTCAGGCCTTCGCCGCTTGCGCGGTCGCCTGCCGGACCCGGATATATTCGTTGAGGTTGTCCGCCTCGAAGATCCCGACCAGCACGCCTTGTTCCATCACGGGAAGCAGGGGATGTCCTCCGGTGACCAGTTGCTTGTACGTGGCCTGTGCATCGGCATCAGGGGAGACCGCAGGAGGCATCCGGAGGGTGAACTGTCGCAGGGTGTGGTCCTTCTTTCCCTCGCCCACGGCAGTCCAAAGTTCCTTGCGCTCGATCACGCCCACGTAGCCCATCACGTCCACGACCACGGCCACGTGGTCGCCACCGGCCAGCAGACCGTTCACCGCCTCGTGCACCGGTGTGGGGGCAGGGATGGTCCAGAACCGTGTGCGCATCACCTCCCGCACGCTTACGCCACCCAATGCGGACTGCTGCACCACCTGGCGCGCCTCGGCGCCGGCCGCCATGTAGATGAAGAAGCCGATGAGCGCGGTGAACGGGAGGCCGGCATACAGTCCGTAGATCACGAACCCGACGGCCAGGATGCGGCCAAGCCCGGCCGCTATACGTGTGGCACGTTCCCGCGGCATGCGCATGCTCAGTACCGATCGCAGGATCCGCCCGCCGTCCATGGGGAAGGCCGGTATGAGGTTGAACAGGAAGAGCATGAGGTTCGCGCTGAGGATGAAGCCCAGTAGGGCTGTCCAGGAGGCCGCTCCGAAGTCCAGGTCGGTGATGAGCCACGAAAGGCCCAGCAGCGCCATGAGCCCGAAGGCGACTCCGGCGATCACCAGGTTCACCAAGGGCCCGGCCGCCGTGATCCAGAACTCCTGCCGGGGATCCTCGGGCATACGTTCCAGGCTGGCCACACCGCCGATGGGGAGCAGGGTGATATCGCGCGTACGCACACCGTAATGCAATGCGGTGAGCGCGTGGCCGAACTCATGGAGCACCACGCAGGCGAAGACGATGAGCACCAGACCCAGCTGCATCAAGATCTCCCGCGGTCCAAGGCCATCGCTGTAGCCGCTGAACGCGATGAACGCGGGCAGGGCAAGGAAGGACCAATGCACCAGCACCTTGATGCCCTTGAAGGAGAACAGCGGCACACCACCCCGGAATGAGGCGGCCATCAGACGGCTGCTTGTTGCAGCACCAGCATCGGGATGTGCGTGTGCATGGCCAGCTTGGTGGCCGTGCTGCGGTGAAAGAGTTGGTCGAAAAGGCCGCGGTGACGGTGTATCACCACCACCATGTCCGCGTCGCTCTGGTCCGCCAGCTCGTGGAGGGCCTTGATCACGTTCTCACTGGAGGTGTAGTGGAACGAGTGGGGGATGGCCCCCAGCAGGGTGTCGAAGATGGTGTTGCCACCTTCCTCCACCGTGGTCTCCTCGTTCACCACGCGCACGATCATCACCTCGGCCTGAGACCAACGGGCGATGTCGAGCATCAGCCGCACCACGTCCTTGTTCACCGGGCCTCCATCGTCGGCCAGGACGATGCGTTTGGGCGAGCGATAGGTGTTCTGTTCGGGGACGGCCAGGACATGCAGGTCGCCCCGCTTGATCACGTCGGCCGTGTTGCTTCCCAGCAGCACCTCTTTCAGTCCGGTGGCACCCTGGGTGCCCATCACCACCACATCTGGCGCATCGGCATCGCGCGCGAAACGCGCCACCACGTTGGGAAGGTCGCCATGCTCGCACACGTTGTTGATCATTGGCTTGAGGTTACCCAATTCCTCCTTGAGCCGCGTCGTAAAATCATTGAGGCCTTCCTGGGCCTCCTTCGCCAACAGGTCGTCAATGCTCCACATGGTGCTGGCCGATCCTCGTGGCATCATATAGGTGTTCAGCACGGTGAAGGTGTTCCCCTCCACCCCGAACAACTGCACGGCGTAACGCGCTGCGTTCAAGGAATTGGCACTGAAATCGGTAGGTAAGAGTATGTGTGCCATGCTGCTTGGTGGGTATGGGTGACGGCTCAGTGGCCGTGGTGTCCTTCGGTGGTGCTCTTGGCGGAATCCACCAGCGCATAGCCCAGGAAGAACGAGGTCAACATGGCCACGAAACTGATGAGACCCACGACGTTATCGGCCCGGCCGTCCTCCAGGACCATTTGGTCGGTGTCCAGAATGGCGAAACGGAAGGGGATGAGCAGGGCAGCGATCCACAGGGCAAGGCCGATGTACTTCTTCATGGGTTCCGGTCTGATTTGGGCGCAAATTAACGTCTTCGCGCCGAGGCTGTGATGATGGGTGTTGGTTCAATCGTTCGCAAGGCGTTCCAAGCCCTTCACATTCCGCAGATGGATCTCCCGTCCGCGTACTTCGATCAGGTTGTCATCCTTGAGGTCGGTCAGCGCCCGGATCAGCGATTCGGTGGCCGTGCCCACGATGGTGGCGAGGTCCTCGCGGCTGATCTGCACCCCCAGCGTGGTGGTCTTTTCCTCGCCGAAGCGCGCATGGAGGCGCAACAGGGCCTGGGCCACCCGTTGCCGCACTGAGGCGTAGGCCAGATCGAGCAGCCGTTCCTCCTTCTCCTTTACTTCCTTGGTGAGCATCTTGATGAAACGCATGCTGACGTCCCGGTCGCGGTACAGCAGTGCCTGCAGCTCCTCCCGGGGGATGATGGCCAGTTCCGTGGCTTCGATCGCTTCGGCCGCCTCAGCGACACGCCCCCCCTCGAGAACGCTCATGTAGCCCAGGAACTCGCCGGGGCCGTAAAGGCCGGTGACCAGTTCCTTGCCGTCGTTGTTCATCTTGAAGCTCCGCACCTTCCCGGTGTTGATGAAGTAGATGGACCGAAGCTCATCCCCTTCGTGGAAGATCATCTCCTTCTTGCCCACCTGACGCAGTTTCCGGTCGGCCGCGATGTCGTTCAATGCTGCCACGCCCCTTGCACTCTCCAGGAAGTCGTTCAAGCCGCTCAGGCTCTGTTCGAAGCCCTTGCGGAAGAGGTCGCTCCGCTTCAGGCGGCCTTCAATGGCGTTGAGCAGTTCACTCTCCTCGAAGGGTTTGGTGAGGTAGTCGTCCGCACCCAGTTCCATGCCCTTGCGCACATCACTGCGCTCCGCCTTTGCGCTGAGGAAGATGAAGGGTACCTCGGCCGTGTGCGCGTCGCGGGCCAGCAGGTGCAGCACGCCGTAGCCGTCCAGCTCGGGCATCATGATGTCGCACAGGATCAGGTCGGGAGGTTCCTTGCGGGCCAGTTCCACACCGCGGCGACCGTTCTCGGCCTTCACCACATGGTAGTTCGCCAGTTCCAGGATCTCTGCGGTGTTCTCCCGCATATCCTGATCATCCTCGATCAGCAGGATGTTCTTCATGGTGGTGTAGTTGAGGTAGTTGAGCAGTAAAAACGCTTCCTTTTCCGGGCTCGCTGGTGAATTGAATGGTGCCCCCCATCAGGTCAAGATACTTGCGCACGATATTCAGTCCCAACCCCGTGCCTTGGACGGTAAAGGCATTGCTTGCCCGGAAGAACCGCTCGAACAGGTGTTGCTGGTCCTCCAATGGGATCCCCATGCCCTCATCGCTCACGGCGATCTGAAGAACACCGTTCACGACCGAGGTCGCGAGTTCGATGCGCTTGTTCTCCGGACTGTATTTGATGGCATTGCTCACCAGGTTGCTCAGCACGTGGGCCAGCATTTGGCGGTCCTGCATCACGGTCCGCTCAGTTCCTTCGTGGTCGTAGATGATCTCCTGGCCGGGTTTGGTGAGGCTGCGCAGTTCCTCCACCAGTTCGATGCAGAGGTGTACCACGTCCACTTCGGATGCTGTACAACGCACCATACCCTGTTCCAACTTGTCCAGCGACAGGAAGTCGTTCAGCATGGTGGTCAGCTCGCGCACCTTGCCCCTGATCTTGGACACGTGCCGCTCCACCTTGTCCCGCTGAGGACCATCGCTGTAGCGCGCGATGAGGTCCACCGAGCTCATGATGGTGCTCAGCGGCGTGCGGAACTCGTGCGAGGCCATGCTCACGAAGCGTGATTTCAGCGCGTTCAGCTCCTTTTCAGCCTCCAAGGCCTCGCGCACGCTTTTCTCGGCGAGCTTCAGTTCCGCAGTGCGCGATTCCACGCGCTCTTCCAGCTCAACGTTCGTGCGCTGAAGCTCCAGTTCCACTGACCGGCGTTGCGTCACATCGCTGACCAGCCCCATGACGAACCGTTGGTCTGCGACCTGAAAGTGATTCAGGCTCACCTCCAAAGGAAAGGTACTCCCATCCTTGCGTTGACCCTGAAGATCGAGCCCCTGTCCCATGGAACGTTGATGGGGAGCCATCTGGTAGGCGCTGCGTTGGTCCACATGCCGTGCCCGGACCGTATCGGGGATCAAGATCTCTATCGGCTGACCCAAAAGTTCCTTGAGATCGTAGCCGAAAAGCTCACCGATACGGGGATTCGCCAAACAGATCAGACCATTCCCGTCCACCACCACCAAACCTTCGGCGGCGGCACTGAACAACATGCCGTAGATGGAGGAAACCTCATCCTCACTGAACCGGGAATGCGTCATGGGTTGAAATTTACCACGAAATGGACGCTCAGCTCAAAGATCGTTCACCTCCTGAGATCGTGGTTCGCCTGAACTCTCATCATAAACCTTCCATTTATTCAATGGCTTGGCGTAAAGGTTCAATGTGATGGACCGCTGCTTGTTGGTGTTCAGGTAGCGGTGGATGCTGCGTCCATTGTGCAGGTATGAGAATGAACTGGTGTCCAATTTCGCAGAGCTCACCTTGCGCAAGGGACCGCCCGGACCAAGCTCGAAGCGCTCCTCGATCACGGTCCCCACGATCGGATGGATCCATGCCTCCTGGGTGGCATAATCGTGGATGCTCGTGCGCTGACCAGGTTCATAGCAGATCAGCAGCAACTCGAAATCATCCGTTCGGGCGATGCAATTGCGTGTGTAGTGCTTTTGGTTCCAGCGACTGTATGGATCGAACTCCGAGGTCGGAATGGCCACGCGGTCCATGATGTCCAAATACCCCTTTGTTCCCGGACCAGCACGCAATGCGCTGACCAGCTCTTCCACGGTTCGTATGGGGCGTGCTCCTTGTGGCATCGCGGTCTTCACTTCTTCCGAGCTACTGCAGATCAAGCGGCGAACTTAGACGGCACCGAACTCCTGAAGCCTGACGAATATCAGGTCGCGTCTTCATCCGGTCTTTAGGGAACAATGTGGCGCCCGCGCCTCCGAGATCCAATGACCGCAAGGAACAATGGCTTCCATCTTCGGTCAATGACCTCCATCAATCGTTACGGTGATACTTGTCACCTGGTATGGCTGATCAGGGTCGGGCTCATGCTGAGCGCAGGGTCAGCACTGGTAGGGGGGAATGGTTCACAATGGTCTCCGCCACGCTTGCCGTGAGCAGTGAACGAAGGCCTTGACGCCCGTGGGTGGGCAGGGCGATCAGGTCGACACCCTCCCGGCGTGCGAAGGCCACTGCTCCCTCGGCCACTGTGTAGTGATCGCAGGTGTGCACCATGCAGCTGGGCTCCAGCCGTTTCGCGATCCGGTGCAGGGCCTCGAGCGCGCTGTCCGTATCCAGAAAATCGCCCGGCGTGTTCACCCGCACCAGATGGAACCGCACCCGCTGTCCCGCAAGGGGCGCCACCAGCCGGCTCACCACTTTGTCGATCGATGGTTCCATGGGATCCAGGAACAGCGCCACGTTGGCGATCCGGACCGGGAGGGCGTGATGGAGCGTAAGCACCGGAACCTCGGCCATGCGCACCACGCGTTGTGCATTGCTGCCCATGGTGGCTTCCTTCAGTGCACCCGCACCATGGGTGCCCATGATGATCAGGTCCACTTTCATGTCCTTTGCCACCTGCACGATATCCTTCCAAGCCACGTTCGCCGCAACATGATAGGTGGCCTTCACCTTCTTTCGGGCCATCCGAAGGGTCAGCTCTTCCAATCGCTGGCGGGCTTCACCCACCCGTTGGCGTACTTCGGGGTATAGGTCATACTGCTGTTTGGGCGGGCGTGTGGCCAGGACCGCATTGCTGAACCGGGCATCCTGCCAGGTGTCCGGCACATCCACGGAGTGGATCAGGTGCACGCTGGCACCGTGTTTCAAGGCGATCTGCACGGCGGCATCTGCGGCGTGTCCGGCCGGCGTGCTGAAATCGGTGGGAACGAGGATCTGTTGCATGAGCAGGAAGATGTTATGCAGGGATACGTGGGCCGGATCCCTCCAGCCACCAACTTAGAACCATCGGATCGGGTCCGTCCTGACATAGGTCACCCTGGTCACTTGATGGCCGTCATGGAAAGAAAGAAAGGGCCCCCATCGGAGACCCTTTCGTTCGTGTGAAGGCGCTGCGATCACATGGACTTCGCCACCCAGCGGTAGAACTCGTTCTTCAGTTCATGGTAGAGCTTTTCGAAGGTCTCCATCTGGTTCCGCAGTTCGGTGTGATCACCGAAGGAGCGGTGATCGATGGCCGTGGGGTGCTCCACGGATTCCTTTTCCAGGAAGTTCTCGTGCTGCTTGATATCGTGGCGAAGCTCATCGATCACCTCGCGCTGACGGATGTACTGGTTCTGGAAGTGCTCCAGTTCAGCCAGCAGGGACTTATCGGTGTTCCTTGTCGCCAGTTCGCCCATCCGACGTTCGAAGATGGTGATCTCGTCCTTGCAGAACTGCAGGGTGTTCAGCCAAACCTCATGCTCGAAGTGCAGGTCGCTGATGTGCTTTGTGCCGGTGGTCTTGGTCGCTGTGGTCATGGGTCATCTTTCGTTGGTGTACGAAGGTCGGACATCTGCACGCCAGGCACATGACCGACGTCATGGAACGCGAAAGGACGGGTCCGAGACCCGCCCTTTATTAGCGATCACCGCAGATGGGGTCACTTCCGGTCCTTCAGTGCGATGTAGTCGCGCTTGGTGGCACCGGTATAGATCTGGCGAGGACGGCCGATGGGCTCCTTGTTGTCCACCATTTCCCTCCATTGTGCGATCCAGCCGGGCAGGCGGCCCAGGGCGAACATCACGGTGAACATGCGCGTGGGAATGCCGATGGCGCGGTAGATGATGCCGCTGTAGAAGTCCACGTTGGGGTACAGCTTGCGCTCAATGAAGTAGTCGTCCTTCAGGGCGATCTCCTCCAGTTGCTTGGCGATGTCCAGCACGGGGTCGTTCACACCCAGCTTCTGCAGCACATCGTCGCAGCTCTTCTTGATGATCTTGGCGCGCGGGTCGAAGTTCTTGTACACGCGGTGGCCGAAACCGAACAGGCGGAAGGGGTCGTTCTTGTCCTTGGCCTTGTCCACCCACTTTTGGATGTCGCCGCCGTCGTTGCGGATGGTCTCCAGCATTTCGATCACCTCCTGGTTGGCGCCGCCGTGCAGGGGGCCCCACAGCGCAGCGATACCTGCGCTGACGCTGCTGTACAGATTGCTCTGGCTGCTTCCCACGATGCGTACCGTGCTGGTGCTGCAGTTCTGCTCGTGGTCCGCATGCAGGATCAGGAGCGTGTTCAGGGCGTTCGCCACCACCGGGTCCACCTTGTAGTCCTCCGTGGGCAGGGCGAACATCATGTGCAGGAAATTCTCCACGTAGCCCAGCTTGTTGTTGGGATACATGTTGGGGTGGCCCAGGTTGTTCTTGTAGCTGATGGCCGCCAGCGTTGGCATCTTCGCGATGAGGCGGTAGATGGTGCGCAATACCTCGTGCTGCGGACGGTGAGGGTTCTGGCTCTTGGGATAGAAGGTGCTCAGTGAGTTCACCATCGCCGACAGGATGCCCATCGGGTGCGCGTTCGCCGGATAATGCTCGAAGAAGCGCTTCATATCCTCATGCACCAACGAATGGTAGCGGATATTCCCCTCGAACTCGTCCAGCTGCTGTTTTGTGGGCAACTCCCCGAACAACAACAGGTAGGACACCTCGATGAACGAGGCCTTCTCAGCCAGTTGCTCGATGGGATACCCACGGTACTGCAGGATGCCCTCCTCACCGTCCAGGAAGGTGATGGCGCTGGTGGTGGCGCCGGTGTTCTTGTAACCGAAGTCCAGCGTGATGTACCCCGTCACATCACGCAACTTGCCGATGTCGATGGCCTTCTCGCCTTCACTGCCCGTCACGATCGGGAATTCGTATGTCTTGCCGTCGAGGATGATCTGCGCCTTTTCGCTCATCACTGGTGCCTGGATTGGAGTGGTTCTTCTGTGGGGTGGGCGCGAAGTTAGCGAACAGCATCACGTTCCATGGGAATGATCTTCATCAGTTCACAACTGCCCGGAGGTCGCACCAACAACACCAAAGGCCGCCCGGTGTTCGGACGGCCTTTGGGGGCGCACTTGGGAGCTTGGGTCCTCGGACTAGGGGGTTTTCCACCGGCTCTTGAAGGTGCCCATGAAGGCCTGGTAGTCCTGGGTCTTGTAGTGGCCCTCCCCGAAGTAGCTCAGGATGGGCTCCATCTGATCGGGCGTCAGGTAGCCCTGCACCGGGGCCAGCACGTTCAGGTCACTGTCCAAATAAACCACCGTGGGGTAGGCGATCCGCCCGTTCACGTTCGCGATGGCGTAGGTCAGGTGGTGGGTCCCGTTCCGGCCGCCGGTGTTCGCCGGGTTGAAGTCGGGGTTCTCCAGCTTCTGGCCCTTGAAGGTCACCGGGTCACCGCTCTCAGCGTTGAACTTCACGGCGTAGAAGTTCTTGTTCACGTACTCCGCCAGCTTCGGGTCGCTGAAGGTGTTGCGGTCCAGCATCTTGCAGGGCCCGCACCAGCTGGTGTACACGTCCACGAACAAGGGTTTCGGGACCTTCTTGGTCAGCGCTTGTGCCTCTTCCATGGTCACCCATTTGATGGTCTTGGGTGCCGTGGTGGTGGTGGGCTTCGTGGCTGTCTGGGCGGAAAGTGCCAGAGGTGCCAGGGCCAGGGCGAAAAGGAGGGTGCGCATGGGACTTGAATATGGGGGTGAACAGCGAAGACCGTGCCGTGCTGGTCGGGTCAAAGTTCGATCAATGCACGCCACGCATCAACTTCCGGACCAAGGGGGAGATGACAATGAGCACCACCCCGGCGATGAGGGCATAGAGGCCGAGTTCGCCATAGCCATCCGTATAAAGCTCAAGCTTCTCGTAATTGGTGGCGTCGGGGTTCTCCGAGCTCATGCCAGCCCCCAGCAGGCCCGCAGCATATTGCCCATAGGCGCTGGCCAGGAACCACATGCCCATCATCAGGCCTTGGATGCGCACAGGGCTCAATTTGGTCATCAGCGACAGGCCGATCGGGCTCAGGGCCAGTTCCCCGAAGGTGATCACGAACCAGGCGAAGGTGAAGAGCTCCGTGCTGGTGATCCCGTTCTCATCGGAAAGCCCCAGCGTGCTCTTGAAGATGTAGAAGCCACCTGCCAGGAACAGGAAGCCCAGGCCGAACTTCACCACGCTGTTGGGCTCCAACTTCCGCTTGCTCAGCCACAGCCACAGCAGACCGACCACCGCACTAAAGGCGATCACGAAGAGCGAGTTCGCCGCGTTGTTCACGCTGTTGGGGTCCACCGGGAATCCGAAGAGGGTGGGGCGCAGGTTGTTCAGCGCGAAAAGGCTGAGGCTGCCGCCGCTCTGTTCGAAGAAGGCCCAGAAGAAGATGCTGAAGAAGATGAAGATCAGCGCCGCGGCCAAACGCATGTTCTCGGCCTTGCCGAAGGTGCGCATCTCCCACGCCAGGTAGATCAGGGTGAGCGGCCCAACGATATACATGAACAGGTCGGTGTAGGCCGTGTTGGTCACCATCAGCAGGATCAGGGGGATCACCGCGAGGGAACCGATGTAGGTTCCCCATTCGTAGGCCTTGCGCTTGGCAGCCGGCAGGTCGGGGTTCAGCGGTGAGAGGCCGATGGGACCGAAGCTCTTGCGGCGGAAGGCGAAGTTGATGAGGCTGATGATCATCACCACACCCACCAGGGCAAAAGCAGCGCGCCAGCTGTGTTCCTTGCCCACATAGACCATCAGTAGACCGCCGAGGAAGGCCCCGATGTTGATGCCCATGTAAAAGAGACCGAAGCCCGCATCGCGCCGATGGTCGTCCGTGTTGTACAGCTGACCCACCATGGTGCTGATGTTCGGCTTGAAGAAGCCCGTGCCGATGATGGTGAAGCAGATGCCGATGTAGAACAGCTCCGTGGGGGCCATGGCGATGGTGAACCCGCCGACGATCATCAGCAATGCGCCCCAGACCAGCGATTTCTGGAAGCCCAGGATCTTGTCCGCGAACACGCCACCCAGGAAGGTGAAGGCGTACACGAAGGCTTGTATCGCCCCGTACTGCAGGTTGGCCTCCTTGTCGCCCAGCCCCAGCTGCGTCACCATGAACACCACCAGCATGCCCCGCAGGCCGTAGAAGCAGAAGCGCTCCCACATCTCGGTGCCGAAGAGGTAGAAGAGCTGCTTCGGGTAGGTGCCCTTGAAGGAGCGGATCTGTTCGAGGGTGGGGGCGTTGGTGGTCATATGGGTGATATGAAAGACTTGCATGGCCACCTGACCAAGGGCACCATGGCGCTCTGTCAGGTTGACTTGTTGTCCTTAGCGGATACCGTGGAAAAGCTTGTTGATCAATGGGCTCATGACCATCAGGAAGAGGCCGATCCCCACGGTCACGTATCCCATGGTGCTGTATACATCCACGTAGGTGGCCAGGCTCATTGCGGGGTCGAGCACTTCGCCCTCCACAGCACCTTCCACACCAGTGAGCTTCGCCAGCATACCTGCAGCGTAGTTGGCTCCGGCAATGCTCAGGAACCAAGCACCCATGGCTGTGGCCGTCATATCCTTGGGAACCAGTTTGGTCACCATGCTCAGGCCGATGGGGGAGAGGAAGAGTTCACCCGTGGTGTGAAGCATGTAGAGCACGGCCAGTGTCCACAAGGGAACCTGGTATTCCACCGCCAGTGGCGCGGCGACCAGCACCATCAGGTAGCCAAGGCCCAGTTGCAGGATTCCCAGACCGAACTTCATCGGGATGCTGGGGTCCTTTCCGCTGTTCTTCAGCTTCACCCACATGATGGAGAAGAGGGAGCCGAAGATCAGGATGTAGGCCGGGTTGAAAAACTGCGTGGTGGCAGCGCCCATTTCGAAGCCGCCGATGGAGCGATCCACGTTGCGGTCCGCGAAGAGCGTGAGGCTGCTACCAGCCTGCTCGAAACAGGCCCAGAACACCACATTGAAGAGCATCAGGATGATGAAACCGAACATCTTGTCCAACTGCACCTTACCGTCCTTGATCCCTCGGGCGATCAAACTCCCTAAAACGAACACCACCACAGCGAGGAGCACGTATCCGGCGATGCTGGTATTGCGCAGCAGGAAGTACAGCACGGGGATGAGTGCGATGCAGCCCAAGACCACGGCCAGGAAGGGGCTCAAAGGGCCGAACTTCGGCTTGTACAAAGTCTCGGGCGAAGGCGGAGCGCTCACATGCGCATAGTGCTTGCTACCCATCTGGAAGATGATGATGCCCAGCAACATGCCCACGCCGGCCAACGCGAAACCGTACCGCGCACCATAGATGTTGCCCACCTCCGCACAAACGGTCGTGGCCAGCAGGGCTCCCAGGTTGATGCCGATGTAGAAGATCGTGAAGCCCGAATCCTTGCGGTTGTCGCCATCCGGATAAAGCTTGCCCACCATGGTGCTGATGTTCGGCTTGAACAGACCGTTGCCCACGATGATGGTGGCCATGCCCCAGAACAAAAGCATCTCGCTGCCGCCCACGATGATGAACTCTCCGATCGCCATCATGATCCCACCGAACAGCACCGCGAGCCGCGAACCCAGGATGCCATCCGCGATGCGCCCACCGATCACTGGCATCACATACACGAGCGCCGTGTAGGCCCCGTAGACCGCGAAGCCCTTGTTGTCGCCCATGGCCAATGATTTCACCAGGTACAACAGCAGCAGGGCCCTCATGCCATAGTAGCAGAAGCGTTCCCACATCTCTGCGGCGAACAGCCAGTACAGTCCTTGGGGGTGACCGATGGTCGGTGTCGTGGTGTTGCTCATGAAGGGTTCACGGGTTGAGGTGCGCCAAGGTAGGAAAGGCGGGGAACTGGCAATGCAGGGGCAGGGGCAGGGGCAGGGGCAGGGGCAGGAGCAGGAGCAAGTATCAAGTCACAAGTATCAAGTCACAAGTACCAACGGCGGATGCCATGACGATCGGCGTGCTGGCGCAGGAGCCCAGGAGCGAGCAGCAATGGGCAAGGCTCAAGGCTCAAGGCGCAAAGTCCAATGGTCAATGGTCACCGATCATGCTCTGAACGTCGGCTGGTGTGCTGGCAGTGGGACCTGACGACAGGGGCGGGTGCACGGCAGAGATGGAGGACCGCCGGTTGTGCATCGACGCTCAATAGGTGTTGTACTTGCTGAATCTGTTCAGCTCCTCGTTGAACGGAGCTATCCGCTGACCTCTTGCGATGCAACTCCGGGCCATGTCGCCTCGGCGCGCACGCGTCCACGAGCGCCAACCGGAGATATAGCTTGAGGCGATCGCATCGACCGGCAGGTCCGAGCGGTCCGGAACGAAGAGGGATTCGAACTCGGATAGGTACGATTCGGCCTGCTGGCGCCGGTCAATGTTGAAGTTGTCCTCAGCGGCAATGAGATAATTGATCATGTAACAGCGCCGCATCGCTTCAAGACCCCTGAGCTCCGGATGCAGTTCCACCAGGGAGTCGAGGTTCCGAATGAACGCGCTGGGGTCCGCGCTGCGTTGAAGCTTCTCCACGAGCGCTCCCACGATCCATTCAGAGAGCTGGGCGTGGTCCGGATTGATGGCGTTGGCCAACAGGAAATGTTCCAGCGCTCCACCAAAGTCCTTCTTGATGGCCAGGAAGCGCCCGAACTCCAACTGGTAGGCGAACTGGATCCGGTCCCTGACGCTGGCCTGTTCCACATAACGAAGCAGGATCTCCGTCTGCTTCCGCGCCAGGGCCGTATCGCTGTGCTCCACCAGTGAAGCCGTCAGCAGGCGTTCATGGACCGTGACGATCCCATCCCCCCTTTCATCATTGTTCGCGATCGCCCAGGTTCTGCCCAGCAGCTCAATATCGGCGGTATCCGTAAGGTCGCTCTGGTCCACCTTGGCGGCCATTGCCACGATGAGGGTCTGCCGCGTGGGCCCGAACGGGAAGAGGCCGTAGCCTTTGGCCAATTGGGCTATCGCGGTGCCCTGTCGGCCAGCTTTGTGCTCTGAAAGCCCTGAATTGAAGTACAGCGCCCCGGCGACCCCTCGGATATCCACGACACTGTCCGCTTCCGCAACGGATGCCAAGGCCGCATCCGCGCCCAGGGTGTCGACCTGCGATCGGGAGAGGATCTTCGCGTTCAACAGTTGCTCCAGAAGCTGGCGCTTGAACTTCTCGTCATAGGCGAACACCCCACTGACGGGGTCCGTCGTCTCCACACTGACCATCGTGCCATCCACCGCGGTGATTACATACACGTGTTCCGGTCGCACGCGCAGTTCGTACGGAAGGCGGTACTCGTCAAAGAGCAGGGCGAACAAGATCGACGCGGTCAAACAATTGAAATCCCCGTTCACGAAAAGATCGTCGAACAGCGCGTTCTCATTGTACCGGGTCAGGAAGGCGCCTTGCACCTCTTCAAACAGGCGTTCAAGCTGCTTCACCTTCATGGCGGCACCCAACGTATGGCGCGGGTGTCGCTTCGTGAACTCAGCGATCCGCTCCACAACGACAGCGGGATCGACCTGAACGCCGCTGGGGTCCACATGCAGGAACAACGCGATGAGGTTCTCCTGTGTGGGAGCTTCCATCGCGCGTGTGTAGGCCTCCTTTTCGGCCGGGGTATGGTACGCGATCAGTGCGCGGATCAAGGAGTCCTGTTGAGCGCTTGCATCACTGCCCAGCGCGAGCGCAGCCATGAGGAAAAGGACCGCCTTCCATCCCGACCTCCGCCCCTCGCCTGCCACAGGCATCCGCGGCCTCGAAGCCCCGCATAGCTCCCAGCTCATACTAGACGCCATCTCGAATTGGTCTTTGGCAGCGAACCCTATGAATTTCGCGGTTAGACATGGTGCGACTCCGGGTCAAGCCCGGAGTGACATCGCGCATAGCCGGACACTCTGTAAGGGTTGAGCAACGTCGGATGGCCGTGAAAGGCCCTGGTGCAGCCAGCAGGACCATATTGAGATGGCTTGCATTGTTCTTCATGCGAAGATGAAGATAGGGACCGGAATGATCGGGTCAAGAGCCCGGAGGCGCAAGCACGGTACATCGCGGCCATGGCGGCCCGCTAGCGCAACACCGTCACATGCCCGCGCACGCGCTGCTCGCCCACAGCAGCGGCTGTGCCACCCCCTGGCACGCGGTACAGCAGGTCCCACACATACACGCCCTGCATCGCATCCTGGCCATCGACGGTGCCGTCCCAGAAAAGCGAACCACCGCTACCGGTCCAGATCACGGCGCCCCAGCGATCGAAGACGTTCAACTCCAACACCACGAAGCGGTATCCAACGGGCCCGAACAGGTCGTTCACCCCATCGCCGTTGGGCGTGAAGGAGTTCGGCAGGTAGAGGGCGGGCGGGCAATCCTCTTCGATCCGGATGAGCTCCGTGCGGGAACAACCCAGCGCCGTGGTCACCAGCACTTCGTACAGACCGTACTGCTCCACCTCGATGAGCTGTGCATCCTCGCCCGTGCTCCAGCTGTATCCGCTTCCGGGGTTCGCCGCATCCAGCTCCGTGCTGTAAGGCGGACGATCAAAACACAGCGAGCGCACATCCTCCAGGGCGTCCTCGGGCAAGGGATGGAAGACCACCGCCACCGTATCGCGTGACACGCAAGCACCGTTGGCCACCGTCACAAAGAGCTCACCACTCTGCGTCAGCTCCGCTTCCGTGCCGTTGGCACCTGTGCTCCACGCAATGGCGTAACCCTCGTCGGGCAACGATACACGGAAGGTGTCCTGCTCACAACGCTGCGCATCCGGACCGAGGTCCACCAGCGGGTAGGTGACGAACAACACGTTCACCTCATCGCTCGCAGCGCATCCTTCAGGCGTGGTCACCGTCACCGCATAGGTGCCCGGAACGCCTTCGATGGTGATCAGTTGCGCCGTGGCGCCGGTGCTCCAGGCGTAGCTGGAACCGGCATTGCCCGCGTCCAGCACCACCGGCTCATCCGCGCAGGCCTCCACATCCGCTATAGCGAGCACCGGCAGCACATTGAACACCACGGCGATGGTATCGCAGCTCACACAGCCCGCCGCCGTCGTTGCCTGCAGCCAATAGGTCCCCTCCGCGTTCACGCTGATCGCCGGTGTGGTGGCGCCGGTGCTCCAGAGCAGGGTGGCTCCCACCACGCCGGGGTCCAACAACAGCGCCTGGCCCGCGCACAGCGCCGTATCCGGGCCCAGGTCCACCGCCACCGCAGCGAAGGCTTCCACCTCGATGGTCTCCGTGGTCTCTGCCAGGCCTTGGTAGAGGGTGAGCGTGACCGTGTAGGTCCCCGCTGCCCCGTACAGGTGCGAGGGTGCGGTGAGGGTGGACGTGTTCAAGGGTCCCGAGAGCGGGTCACCAAAGTCCCAGCGCAGGGAATCGGGCGTCGCGCCGGTGGTGAAGGTGAAGGTGGTGGGCGCGTTGGCGCAGAGGCCCTCCGCCTCAATGCCCGTGGTGAAGTACGAATCGATGAAGTTGGGAAGGCCAAGCGCTGTGGTGAAGCCACCCAGTGGCTGGCCGCCCACCACGTAGCCACAGGCCGTTCCTGCCAGATCGGGGTCCTGGATCACATCCAACGCAGATGCCTGCAGGGAGGTGCAGTAGATCTTCATGTCCGGACCCAGTTGCAGCGCTCCCCCGTAGGTCGAGAACGTGTGCAACAGCACCCGCGAAGCGTTGATGGCCGCAGCATTCCCCGCAAGCAGGTCGAACTGGTACACCCGGCTCGTGGAAGGGTTCGCTTCCGCAGTGTACAGGAACTGCCCGCTGGGCGAGAATTCCACCCCGTACACGCCGGACGAAAGGCCCTGGGTCGCGAAGCCGTTCAGCGTGATGGCGTTGCTGACCGACCCGGTCGCCGGATCGAAGTCGAACACCTGCACCAGGTTGATGACATCGGGGTACGCGGCGGCCAGCCGCGTTCCGTCCATCGAGGCACACAGATAGCCGGCATAGGCATCGCCAGAGTTGACGGTCACCCCCACGTTGCTCTGCACCGGCACCGCGGAAAGACCACCCGGCGTCAGCAGGTAGCTCAGGAAGGCATCGTCCCCAAAGCGATGCACGATCACCCAATAGTCGCTGCCGTTCGCGTGGGCCACCACGGCGAGCTTTTCGCATGCCGGGGTGAGCACCGGCACGTTGGCCGTGATCACATCCCCATTGCCGCCGTTCAGGCTCATGTCCACAATGGAATAGCGGAAGCCGTTGGACTCCACGGCCTGGGCCAGGGTGAACACATAGAACAGGGTGGTGGAACCCGGCAGCGGCACGATCACGCCGGACTGCGTGCTGCTGTAGTCACCCATCAGTCCCGTCCCGTTCGGCATCACCGCCTGGTCGCGGTCCCACACGGTCTGGCCATCGGTGTAGAACATCAGTTCACCATTGCCGTCCGTGGTGGTGGCACACCCTTCCAGGCTGGACAGTTGGCCATCCAGCAAGGGCACCGGCGCCGCGCCGTTGAAATCCAGGCCGGCATTGAAGCCGAAGTACCAGATGGCCGGGTAGCCCTGCGCCCGCACCCCCGACACCGCCAGCACCAGAACGGCGAGCAGCAAGCCGCGCAGCAGGGCGAAGGGAGAAGGGCTCAACATCGGGTTTGCTTCGATCAGAATGACGCCCGACCCGGCGCTACCGGTGCCCGTCCCCGAGCCT
>JBGTAJ010000112.1:0-1712 GCA_041749915.1 Flavobacteriales bacterium
GGGAGGCCCATGCCCTGTATCCCGCCTTCCAGAGTTGCTTCGGCGAAGCGGTCCCGGAGCTGGGGGTGTTCTGCCAGCAGCTTGGTCATGAGCGTCTTCAGGTCCACACGCCGGCTCTTCACCACATCGCTGCGCAGACCCAGGCCCACATTGGCCCGTCCGCCGGGCAGGGGGAAGACCCAGAGGTAGCCGGGAAGCAGGTCCTTCAGGAAGATGAGCTCGATGAAGCCCTGGGGGTCGAGGTCCTTCACGCCGCTGTAATAGGCGCGCACACCGGCCGCGTGGTGCTTGGGTTCCATGGCCAAACGGGCTACATGGCGTGCGAAGGGAGAGTTGGCGCCACTGGCATCAATGATCAAGGAGCACTGCACCGTACTGCTTGCCACCCGGTCGGACTTGTGGGCCCTATCCTCGAGGGTCACCGTCCAGCCATCACCGGTTCGTTCGAAGGCCTTTGCCGAAGTGCCTTCCAGTACCGTGATGCCCTGCGCCTTCTTGGTGCGCTGGAACAACAGGTCATCGAACTGCAGGCGGGGCAGGATCACTCCCGGGGCTTCGCCCAAGCCTGTCCGGCGGGAGAACGGAACCCTGAGCGAGCGGCCGCTGGGTGCCACGAAGGTCACCCCCCAGCTGGGCATGGCATGGGCATCGCGTTTCACTTGTGCGGCCAGCTCTGCATCGAGGCGTTCCAGGGTCCGCATCACCTTTCCGCTGAGCGCGTCACCGCACACCTTGTCGCGCGGGAAGCTGGCCTTCTCCACCAGCACGGCCTCCACGCCGTGCTTGGCCAACTGCAGGGCCGTGGCACATCCGCCGGGCCCTCCGCCCAGGATGCAGACCGCCGTGCGGATGGTCCCCGGCATGGGTCAGGAGCGGAACGTGCCGGCCGTGAACTGGTCCAGGAAACGCACGTCGTTCTCCCAGTACATCCGCAGGTCGGGCACGCGGTAGATGAGCTGCGTGATGCGCTCCACGCCCATTCCCAGTGCGAACCCGCTGTACACCTCGGGGTCGATGTCACAGTTGGCCAGCACGGCGGGGTCCACCATGCCGCAGCCCATGATCTCCACCCAGCCGCTGTGCTTGCACAGGTTGCAACCGGACCCGCCGCACACGGTGCAGCTCATGTCCACCTCGGCACTGGGTTCCGTGAACGGGAAGTAACTGGGTCGCATGCGGATGCTCACCTCAGGCCCGAAGAGGCTTTTGGTGAAGTGGTCCAGTGTGCCCTTCAGGTCGGCGAAGCTCACGCCCTTGTCCACATACAAGGCCTCCACCTGGTGGAACATGCAGTGGGCACGGGCGCTGATGGCCTCGTTGCGGTAGACACGGCCGGGGGATATGGTGCGGATGGGCGGCTGCTGGCCTTCCATCACACGCACCTGCACGCTGCTGGTGTGGGTGCGAAGGGCCATGCCCTCGGAACCGCTGGAGCCATCCGCGCCCTTCACGAAGAAGGTGTCCTGCATGTCGCGAGCAGGGTGGTCGGGCGGGAAGTTCAGCGCACTGAAGTTGTGGCGATCATCCTCCACCTCCGGACCCTGGCTGACGGTGTACCCGATGCGGGTGAAGATGTCCACGATGCGCTGCCGCACGATGGTGAGCGGATGAAGGCTGCCGGTGGCGCCGGTGAGGGCCGGGGCGCTCAGGTCGAGCACGGGGCCACTGGCGCTGCCGGTGTTCTCCAGACCTCCCTTCAACTCGTCAAGGCG
>JBGTAJ010000113.1:0-31096 GCA_041749915.1 Flavobacteriales bacterium
GTTTCGGGGTTCGTCAGCGCGTAGCCATACTCGAAACCGAGCACCGCGTATTCGCTCAGGAGCGAGTTGTAGATCTGCAGCAGGGCCTGGCCCTCCTGGATGTGCTTCAGGTGGATGTACTCCTCCTCGCTGTCCTCCACCTTCACCACGGCGTGGCGGTGACTGAAGGTGCCGCGTTCCACATCCTGACCGGTGAAACGTACCGGATGACCTTCCACCAACAACGAACCGTAGGCGAGCAGTTCGGCCATGCCCCAGTCCAGGGTCTCTTCGGCCATCATCTTCTTGCGGTCGTTCAGGATCTTCTCCAGCTTGCTGAAAAACGTCTTGCCGTCCGGATGCAGCTCGGTGATCTTCTCGCCGATCATCTTCAGCACCTCCTTCTTTACGCCGGTCGCTGGTGACTTGAGGAAGTCCTTCGGTTCCGCGCGCTTGAACCCTTTCCAGCGCTCGGACATGAAGTTGGTGATGTGCCCAACACGCACCTGCTTGGCTTCTGCCAAGCGTTCGTCCAGCATGGCGCTGAAGGAACGTTCCATCTCCTGGGCCATCTCACGGGCACCCTCCACACCACTGTCGATCAGTTTCTGCGTGTAGATCTCGCGCGGATCGGGATGCTTTGCAATGGCCTTGTAGAGCACGGGTTGCGTGAACTTCGGTTCGTCGCCCTCGTTGTGGCCATGCTTTCGGTAGCACAGGATGTCCACCCAGATGTCGGTGCCGTATTTCTGGCGGTAGTCCATCGCCAGCTTCATGGTGTAGGCCACGGCTTCGGCATCATCGCCGTTCACATGGAACACCGGGCACTGGGTCACCTTGGCCACATCCGTACAGTAGGTGCTGGTGCGGGCATCGATGTAGTTGGTGGTGAAGCCCACCTGGTTGTTCACCACGATGTGGATGGTGCCGCCCACCTCGTAGGCCTTCAATCCGGCCATCTGGGCCACTTCATACACCACGCCCTGTCCGGCCACAGCGGCATCGCCATGGATGATGATGGGAGCCGTGATGCCCTTGGCGAAATGGTCGTCGTGCTCAATGATGGCGCGGGAGATGCCCTGCATCACGGGACCCACGCTCTCCAGATGGCTCGGATTCGGGGCCAGGGTGAGGCGCACCTCCTTGCCGGTGTTGGTCTTCACGATGGAACTGTAGCCCATGTGGTACTTCACATCGCCCTCCACCAGCTGGTCCTCGTAGTCCTTGCCTTCGAATTCGCTGAAGATCTGGTCGTAGCTCTTGCGCAGTGTGTTGGCCAGCACGTTCAGGCGACCGCGGTGGGCCATGCCCAGCACGTACTCGGTGATGCCCAGTTCGGCACCATGTTCGATCACCGTATCCAAGGCAGGGATCAGCGCTTCGGCACCTTCGATGCTGAAGCGCTTGGCACCGATGAACTTCTTGCCGAGGAACTTCTCGAAGACCACGGCCTCGTTCAGTTTTTCCAGGATCTCCTTTTTTTGATCAAGCGAGAAATCAGGCTGGTTGCGCACACTTTCCATGCGCTGTTGCAGCCACTTCACCTTCTCGGGGTTGCGGATGAACCTGAACTCGGCACCGATGCTCTGGCAGTAGGTCTGGTCCAACAGCGCCACGATGTCGCGCAGTTTGGCAGGACCGATGCCCACTTCGTTACCGGCGGTGAACACAGTGTCGAGGTCGGTCTCGCTCAATCCATAGGTCGGCAGGTCCAGCGGCGGGCTGTACGTACGACGCTCGCGGACGGGGTTGGTCCTGGTGAAAAGATGCCCGCGCTGGCGGTAGGCGTTGATGAATTCCAGGACCTTGAACTCCTTCTGAAAACGCTCCTGCCCGCTTCCCGCCTTGGCGGAAGCTTCGGTGGCGCTGGCACCCATGGCGCCATCCTCGTTCACGGCCTTGGCGAAGTCGAAGCCCTCGAAGAACCGGGCCCAACCGGTCTCCACGCTGGCGGGGTCCTTCTGGTATTGCTGGTAGAGGTCGTCCAGCCAGGCGCTGTCGACGTTGCTGAGGTAGGAATACGTGTCCATGGATGGGTTCCGGAGATCCTGGTGCAAAGGTAGGTTTTGGGCAGTGCGTTCTACGGCGTTAAGAGGGACGGAGTTCGAGGGGCCGACCTCGCAAAATGGGTCCTTGCCATGGGTGCCGGATCCGGGGTCCTCAGAAGCGCCCCGCGAAGCGTAGCCGCGTCAGCACTTTCTGCAGGGCCCGCAACACGCACTCGCCCGCCAGCGCGTGCAGGCCTCCGGAGGCCATGGTGCGACGCAGGTGGGCCTCCGGGATGTCCACCCGGTACATGGCGGTCTGCAGGGCGGTAACGCTCTGGCGCTGCAGGGCTTCCAGGCGGGGCAGCACCAAGGTGCGCAGCGTTTCGAAGGCCTGTTCCCCCACGGGAGGTTCGGGCAGTTCATCGTCGGTGAGCGCAAGGTCCTTGCGCAACTGGGCCACCGTGGAGGCCAGCACCTCCGCGCGGTCCAGGAAGCGTTGCACCCCTTCGGCACCGGGTTTCGACAGTTCGTTGTTCACGCTGTTCACAAGTGGACCAAAGGTCGGCAAGGGCTGGCACTATTTTCGCCGGGCACACGGAAGTCCGTTCGGCCTTTCATCCACCCCGACCCAACCTGTCATCGACCAGACCATGCGTTCCCTCTTCACCCTGGCGCTTACCGCCCTCGTTGTTTCCGTCTCCGCCCAGTACGGCACCTTCAATGCCGCAGCTGTAAAGGCCTCCAAGGCCACCACCACCGTGGTCGTCCTGGACGGCGGCGATTCGCCTTACAACCGCACCCTCATGAACGCGGTGAAGAGCCACTGGACCTTCACCACCGAGGTGGAGTTCATCACCGTGGGCGATCTGGGCATGCAGCCCATCAGTCCGGAGAAGATCTACCTGCTGAAAACGGCCAAAGTGGACCCCGTGAAGTTCGAGGCCACCTTTCTCACCCTGGTGAAGGGCTGGAAGGCCAAGAAGGGCGAGGTCCTCCAACAGAAGGACAACGCCTTCACGAACATTCCCTTGGAGCATGAACTGGCCTTCCTGATGATCGATGCCAAGGCCATCAATGAGAACCTGAACACGGGCATGCTGAACGTCTATGTGAAGCACCTCCAAGACTACCTGAAGCAGGTGGAGAGCGGGAAGATCACGGACAAGGCCACCGCCGACCGCCTTTACGCCGGCCGCACCCGCCTGATCCGCGACACGGAACTGTGGATCGGCAAGGAACACCTGGACAAGAGCTTGGTGGACATCGCGGCCGTGAAGGAGAGCTACACCGCACCGGTGAAACTGGCCGGGGTCGGCGAACTGATTGGTGTGGTGGAAGCGCAGGACCGTACCATCACCGTGAGCGATGTGCTGCTCACAGGCGAGTACAAGACGAAACATTGCTTCAAGCGCATCTTCAACGCCGGCACGGGTGAACTGATGTACATGGGCGATGACGCCGCACTGGCCGGCAAGAAGGAAGGCCTGCTTTCACAGGACCTGCTGAACGTGATGCGGGCACGCTGAGCGTAAGGCGACATGCGCGGCCCGGCTCTGGCGATGTTGCTGATGGCTCAAGCATGCCATTTGCACGCACAGGCACCCGGCAATGGTTCGGAATGGTCACCCGGTGGCGGCATCGGACTGGCCCTGCAAGGTGAGACAGGCGTGGAGGTCCACGGAAACTACCTGCTTGTCCGTGGCGCTCCCGGATCCAGTCGGATGTTGTACCAGGTGGGTCCCGAACTCTCCCTGGGCGCCTACATCGACAGCCCTTTCTTTTGGGGGCAACGATTGGGGATCCGTCAGATGCTCACGCCCACGGCCTACGTTTCGTTGGTCCTTACCGGCGGGCTGGAGAACTACACCACGGGCCTGTCGCTGGAGGATACCCGGGCATTTGTCCAAGGCGGGGTCAACCTCCTGGGCCTCTTTTCCGTGGAGGTCGCTGCGGGAAGACCGTTGACCAACGCCTCACCCATACCCTCACTGGATCGGGTGATCTTGCGCTTGGACATCAACGGTCCCATGTTGAACCACCTGCTGAGCGGCGTGCCCATCTCCTGATACTCTACGGCACTGGACAGCTACGAACGGCGAGGAAAAGGAGCATGGCATGACATCCCGCACCTGGCTCCATGGCACGCTGCTGATCGCCTGTCTCACCTTGGTGACCGATCAGCACTTCTTCGGACTGGAGGAGCATAGCACGTATCTGGGTCAGCATGTGCTGCGCCAGGAGCTACCGAAGGCACGCGGCCTTTACCGATGGCGTCGATGGAACGAAAAGCCCGGTCCCCAACTGGGCTCCAGGGTGCACGCGGAGCTATGGCGTGTCGCTGTATTGGAGAACGGACGGTGGTTCCAGTTCCACCAACGGGACAATGGGGTCATGCAGGCGGGTGATACGGTGCGCATCCAAATAGCGCCTTTCACCGGACGAGTGCTACGATTCCAACCCCAGGGCACAACCCGGGAGCGGGAGTCCGTTGATGCCTTTGCCGACATTGCACCGATACCGATCTTGTTGACACCAATGCTCCTTTGGCTGTTGTTCATGCGCTCCGGTACGGACCGATATCACTATCTGCACTACACGGCCCTGCTGTTCGTTGCGATATTCCTGCTATCCTTGTTCGCATTGGCCTGGCCTACGTTGGAACTGCTGGGCTGGACGTAACGCCGGAGCACTATCTTGTTGATCATGTCACCAAGCGAGGTACCTGCCGCACGGTCAACCCTTGATGCGCTGTACGGCGCCACTTCCCATCCCCTGCTGGACCCGGCCTACCGCCGAAGGAAGCTCGTACTGTGGACCATCCGGCAGGCCATCACCGTGGGCCTGGCTTACTGGTTCTGGGAACTCTGGTGGGTGCGCTGGCTCTTTGCCCTGGCCGTTGTGTTGGCACTGTTCAACCTCGGCTTGCTGCTCTTCGCAGGCCCATACCTGAAGCGCCGGTCCGAGCGGATCCGAGCACGTTTCCTCGCGCAGGAGGCCATCTGGGAGGCGGAGGATGCGATGGACCAAGACGCTGAAAAGGACGAAAGACCCTGAACACCATGCCCACCAAAACCCGACTTCTCCAACGGTTCGCTGTGTTCGAGACCGAACGCCAAGACCTGTTGGCGAGGCTGGACCGGGTGCCCCACGCCCTGCTGGAGACCCCGCCGACACCGGGCGCATGGTCCGTGGCGCAGGTACTGCTGCACCTCGCACTGGCGGAGGGGAGCGCCATGGCTTACCTACGCAAGAAACTGGAGGTGGGCGGTCACCGACCGGTGGGCACCAGCGCCACATTCCGGCTATTGCTACTGAACACGGCCCTGGCCCTGCCGGTCCGCTTCAAGGCACCGGCCATCGTGGCCCACGTTCCGCCCTGCACCTATGCCACGGCAAGGTCGCAATGGGACAGCGTCCGCGCCGACATGCGCAACACCTTTGCGGCGCTGCCGGACGAGCTCGTGGGCCATGGGCTCTTCAAGCATCCATCCGTAGGCAAGTTCGACCTGGTGCAGGGCCTCAGCTTCATGGGCCGGCATGTGAGACACCACAGGGGCCAGATAGACCGGACATTGCGTCAGCTGTCTTCCTGAACGGAACGGCGCTTGCGGGCGTTGTTCCATCATGCGAACCTTGCCCACCTCCGTACATGTGGTCACCGGTGTTCTGCTGGTGAACATGCTTGTTGCCGTCCTTGACCTTCCCCTCTGGGTCTACTTCATGCTCTTCGCGGCCGCTCCCTTCCTCATGGCATGGATGGTATGGACCGTGCTCCAGGACCGCAGCATGCCCATGAAGGACCTGGACGAGGAACAGGAATGGGGCTATCAGGACCGCAGCGATCTGCACGCCTAGCCAAGCGGCAATGCGGTTATCTTGGCCATCGCCTGTCCCCCAGACAGGCCACAAGACCCATGGCCCACCGTACGCTCCTCACCATCCTGGTGATGCTTTCCATCCTTCCCGGCCGGGCAGAGCACCTGCCGGGCGGTAACATTGCATACACCTGTCTGGGTGGTAACCAGCATCGCTTCACCCTTACCCTGTACCGGGAATGCAGCGGGAACGCCATGATCCCGCAGGCGCTCAACTTCGCGAACGATTGCGGGGTCAGTTTCCAGTTGGCCAACCTGTTACCCGCTGCAGTGGAGGAGATCTCCTCCATCTGCGCCGCCGAGCTGGACCAGAGCACCTGCAATGGTGGAAGCCTCCTCGGCGTGGAGCGATACACCTACACCACCGAGCTTTTCCTGAGCCCGTGCAACAGCTGGACGGTGAGCTGGTCGATCTGCTGCCGCGCACCTTCCGTGAACGTGGCCAATGAGCCGGGTCTGTACCTGGAGACCCGGATCAATAACCTGGGCGGTTTCTGTCACTCCTCGCCCACGTTCAACAACCTCACCGTGCCTTTCGTGTGCGTGAACCAAGCGGTGACCTATGACGCCGGCGCCACCGATGCTGACGGCCACCGGCTGCGCTACCGGCTCATCGATGCGCGCTTTGCAACACCTTTCCCCCTTCCGGTGAATTACAACGTTCCTTACTATGGTGCGGAGCCCTTCACCGGCATGGCCATCGACAGCCTGACGGGGCAGATCACCTTCACACCTACCGTGCAGGGGCGGATCGTCACCGTGGTGCAGGTGGATGAGTACCGCATGACCGGGGAGTACATCGGCAGTGTCATGCATGATTTCCCCTTCGTGGTGACGGCCTGTTCCAACGAGGCACCCGATGCATCGAGCGGCACCTTTACAGCCGTGACGGGCAATGCGGAGCTTACCGGTCCGCGCAGCCTTCGCCTATGTGAGGGAGGCACCTTCTGCACCACGCTCACTTTCACAGACCCTGATGCAGGGCAGGCCTTGCAGTTCAATTCCAACCTTGCCCAGGCCTTCCCGGCCGCCACGTTGGAACTGAGCGGCGGCAACCCGCTAACGGCCACCATCTGCTGGGACGCGGCTTCCAATGCGCCGGGCACGCGCTACCTCACCTGCACCCTTCGCGACGATGCCTGCCCCACGCTTGGCCAGCAGAGCTACGCCTATGCCATCACCATCGACGCACCACCTGATGCAGGGAGCGATGGCGAGGCCCTGTATTGTGGCCTGACGATGCCCTTCCTGCTGGTCGACAGCCTGGGTGGGATCCCCACTACCGGTGGAGTGTGGACCGACCCGAACGGCACCGCGATCGACGGGCTCTTCGACCCCTCCACCATGGAGCCCGGCGCGTACACTTACACCACCACCTTATTCCCGGCATGCAACGGGTCTGCTACGGTGGAAGTGGCCTTGCTTCCCCCGGATGCAGCGGCCTGCATCCTGCTGGGTATCGGGAACGGAGCAGCGGACCTGGAGGTCCTACAGGTACTGGTGGAAGGGGCACAGCTCAGGATACGGGGAGCGATCACGGCCGCTCAGTACCGCGTGGAAGCCTTTACCATGGATGGCCGCCTGCGCCGGCAGTCCCGAGCGACGGCAGAAGACAGGTCCCTGATCGTGGAGCTGCCTCCGGACCAGGGCGCGGGTATCATCATCCTGAAGATCACCGGTCCCACAGGCGCTGCGCAGAGCGTGCGTGTTCCCATCTTTCGTTAAGGAGCCCTGTCCCGGGTGAACCTGTGGTGTACGCAGGCGTTGATTTGCATCATGGCGACCATTCTCATCACCGGTGGATCCGGACTGATCGGCACTGCCCTCACGGCGGCACTGATGAAGGCGGGGCATACCGTGCGCCACCTGAGCCGCACACCAGGCGAGCGGCTCGGAGTGCGGGCCTTTGCCTGGGATGTCCGGAACGGGACCTTGGACCCCGCCGCCCTGCAGGGAGTGGACCACATCGTGCACCTGGCCGGAGCAGGGATCGCGGACAAGCGTTGGACCACCGAACGGGTGAACGAACTGATCGACAGCCGAGCTGCGTCCATCCGCCTGTTGTGGATGGCTGCGCAACGTGAGCAATTCACCCCGAAGAGCCTGGTGAGCGCGGCCGGCATGAACTACTACGGGGCGGTCACCAGTGACCGGATCCATGTGGAATCGGACACTCCGGGACAGGACACCATCGGGCGCATCAGCCGGGAATGGGAGGCGGCGGTGGATGAATGGCGGCCGATGTGCAGGGTGGTGAAACTGCGCACACCCATCGTGCTCTCGTCCTCTGGTGGCGCCTTGGCCAAGTTGGCCCTGCCGGTGCGCTTCGGTCTGGGCGCAGCGCTGGGCAATGGCCACCAATGGATGACCTGGGTGCACATCGACGACTTGGTGGCCGCCTATGTTCAGGCCATCACTCAGCCGGACATGAGCGGCGCCTACAACGTCAGCGCGCCGGACCAGGTGAGCAATTCCACGTTCATGCGCACGGTGGCCAAGGTACTGGGCAGACCTTACTTCCTCCCCGCTGTACCGGCCTTCGCATTAAGACTTGCCTTGGGCGAACTTTCCACGCTATTGCTTGAAGGAAGCCGGGCCTCCAGTGAGCGGCTGACGGCCACCGGTTTCCGCTTTTCACATCCGGACCTCTCGGCAGCGCTCAAGGACCTGTTGCGCAGCTGATCCCCTCAGTGGGTGCGGACCATGAGCAGGTCCGCCAGCGCACGCAGGGGTGCCTTTCGTTCTTCGGGAACGGCGATGGCATCGAGTTCGCACAGGGCGATGGCATCGTGACGGGCCACCTCTTCTTCCGCCTCGGCCCGTACGCCCAACTCCTCCAACACGCGGATCATCCGGGGCACATCGCGGTCGGCGCTTTCCTTGGCCAGCTCCTCCTGCAGTTCACGTCGACCTTGGTCAAGGCTCACTTCGGAGCCCCGGATCAGAATCCAGGTCTTCTTGCCGGCGCGCAGGTCGCCACCCACTTGTTTGCCCACTTTGGTGGGATCACCGAAGGCGTCCAGAAGATCGTCCCGCAACTGGAAGGCCAGACCGAGGTGCTCCCCAACACGGGCGATGTGCTCCACATCGGCGGCGGGTGCCTGGGCCCGGATGGCACCGATCTGCATGGCGCCGGCCAGGAGCACGGCGGTCTTCAAGCGGATCATGGACGTGTACTCGGCCAGGGTCACATCGTTGCGCTGCTCGAAGGCCATATCGTCCTGTTGGCCTTCGCACACCTCCAGGGCGCGCTGGCTGAACACCTCCAGCACCTTCGCATCGCGCGCCATGAGCATGTAGGCCTTCACCAGCATGGCGTCACCGCTGAGGATGGCGGTGTTCACGTTCCACTTGGCGTGCACCGTGGGCCGGCCCCGGCGCAGGGGGGCATCGTCCATGATGTCGTCGTGCATCAGGGTGAAGTTGTGGAATAGCTCGATGCCGAGCGCCTCTTCCAGCACATCCTCCGCGCGGCCGCCGAACAGTTCATGGGCCATCCCCACCGCAACGGGTCGTACGCGCTTGGCGGGCAAGGCCATGAGGTAGGCCATAGGCTCATAGAGCCCGCTCTGGGGCAGTTGGGCGCACCACTCCGTGATGCGCTGCTCAACGGCGTTCCGCAGGTCCTCGAATGATCGCATGGTCTCAGGGCTCCACGAGCTTGAGGAGATACTCCCCATAACCGCTCTTCACCAAAGGACGAGCGAGGGCCTTGAGTTGTTCGGCATCGATGAAGCCGTTCTTCCACGCCACCTCCTCGATGCAACCGATCCGCAGCCCCTGCCGCTCCTCGATCACCTGTACGAACTGCCCGGCCTGCATGAGCGATCGGAAGGTACCGGTATCCAGCCAGGCCGTTCCACGGTCCATGATCTCCACCTTGAGCCGGCCCTGCCGCAGGTACTCCTTGTTCACGTCCGTGATCTCATACTCGCCACGGGGGCTGGGCTGCAAGGCGGCCGCGATCTCAAGCACGCTGTTGTCATAGAAGTACAGGCCCGGCACTGCGTAATTGCTCCGGGGCTTCGCGGGCTTCTCCTCAATGCTCAGCGCATTGTTGCGGTCATCGAACTCCACGACGCCGTATCGCTCCGGATCGCTGACGTGGTAGGCGAACACCAGACCTCCCTGGGGGTCCACATGCTGGCTGAGCTTGCGACCCAGTCCGGAGCCGTAAAAGATGTTGTCGCCCAGGATCAACGCGACACTGTCGGAACCCACGTGCTCACGGCCGATGACGAAGGCCTGAGCCAGTCCGTTGGGCACCTTCTGCTCGGCATAGCTGAACGTGCAGCCCAGGTCCTTCCCATCGCCGAGCAACTTCCGGAAATGGGGCAGGTCATGCGGCGTGCTGATGATGAGGACCTCCCGGATGCCCGCTGCCATCAGCGTGCTCAGGGGGTAGTAGATCATCGGCTTGTCGTAGATGGGCATGAGCTGTTTGCTCACGGCCAGCGTCAATGGATGAAGCCTTGTGCCGGATCCTCCGGCCAGGATGATGCCTTTCATGCGTCCCTTTTCGCAGTGTTTTCCTCCACCTTCAGCTCATCGAGATCGATATCCTGATCCTCGTCGAAGACATCGAGCAGGGGTTCCTGGAAGGACTTCGTGGTCATGGTCTTCTCGAAACTGAGCAGAAGAGAGGGGAGGATGAGGAGGTTGGTGAACATGGCCACCAACAGCGTGAAGGAGACGAGCAGCCCGAGTGCCTGGGTTCCGCCGAAATCGGAGAACAGGAACAGGCTGAAACCGCAGAACAGCACGATGCTCGTGTACATCATGCTCACCCCGGATTCGCGCAGGGCCAGCAGTACGGAGGTCCGGATGTTGTGGCCGGTCAGTTTGAGCTCCTGCCGGTACTTGGAGAGGTAGTGGATCGCATCGTCCACGGCGATGCCGAAGGCGATGGAGAACACCAGCAGCGTGCTGGGTTTGATGGCGACCTCCAGATACCCCATGAGCCCCGCGGTGGTGATCAGGGGCACCAGGTTCGGAATGAGCGAGATCAACACCATCCGGAAGGAATTGAACAGCAGGGCCATGAGGCCTGAAATGAGGAACACCGCCATCACCAACGAGATCAGGAGGTTGGAGACCATGTACTTGCTACCCTCCAGGAAGACCACGCTGGTGCCGGTGAGCACCACGTCGTACTTGGCGGGGTCGAAGATGGAATCCACCTGTGCCCGAAGCTTTCCCATGAGCACATCCATGCGTGCCGTACCCACATCGGCCACCTGCAACGTGATGCGTGTGCTCCGGCGTTCTTCATCGATGAAGCCCTTTGCCAGACCGCCATCCTTGCCCTGTTGTGCTTCCAGGTAGGGCAGGATGAAGGTCTTCTCGTTGCTGCTGAGCAGGGCGTAACGCTCGGGATCACCACCATAGAAAGCCTGTTTGGTGAACTTCACGGCATCGGCGATGGAAAGCGAACGGGACAGTTCCGGATACAACGCGAAGGTGTCCTGCAACTGGCTGATGCGTTTCAGGTTGACGTCCTTCATCACCTGGCCTTTCTTCCGCGTGTCCACCAGCACCTCCAAGGGCATCACCCCCTTGAACTGGGTCTCGAAGAAGTGCAGGTCCTGCATCACGGGATCGTCCGCCGGCAGATCATCCACCACGTGCGCCTCGTTCTTCAAGCGGGAAACCCCCACCAGGCCCACCACGATGAGCACCACGGTCACACCGTAGACCATGGGACGGCGATGCTGCACGATGTGCACCAACTGCTCTGTGCTCCGGTCCACCCACTTCCGGTCCAGGTGTGCCAGGTGGCGCTGCTTCGGGTCGCCCTGAAAGCTGAACAGGATGGGCACCAACAACAGGCTGATCACGAAAACGGCCATGATGTTCAGTGAAGCGATCACCCCGAACTGTTTCAGCACGTCACTGTAGGTGAGCACGAAGGTGGCGAAGCCCACCGCCGTGGTGGCGTTGGTCATGAACGAGGCCTTGCCCACGCGATAGACCACACGGGTCAGCGCCTTCACGCGGTTGCCATGGTGGGCATACTCGTGGTGGAACTTGTTGATCAGGAAGATGCAGTTCGGGATGCCGATGACGATGATCAACGGAGGTATGATGGCCATCACCGAGGTGAGCTTGAAACCCAGCAACCCGATGGACCCCATGGCCCATATCACGCCCACCACCACGACGGTGAGGCAGATGAACATCACCCGCCACGACTTGAAGAACAGCAGCAGCAGGATCGCCACGACCAGCACCATCAGGCCCACGAACATCCGCAGCTCGGTCTTGGTGCGTTCGGTGACCACCGTACGGATGAAGGGCAGTCCGCTGTGGTAGACCTTGAATCGGCCTTGTGCGAACGAATCCACACGAGCCTCGATGAGGTCCACCATATCACCCCGCTGCTCCGAGTTGAAGCGTTCGGAATTGACGAACACCATCATCAGGCTGGCCCCCGAGGAATCGTTGTAGAGCAGACCATCATAGAAGGGCAAGGAACGCACCTTGCCCACCAGGCTGTCCACCTCCGCCTGCGTGCTGGGCTTGTTGGGCACCACGTTGGCCAACTGGAAGCGCTTGAGGCTGTCATTGCGCACAAGCTCGAAGACATGCGCCTCGGAGAACACGGAGTCCACACCGGGCTGCTTCTTGAGGTCGTGGCCCAGCTGCCACCAGGCCTGATAGTTCTCCAGGTCGTACAGCGCCTTGTCCTGCACACCGAGCACGATCACGTTCCCATCCTCGGAGAACTTGTCTAGCAGGCGCTCATACTGCACATAGGCACTGTCATCCTTGGGCAGCAGGCCTCCGAACTTGTAGCTCACCTTCACGTTCTTCGCCTGGTAGCCGAAGAAGACCGTGATGATGCCCAGCACCACCAGGATACCATATCGGTTGCGAAGAATTCTACTGGATAGCCAGGCCCACATTCAGGAGGGAACACCCGGATGAGGGTCCGTTGGCGTTCAGAACAAAGGAACGAGATCCCGCCGGTACGCTCGTCAGAATGCCAGGCCCAGGGTGAGCTTGTACGCGAAGTTGTCGGCGGCCTCAGGCAACTGGTTCGGCCCGATGCGGTAATAGCCCCCCACCCCGAAGCCGCTGAAGCCCATTTTGAGCAGGTTGTCGATCTGCAGCCCCGCCTCATGGAATCCATCCGCAAAGGGCTTGAAGCTGTAACCCCGGTGCCTTTCAGGATGGGACAGTGACCCCAGTCCACTGTTCAACACCACCACGGGCACCGGTTGGAACTTCCTGCCCTTGAACAGCAGGTTGCCGAAGCTGTGGCGAAGATGAACGGCCGCGTAGCGGTCCGCCAGGAATTCGTTGGGGAGCATCGTCTCGAAGGTGTTCTGCGTGGCGATGCGGAAGCTTTCGGCATTGCTCCCCCGCATGTTGAACAGGAACGGATAAGGAGCCTCACTGTCCGCGGCGCCGGCCATCAGCCGGATGGACAGGTCCCCGAGCATCCGCAGGCGGAAGGTCTTCTCCAGCATCAGGTCCACCCGCCAGATATCGAGCTCGCCTTCCCACAGCCCATCGATCGCCTGGAAGGCCTGCACGTAGAGCACCGGCCAGCGCGTGCCGAGGGTCATTTCACGGTCCGGCAGCCGGGCCATTTGTTCCCTGAACGCGAAGCGGGCGGCCAGTGAGAGGCCCCCGGTCGCGAAGCGGTCCGTCAAGAGGGTCACGCCATCCTGCACAGGATCCACGTAGGTGTAGCCCATCAGGTTCACCCGTTCGGCGCGCTCCGTGCCCAGCCACAACTTCAGGGAGCTGCCGATGCGTGTGGAGACCTCCGCTCCCATGCGTTCCACCTGGTCCATCCGGTCCACATACAGCCAGCGGTAGCTTTCGCTGGTGAATCCGCGCTTCTGGCCTTTGAACGCCACGCCACCGCTCTCCAGCACATCGTTCGCGTAGTAGAGCTTCAGCACCGGCTCGCGCCCCGGTCGGGGCTTGATCGTGAGGTCACCGCCGTACTTCCATGCCTCATCGCCGAAGCCGTAAGCGAAATACCCGCCCAGCGAGACATGGCGCGAGACCTTGTCGTTGGTGGCTATTCCCAGGCCCAGCCGCAGGTTCTCATACCCGTTGTAGCGCATCAGGTCCTCCAGCCGCATATCCACCGGGCCGATCGGCAACCGGCCTGTGGTGAGGTAACCCAACCACTTCAGCTTGCGGTCCAGATTCTCTGCTTCACCAATGCTGTCGATCACCTGGTAGGTCATGCGATCCCTGCTGTCCAGGCTGTCCACCCGCAGTTCCTTCCAGAAGTCCTCCTCGCGACGGATGGCCATCCGGTCCATCACCAGCTCAGGGCCACGCACCTCCTTGCGGGGGATGTCGATGTCCAGTTCGATGTCCTTCAGATAGGTGCGTCCCACGCCCATCAGCTTCCAGTTGTTCACCTGCACCCCATCGAAGAACAGGAAGGTGTTGAGCTGCTGGGGGAACCAGGCCACGCCCTTGACCTTGGCGAACTGCTGCTGCAGTTTCATGCTCACGCCGCCCGTTCGTTCCACTGGTTCGGCGATCACGTTCTGCAGGGCGTAACCGTCCGTATGCACGTAGAGCACTCCCTGGAGCGCATCGAACTTCCGCCCGGGGCGGGGAGCGTAACTGATCACATAGACCGAATCGCCGCCCTGGAAGAGCGTGTCCTGGAGGATGAACAGGTACTTATCGGTCGTACCGGGCCCGATGGGGCTGACGTAGGTGCGCTCGTTCAGCGTGATCTGCGGAGCGTAGATGGAGAAGGTCTGGGTGCTGGCGAGCATGGCGAGCAGCGAGGGGTCCTTCAGGCCGCTGACCCGCATGGCCAGCACCTCCTCCTTCGCTGAGGCCGGCGGAACGAAGCTCTTGCGGGTGGCGCTTTCGATCAACAGAATATGCTGCCGTTGCATGAAGGCCACGGCCTCCTGGTCATTGCTGTCCAACGCCGCAACGCGTGCGGGATCGGCGAGCAGGGAGCTGTCCACGTCACCGGTGAACACGCTCTTGCTGTAACTGGTGTAGCGGTGTGAGCGGTTGCTCAGTCCATCGTTCTGCTTCCGGTTGGCGTGAACACGTTCGATGATGCGGTGCGCGGGGTTCTCACCGGGCCTGATCTCCACGGTACGCAGTTCCACCGAGGCACGGCGCATGCTGATGACCGCCGCAGCGCCCACGCTGACCTGTTGCTCCTGGGGGTGGTATCCGACATAACTGAAGCGCAGCACCACCTCGCTGGTGGCAACGGGCAGCGAGAAGCGACCGTCGATATCCGTGGTGGTACCCTCCCGCTGGCCTTCCGGCACGATGTGCACAAAGGCCAGTGCCTCCTGCGTCACCGCATCCTGCACGCGGCCCTGAACAACGAACTGGGCCTGGACGGGCAAGCGGGCCAGGAATAGGCAGAGCAGGACGACAAGGGTGTGAGGGCTGGGCATGGAAGCGATCTCCTTCTTGGACGGGCAGCGCTGCCCGAAAGTAACAGCGAACTGCGTCGAGTACCTTCACCCCCCATGTTCGCCCGCGGTCGTGATGCCCTCGAATGGTCGCGCAAGGCTACGCCCCGTCGCCTGCGCAACGCTGCGGCGCTGTGGACCAGTTTCCAGCAGGCCAAGCGCAGCAGGGAGCCACGCATCGGTGGGCTGCCCTTCAGCATCAGCTTCGAGCCCACCACGGCCTGCAACCTGCGCTGCCCCGAATGCCCCAGTGGTCTACGGAGCTTTACGCGCCCCACGGGCAACCTCAAGCAGGACCTCTTCACCCGCGTCATTGATGAGCTGGCGCCGGACCTCTGGGCGCTCACCTTCTACTTCCAAGGCGAGCCCTACATCAATCCCGGCTTCCTGGACATGGTGCGCTACGCCCACGAAAAAGGGCTGTACACCGCCACCAGCACCAACGGGCACTTCCTGGACGACGCCAAGGCCGAGGCCACCGTGCGCAGCGGCTTGTCGCGCCTGATCATCTCCCTGGACGGCACCACACAGGAGACCTACTCCGCCTACCGCCGTGAAGGCGAATTGGCCAAGGTGATCGAGGGCACGAAGCGCATCGTGGAGTGGAAGCGCAGGCTGAAGAGCCGCACCCCGCACGTGGTGTACCAGTTCCTGGTGGTGAAGCCCAACGAGCACCAGATCCCCGAGGCGCGCAAGCTGGCCAGGGAACTGGGCGTGGACGAGCTGTGGCTGAAGACGGCCCAGATCTATGATCCCAAGGACGATCATCCGCTGATCCCCACACAGGACCGATACGCGCGCTACCGCCGCAGCGCCAGCGGCCTTTGGGAAGTGAAGAACAAGTTGGAGGACAACTGCTGGAAAATGTGGCACAGCTGCGTCATCACCTGGGACGGCCGTGTCGTGCCCTGCTGCTTCGACAAGGACGCGCACCATGTGCTGGGCGACCTGCGCACGCACAGCTTCCGTGAACTGTGGCACAGTGGCGCCTACAACGACTTCAGGCGTTCGCTGCTGCACTCCCGCAGCAGCATCGAGATGTGCAGGAATTGCTCGGAAGGATCCCCTGTGTGGGCGTAGCCTCCGGCAGTGTCACTCCGGGCTTGACCCGGAGTCGCCCAAATGCCACCAAGACCCGGATCTCGTCTTCATCGTTGACCCTAGGGTCCACCCCATCATAGGCATCTATACTGCGTTCAGAAACCTTGCGGTAGGTAAGAAATAATGGGATCTCTGATCTTGATCGATGGTCACCCGCGACGTTAACACAGACATGACGTGATCTCATTGCGACTCCGGGTCAAGCCCGGAGTGACACGAACGATCAGACCTTCATGATGTCCTTCTCCTTGGCTTCGATCAGGCCCTCGATCTTCTTGTTGTAGATGCCCGTGAGCTTCTCCACCTCGGCCTCCAAGCCTTTGGCGGTATCCTCGGGCAGGCCATCCTTCTTGGCGGCTTTGATGGCCTCCATGGCCTTCTGGCGGCTGCTGCGCACACCCACCTTGGCGTGCTCGCCTTCCGCATGGGCGGCCTTCACCAGGCCTTTGCGCCGCTCCTCCGTGAGCATGGGCACGTGGATGATGATGCTCTCCCCGTTGTTGCTCGGGTTGAACCCGAGGTTGGAACCGATGATGGCCTTCTCGATGACATCGATGAGCTTCTTCTCCCAGGGCTTTACGAACAGCGTGCGCGCATCACCGGTATTGATGGCGGCCACCTGCGAGAGGGGCACCATGGAGCCGTAGTAATCCACCTTCACGGTATCGAGCATGCCGGGGTTGGCGGCCCCTGCGCGCACCTTGGTCAGCTCGTGATCCAGATGTTCGAACGCATTGCTCATGTGTTCCTCACAAAGTTTCAGGGCGGCGGCGGTGTCGATCATGGTGGGTCGGATCGGGCTGTGTCCCGATCCAGGCGGCAAAAGTAACCAAGCGATGCACCCGCACGGGCATTCCGGACCTGCACCTATACCTTGGCGGCCTCATGGGCCTGTCGAAAGCGTTCCGTCATCTGGTGCAGCACGTGGTGCGTCTGGGCCCCTGGACCGGTCTGCGCGTGCTGTACCTGAAGAAGCGCGGCCCAGGTCATGAAGCGGTGATCCGCGTTCCCGATCTGGCCGGGCCGCTCACCGTGCGGACGGGTTCCAGCGACCTGGCCATCTTCGACGAGGTGGTGATCGACCACGGCTACCGCTTCCCCCTGGACGTGGCACCGCGCGTGATCGTGGACGTGGGTGCCAACATCGGCATGGCCACCCTGTGGTTCAAGGCACGCTGGCCCGATGCACAGGTGGTGGCCGTGGAGCCTGACCCGGGCAACTTTGCGCTGCTCGAACGCAACCTGAAGGGAATTCCGGGAGTACGCACCATACAGGCGGCGCTGGCCCCGCAGGATGGGACCATCGGCTTCGAAACGTCCGGCATCCAGCCCAGCGCATACCACATCCGCGCCCTGAGAGGAGACGAACAGGGCGTGCGGGCGATGTCCATGGCAACCCTGATGGTACACTGCGGCCTGGATCACATCGATCTCCTGAAACTGGACATCGAGGGTGCGGAAAAGGACGTGTTCGAGGCCGCGGACCTCCAGTGGATGGACCGCGTGCGCACGATCGCGGTGGAACTGCATGACCGCATGCGTCCCGGATGCGGACACGCCTTCTTCACCGCCAGTTCAAGGACGCCACGGAACTATGAGGTGCACGAGTACCTCGTGATCGCCACCAAAGATCAGCGTGCGTGAAGAGAGCCTGGACCGGCTCTCAGATCTCCACCAGGGTGCCCACCTGCTCTCCGGCCACGAGACGAGCCAGGTTACCGGGCTTGTTCATGTCGAACACGATGATGGGCAGCAGGTTCTCCTTGCACAGCGTGAACGCGGTCATGTCCATCACATTCAGCCCCTTGTCATACACCTCGCTGAAGCTGATGCGCTCGTACTTGGTGGCGGAGGGGTCCTTCTCGGGATCGGCGGTATAGATGCCGTCCACACGGGTGCCTTTGAGGATCACGTCGGCCTCGATCTCGATGGCCCTGAGGCTGGCGGCCGTATCGGTGGTGAAGTAGGGATTGCCGGTACCTGCTCCGAAGATCACGATGCGTCCCTTCTCCAGGTGGCGGATGGCCCGGCGCCGGATGAAGGGCTCGGCGATCTGCTCCATCTTGATGGCGCTCAGCAGGCGCGTCTTGTAGCCCTGCGCCTCCAGAGCGCTCTGCAACGCCAGGCTGTTGATCACCGTGGCCAGCATGCCCATGTGATCACCCTGCACGCGATCGATGCCACTGCCCACGGCCTGCATGCCCCGGTAGATGTTGCCTCCCCCGATCACGACGGCCACCTCCACCCCGCGCGTGGCGATGTCGATGATCTCGCTGGCATACTGCTCCAGCCGTTTGTTATCGATGCCGTAGGCCTGGTCGCCCATCAGGCTTTCGCCGGAGAGCTTCAGGAGGATGCGCTTGTACTGGTGGGCCATGTCGGTTGCGGAACGTCGGGTCAAAGTAAAAAAAGAGGGAGGCCTAGGCCTCCCTCTTCTATGAACGGTCTTGTAACATCAGATCGTCAACGAGTGACGCTTGAAGCCGGTGACCACAAGGTCCTTGTCCGCGGTCTTCACGTACTGCTCCACGCTGAGCTTGTTGTCCTTGATGAAGTCCTGGGCGAGCAGGGTGCTCTCCTTGAAGAACTTGTTCAGGCGGCCCACGGCGATCTTCTCGGCCATGTCAGCGGGTTTCCCCTCCTGGATGGCGAGGTCCTTGCCGATTTCGAGCTCCTTGTCGATCACGCTCTGGGGTGTGCTGCCCTTGTCCAGTGCGATGGGCGCCATGGCGGCCACCTGCATGGCCACATCCTTGGCCACACCTTCGAAACCGGGCTTGCTCAGACCGACCAGGCTGGCCACCTTGTTACCGGGGTGGTTGTAGGCGTACACGAAGCCGGCAGTGAGGCCATGACAGGCGCTCACATCGATCTTCTCACCGATCACGCCGGTCTGCTCGATGAGCTTCTCGGCGATCGTCTGTCCGTTGCTGTCGTAGGCGGCTGACTTCAGCGCTTCGATGCTTTCTGCGCCTTTCTCCAGGGCGATGGCAGCGATGCGCTCGGCCATGGCGGTGAAGTCGGCGTTCTTGGCCACGAAGTCGGTCTCGCAGTTCACGCACACCAACACACCCTTGGTGCCATCGGCGGTGGTGCTGGCCAGCACGAGGCCTTCGGAGGCATCGCGGTCGGCGCGTTTGGCGGCCACTTTCTGGCCCTGCTTGCGCAGGTAGTCGATGGCGCCATCGAAGTCGCCATTGGCCTCAGTGAGGGCCTTTTTGCAGTCCATCATGCCTGCGCCGGTGATCTGGCGCAGTTTGTTCACATCGGCGGCGGTGATTGCCATGGTGCTCATGTGTTACTGGTTCTCCTCATTGGTACCGGCCTCCGCAACAGCATCGGTGGCGGGTGCCACTTCAGGCGCTGCGACCTCAGGCACTGCTGCAGGTGCGGCGGCCACAGGGGCGGCCACCTCATCGGAAGCCTCGTCGCCGGCCTCATCGGAAGCCTCTTCGGGAGCGTTCTTGCGCTCTTCGAGACCTTCGGTGATGGACTGGATCATGACGTTCACGATCAGCTCGATGCTCTTGGTGGCATCATCGTTCGCGGGGATCGGGAAGTCCACCAGCGAGGGATCGCTGTTGGTATCGACCATGGCGAAGGTGGGGATGCCCAGTTTGCGGGCTTCGGCCACGGCGATGTGCTCCTTCACGATGTCCACGATGAACAGGGCGCTGGGCAGACGGGTCAGCTCGGCGATGGACCCCAGGTTCTTCTCCATCTTCTCGCGCTGACGGCTCACCTGGAGACGCTCACGCTTGGACATGTTCTCGAACGTACCGTCGACCTTCATGCGGTCGATGGTGGCCATTTTCTTGATGGTACGGCGGATGGTGCCGAAGTTGGTGAGCATGCCACCGCTCCAACGCTCGGTCACGAAAGGCATGCCGGTGGCCTTCACTTTCTCGGCCACGATGTCCTTCGCCTGCTTCTTGGTGGCGACGAACAGGATCTTCTTTCCACTACGGGCGATGTTCTTCATCGCTGCGGCGGCCTCCTCCAATTTCACCGCCGTCTTGTTGAGGTCGATGATGTGGATCCCCTTCTTCTCATCGAAGATGTAGGGGGCCATGTTGGGGTTCCACTTGCGGCGCAGGTGGCCAAAGTGCACACCGGCGTCAAGCAATTCCTTGAATTCCAAACGAGCCATGATACTTCTGTTTAGTTCACTTTCCTTCTTCCCGTTGATACAGGCATCCCGCTGGTAGCCTCCACCGTTCGGCGGAGAGTCCAGCGGGATTGGATCCTGAACAAGCGCAGGGACGTTAACGCTTGCTGAACTGGTAGCGCTTGCGCGCTTTCTTGCGACCGAACTTCTTACGTTCCACGCCACGGGGGTCGCGGGTCATAAGCTCTTCAGCCTTGAGCTTGGGTTTGTGTTCGGCGTCGACGATGACCAGTGCGCGGGCGATGCCCAGACGCACGGCGTCCACCTGGCCGGTGATGCCACCTCCGTTCACACGGACGGAGACATCGTACTTGCCCACCGTTTCGGTGAGCTTGAAGGGCTGCTGCAGTTTGAACTGCTGCATGGTCACCGGGAAGTACTCCTGGCTTTCGCGGCCATTGACGATGATCTCGCCGGTACCCTCGGTGAGGGTTACACGAGCGACCGACGTCTTGCGGCGACCGAGGCTGATTACGGGCTCCATCTTACTTGATCGTGTTCAGGTCGAACTTACGGGGCTTCTGGGCTTCATGTGTGTGCTCAGCGCCCGCCACCACGTGGAGGTTGTTGAACACGCGACGGCCCAGGCGGTTCTTGGGAAGCATACCGCGCACGGCGATCTCCACCATGGCCTCGGGCTTGCGGCCCCTGAGGTCCTTGGCGATCTCCACCGAACGACCACCGGGGTAGCCGCTGTAGCGCTGATATTCCTTGTAATTCATCTTGCCACCGGTCAGGCGCACCTTTTCGGCGTTGATCACGATGACGTGATCGCCGCAGTTGACGTGCGGGGTGAAGGTGGACTTGTGCTTGCCGCGAACGATCATGGCGATCTTGCTGGCAAGGCGGCCAAGAACCTCGTTCTCAGCGTCCACGAGCAGCCATTCCTGCTGCACGGAGGCCGCATTGGCCATGCTGGTCGTGTATGTCGTCGAAGCCACTGGAGTGTGCTGTTTAGTGGGATGTTCCCCGGAAACGGGCTGCGAAGATAGATCCTTTTCCCGGAAACCAACAAGGCAGTGTGCATACTGCCTGTTCACCCCCCATCTTCAGGCGATCACACCCAGCTCCCGGCCCACCCTTTCGAAGGCGGCCAGGGCCTTGTCGATGTGGGCATCAGTATGGGCAGCGCTCAATTGCACACGGATACGGGCCGTGTCCTTGGGCACCACGGGATAGAAGAAGCCGATGACGTAGATGCCCTCGTCAAGCAGTTTGTCGGCCATGACCTGGCTCAACTTGGCATCGCCCAGCATCACCGGTACGATCGCCGCCCCTGCACCCCGGGTCTTGAAACCGAGCGCTTCGATCCCCGTGCGGAACCGAACAACGTTCTTTTCCAGACGGTCGCGCAGCTCCGTGCTGGCGCTCAACAGGTCGATCACCTTGATGCTCGCCCCCACGATGGAGGGTGCCAGGGAGTTGCTGAAGAGGTAGGGCCGCGAACGCTGGCGGAGCATCTCGATGATCTCCTTGCGGGCCGTGGTATATCCACCCATAGCGCCACCCAGTGCCTTTCCCAGGGTGCCGGTGATGATGTCCACCCGGCCCGTCACACCACAATGCTCCACGCTGCCCCTGCCCGTTCTGCCGATGAACCCGGCGGCGTGGCACTCGTCCACCATGACCAGGGCCTCGTACTGGTCGGCCAGGTCACAGATGCCTTTCAGGTCCGCCACGATGCCGTCCATACTGAATACCCCATCGGTGACGATGATGATGTGGCGCGCTCCGTCCGCCCTGGCCGCCTTCAACTGCACCTCCAGGTCGGCCATGTCATTGTTGGCATAGCGGTAGCGCTTGGACTTGCACAGGCGCACGCCATCGATGATGCTGGCATGATTGAGCGCATCGCTGATGATGGCATCGTCCTCGCCCAGCAGAGGTTCGAACACGCCCCCGTTCGCATCGAAGCAGGCCGCATAGAGGATGGTATCCTCCAGTCCGTGGAAGGCCGCCAGTTTCTGTTCCAGTTCCTTATGGATATCCTGGGTTCCGCAGATGAAGCGCACGCTGCTCATCCCGAAGCCATGGCTGTCCAGCGTGGCATGGGCCGCCTTCACCACCTCCGGGTGTGAGGACAGGCCCAGGTAGTTGTTGGCACAGAAGTTCAGGACCTGCTTGGAGCCCTTGGCGGTGCTCACCGTGATCTCCGCCCCTTGCTCACTGGTGATGATGCGTTCGCGTTTGAAAAGACCGGCGCTCTCAATGGCCGCCAATTCCTGTTGAAGATGCGCTTTCAGGGTGCCGTACATGGGTCTGTGATGGGAGCGCGAAAGTAAGGCAAGCCGGACGGGCAGCTCCCCGGACACGGATCAGCAGAACACTTTACAAAGGGGGGTGCCGGACATTATATTGCACGCCCATATCATCGATACCATGCGCAGATTCATCGAGCGATCTCCTGTATTGACCTTCGTTTTCCTCACTCTGGCCTACCAGTTCGTGGTGGTGGGTGTGGTCTGGTCGCAATTGAGCGAAGGCCAGCATCTGCACGATGATGCCTTCTCACACATGGTCTTCCGTTTGAGGGTCTTCGGGCCCTTGGTGTTCGCCGTGCTTCTCACCATCTACCTGGAGGGAACCTCGGGGCTACGCAAGCTCTTCGGGGCCTTCTTCAACTGGCGGGTCCCACTGCGGTGGTATGCCTTGGGCTTCGGTTGGAAATTCCTTTTCACCTACCTCGGCGTGGGAGCGCTAACCCTGTTCGGGGTCGTGAGCTGGCCCGGTTGGGTGGTGGACGACTTCTTCGGTGGCGATCACAGTGCCTTGAAGGACTGGATGTCGAATCTGGGGTTCATCGTGGGCATCGCCTTCGTGGAGGAGACCGCCTGGATGAAATTCTGCGTCACGCGCATGCAGGAACGTTGGTCGGCACTGGCTTCCTGTGTTTTGGTCGGTCTGGCCTGGGGGATGTGGTACCTGCCCATGCTGCTCATCCGTGAGGGCGTTCCGGACGGCTACCCCTGGCACATGTTCCTCCTGAGCATGGTGGCGCTCACCATCCTGCTGGGCTGGGTCTACAACATGACGCACAGTGGCCTTGTGCTGCTGATCATGCAGATCGTGAGCAACTGCGCCTTCTTCATCGTGCCGGTGCTGCCCACCTGGTGGAACGGCGACCCCACCTTCATCAATGCCTTCGTCTCGGTCAACATCGTTTCCGCGATCACCATTGTGGCGGTCTACGGATGGCGTGAACTGGGCACAGGCCCACGGGCCAAGTGGAGTGAGATCCGACTGGAAGATGTGGAGGAAGAGGAGGCCGAAGCGATACCTGCCCGCGTCAAGTGAAGGAGCCGTGCGCTACACGGTCCGTTAGACACCCGCGATCGGGAACGACCACCGCAAGCGGTGATCACTTCTTCCGGAAGAAGCCGTTGGAATACTCGTTCGCGTAGAGCACGTGCACCTTCTCCGGCTTGTCCTTGAAGAACTCGTCGGTGGCGCGTTTCACCCCGGGTGAACGATATCCGCCGGACAGGTCCTTGCGGGGATAGACCTTCTCGTCATAGTACACGGCCACCATGCCGATGGCGCCGGGCGACATGCGCTCGTACACATGCGGCAGCAGGTGCTTCGTGGATTCGTAGAGGTCGCCGTCAAAGAGCGCGAAGCTGATCTTGTCCGGCAACTGCTTGGGAACGGTCTTCTCGAACCAGCCTTTGTGGGTATGGGGTTGCTTCAGTCCAAGCAGCTCGAACTTGCGTTGGAAGAGGTCAAGCCCTGCGGCCATGTACCCCTTGCCGTAGACGCCGTCCTTTGCATCGCTGCCCACCAGTTCCGGCAGTCCTTCGAAGCTGTCGTAGGCATGCACCTCTTTTTCAGGGGCCAGTGCGGTGATCACCCGCTGCATGACAATGGTGCTGTCCCCGGCATTGCAGCCAAGGTCCACCACATCACCGGGGATATTATGGGCCACGGTCTGTTCCAGAAGATGGAACAAGTTCATGCGGGCCTCCACATTGGCCATGTCCGACGGGGCCGGCGTCAGCCGAACGGGCAGCCGCAATTTGCGGAACACCTTGTTGGCGAAGCGTTGCCAATCATTGGGCGTCCGATGGTCCCAATCGAACGTGGAGGCGATGAATGCGTTGTCCATGGGTTTCTGGGAAGGATCGGAAAGGCCCAACTCGGACCGGTCCGGGACGAATATCGGCCTTCTACCGAAAACGTTTGACGAAGGTTGCTGGTCACTTGCCCCGATAAGGGTGCCTGCCTTTGCAACGCTTGCTCAGCCCTTGTCCACCACGCGGGGCACCTTGAAGTAGTCACTGTCCTTCACCGGGCTGTTGCGCAGCGCATCCTGTTTGGGAACGATGTCCGCCTCCACCACCACGTCCTCGCGGAGCACATCGGTGCCTTCGGTCATGAAGATGAGCGGTTCCACGCCCGTGGTATCCACCTCGTTGAGCTTCTCCACGAAGCCCAGCACCCGCTCCATGTCCGCCAACATGGCCTCGCGGGCTGCGGGGTCGCTGAGGTCCAGGCGGGCCAGTTCGGCGATGCGGTCCAGGGTGGCGTGGTCGATCTTCATGGTCTGTGCAGGGCTGCGGTGTTCGTTCACACTACATCTTCAACAAAGGCCCTTCGATCACCTCGAACACCCTGCGGCGCAAATCTACCAGATCGTCCATGGTTAGGCCCTGCGTGGGTATCGGTGCATGCTGAACGGCGCGGGCGATCCCCGGGTGCGAGCGGCTCATCAGCTCGGTGGGTTCGCCGAAGAGGCGCCAATGGTCCAGGAAGGTGATGGGCACGATGGGTACCTGCTTCTCGATGGCAAGTCGGAAAGCCCCGTCCTTGAAGGGCTTCATCCGGGGGGTGAAGGCGGGGATGGTGCCTTCGGGAAAGAGCGCCACGCTGGTGCCCCGGTCGATTGCCTCGGCCGCCTTGCGGAAGGCCCGGGCGGCCTCGGTATGGCTTCCGCGGTTCACGGCGATGTTCATCCCCTTGAAGAAGATGTTGAAGAGGGGCCATTTCAACAGTTCATACTTGCCCATGAACAGGAAGTACTCGGGCAACACGTTGTACATCTGGATGATGTCCAGGTAGCTGCTGTGATTGCAGCAGATCACATAGGGTGCCTTCGGCAACGGGGCCAACCGCTCCAGCCGCAGGGGCGTGCCCGATGCCCATTGCAGGAAGAAAGCCCAGCAGCGTTTGAGGCGGAAGGCCTTCTCATAGCGCCGCGGGGTATAAAGCAGAACTCGGAAGGGGATGTACAGCACCACCAGGGAGCCAAAGAACACGGTGGCGAACCAGGCCTTGTAAACCCAGCGAAACGGCAGGAAAAGCCACTTGGCCACCGGGTTGCGGCGGCTCTCCCCATCGCGCACGCGGGGCCGGTCCATTGCTGCAGAAGCTGACATTGATCCCCAAAGGGATCGCGAAGGTAGTCGGGGGCCAAGTGTGCGGTGATGGACGGTCGTACGGAGCTCCCACCGGTCGCCGCAAGCGCTCCACAGCACGGGTCACTGGTATCTTCGCCGCCCATGGCCCGCATCCTCACCGGCATCCAGAGCACCGGCACGCCCCACCTGGGCAACGTGTTGGGCGCCATCCGTCCCGCGATCGCGCTCAGCAACGACCCCGGCAACGAGTCCTTCCTGTTCATCGCCGACCTGCATTCCCTGACCCAGATCAAGGACCCGGCCGTGCTGCGGGCGAACACCCGTGGCGTGGCCGCAACGTGGCTGGCCTGTGGGCTGGACACCACCCGCACCGTCTTCTACCGCCAGAGCGATGTGCCGCAAGTGACGGAACTGAGCTGGTACCTCAGCTGCTTCTTCCCCTATTCGCGCCTGGCGCTGGCACACAGCTTCAAGGACAAGGCCGACCGGCTGGAGGATGTGAACGCCGGGCTCTTCAGCTACCCGATGTTGATGGCAGCTGACATCCTGCTCTACGACGCGAACTTCGTTCCCGTGGGCAAGGACCAGCTGCAGCACTTGGAGATCACCCGCGATGTGGCCGAACGCTTCAATCACCACATGGGCGAGACCTTCGTGGTACCCGCCGCCCGGACCGACCAACAGGTGATGATCGTGCCCGGCACGGATGGCGAGAAGATGAGCAAGAGCCGTGGCAACATCCTCGATCTCTTCGCGCCGGAAAAGGTGCTGAAGCAGCAGGTGATGGGCATCGTCACGGACAGCACACCGCTGGAAGCGCCCAAAGACCCGGACACGGACAAGGTCTTTGCGTTGTATCGATTGATCGCGCCACCGGAGGCGGTGCAAGCCATGCGCGATAGCTACCTGCGCGGAGGTTACGGCTACGGCCACGCTAAGAAGGAATTGCTGGCCGCACTGTTGGAGGGATTCTCGAATGAACGCCGCGTGTTCAGCGAGTTGATGAGCGACCCTGCCGAACTGGAGCGCGAACTGGAGCGTGGTGCCGAAAAAGCACGGGCCGTGGCCAGCGAGGTGCTGGGCAGGGTGCGAAGCAGGCTGGGCTACTGACCCCGCTCCTGTCGCTCCTTGTACAGGCGGTATTGCTGTTGGTGGTGATCGTCGAGCACGATCCTGCGCCCTTGTATGAACGAGTGGGTGAGCGCATTGCCGCGCATGTCCAGCACATCGCCCCTGGACACGATCAGCGTGGCCTGTTTGCCCACCGCCAGGCTCCCTGTGCGATCATCGATGCCTAGCACGGCGGCGGCATCCAGGGTGATGCTTCGCAACGCATCCTCCGCGGAGAGTCCGTAAGCGGCGGCGGCACCGGCCACGAAGGGCAGGTTGCGCAGGCCCATGGCCTCCATGTCACCAGCGTAACCCAGGCAGAAGCGCACGCCCCGTTCCTTCAGCAGGGCGGGCAGGCGGTAGACCAGGTCCACATCATCCTCGGGCCTCATGGGCAGGCTGTGCAGGCGGCGCAGGACCACGTCCACCTTGTTCTCCCGGAGCAGGTCGGCCACGCGCCAGGCATCATAGCCGCCCACGATCACCATGCGTTCCACGCCTTCAGCCTTGGCGAACTGTACGGCCTCGGTGATCTCCTTGGCGGCATCGGCGTGCACGAAGAGCGCCTTCGTGCCGTCGAACACGCCCCGCATGGCCTCCATGCGCAGATCGCGTTCCAGTGGCGCCGCCACCTGGGCGTAGGCCCGCGCACTACGGAAGAAGGTCCGGAGCTCATCCAACTTCACCGCACGTTGGTCCTTCTTCTCCTGGTCCGTTTCACCGGGCTCGGCCCACCACCCCGAGCGCTGATAGGCTGCGGGCCAGTTGAGGTGGACGGCATCATCCGTGCGCAGGGCGGCCTGTTCCCAATCCCACGCATCGAGCTGCACGATGGAACTGGTACCACTGATGACGAGCCCGCGCGGCACCACCTGGGCCATCAGCACGCCATTGGTCCGCACGGTGGGGATCAGGCGCGAATCGGCCTTGTAGGCCACCAGGCTGCGCAGTTCGGGTTCCAGGGAACCGACGTCCTCGTCATCCACACTGGCGCGCACCGCCTCGATCTCCTGAAGGCCCAGGGTGGCATCTGCCGCGATCAATCCGGGATACACCTGCTGGCCGCGGACATCGATGATGGTGTCGTACGTGGCCTTCACACCGTAGGCATAACCCACGTAATCGATGATGCCCGCGCGGAGACCCACAGCCCCCTCATCGATGGTGCGCCCGTCGCCCACGTGCACCGTACCGCCGGTGACCAGGATGCTCTTCGTCTGGGGCGGTGCAGGCATCGGGTGCTGGGCCCGAAGGCTGGCGTTCGGGCCCAGCAAGAGGAGCGCACTGAACGCAACGCCCGTGAAGCAGCTGGTGGGCAAAAACGAAAGGGTGGGAGCGAACTGTCGACCCGATGGGTCGATGGTACGGGCGCTCTGTTCGATGCTCTGCAGATGCCTAGTGGCCATGGTGCTCCTCGTGTTCGTGTCCCTCCTCGCCCACATCATCGCAGTGCCACAGGTGCTGGCGTTCGCGGCGTGCCTTGCGGGTGGGTGCGCCATCGGCCTTGGCCGCCAGCATGGCGCGGATGATGCGGTCGCGCTCGATGGCGATCCACGCGCGTTGTGCGGCATCCTGTGCGCGGTCGAAATAGCAGACCCCGTCCACGTAGGTGCGCTCCACCTTGGCGGCCATGCTCAGCGGGTCGGCGCTCCAAAGCACCAGGTCCGCGTCCTTGCCGGCCTCCACGGTGCCCAGTCGGTCGTCCAGTTTCAGCATGCGCGCCGGGTTCAGCGTCACCATCTTCCAGGCCTCCTCCGGGGTGACCCCACCATACTTGATGGCCTTCGCCGCCTCCTGGTTCAGGCGACGGCTCATCTCGGCGTCATCGCTGTTGATGCCCGTGTTCACGCCATGCCCGTGCATCAGCGCCGCGTTGTAGGGGATGGCATCATACACCTCGAACTTGTAGGCCCACCAGTCGCTGAAGGTGCTGGCGCTGGCACCGTGGGCCTGCATCTTGGCGGCCATCTTGTAGCCTTCCAGGATGTGGGTGAAGATGTTCACGGTGAACCCCATGCTGTCGGCCACGTGCATCAGCATGTCGATCTCGCTCTGGATGTAGCTGTGGCAGGAGATGAAGCGTTCGCTGCGGAGGATCTCGGCCAATGTTTCCAGCTGCAGGTCGCGGCGCGGAGATGCGGTCGCCAGGCGTTCCTTCGGCTTCAAGGTGTTCCAGGCCCTCCATTCGGCGTCGTAGTCCTTGGCGCGGTGGAAGGCATCATAGAACTGCTGCTCCACCCCCATGCGCGAGCGCGGGAACCGTGAACTGGGGCCCCAGTTGCTCTGCTTCACGTTCTCGCCCAGTGCGAACTTGATGTGCTTGGGCGCCCGGTCGATCAGCAGGCTATCACCCGTGTGCCCCCAGCGCAATTTGATCAGCGCGCTCTGCCCACCGATGGGGTTCGCGCTGCCGTGCAACAGCTGCACGGTGGTGACGCCACCCGCGAGGTTGCGGTAGATGTTGATGTCGTCCGGGTTCACCACATCACCGATGCGCACTTGGGCGGAAACGGACATGGACCCTTCGTTCACACCGCGCGAGATGGCGATGTGGGAATGCTCATCGATGATGCCCGTGGTGAGGTGCTTGCCGGTGGCGTACACCTCTGTGATCGCCGGCCGCTTCCTGCCCGGGAAGAGCACGTTCATGTCCAGCGAGCGCCCCACCGCGACGATCCGACCTTCGTGGATACAGACATCCGTGCCGGGCAGCACGCCCTGGTCGGTGTTCGTCCACACCGTGGCGTTGCGGAAGACCACTGTTCCCTGCTGTGGAGCGGTGGTCCACCCAAAGCCCACCAGCGGATGGTTCACCGGTCCGGGCTGTTCGCGCTCGGCGATGCGGGTGCTGTCCGTGCGGGTGCGCGGCATGCTGCCGGCCTTGCGCAGGGCGCTCCACTGGAACCACTGCCCTCCGGGCCGCTGTCCCTGGCCGTCCCACAGTCCGCCACCGGCGTGCATCGAGCCACTGAGCCGTGTGACGTCCTTCGGTGCGGCCTTGGGAGCGAAGCTCAGGCTCACCACGGCACCCTGGCGCTCCAACTTCGCCTTCACGGCCAGGCTGTCCGGCTCGTTGGCGCGGCGCACGGTGGCCTCCAGCTTGTCCGCCTCGCCCTTCACCTCCAGGGTCCAGATGGCATCGGCCAGGTTCAGGTCGTAGGTGCCGCGCAGGTCCTGGCGTTCGGCATCGTCGAGCAGGAACCGTTTGCCGCCCACCCAGGTCTCGTGGATCACGTTCTTCTCATCGAGCAGGTGGCCCGAGGTGATCAGCAGGTTGGCCGTCATGCCCTGTGCCAGCGTCCCGAAACGGTCGTCGAGGCCGAACAGCCGAGCAGCGTCCGTGGTGAAGGCCTCGATGGCGCGCGCACTGTCCAGCCCGCAGGCCACCATGCGGCGCAGGTCCTTCCACAGTTCCTTCAGGTCCTTGCAGCCATGGGTGGTGAAGGCGAAACGCACGCCGGCCGTATCGAGGATGTGGGCGTTGTACGGGGCCATCTCCCAGTGTTTGAGGCGCGCGTAGGACACTTCCTGGGCGTCGTAGGGGTCCTCCACATCGTAGGCCTCGGGAAGTGTCACGGGCAGCAGCAGGGGCAGTGCCGCGCTGCGGATCGCATCCAAGCGGGCATATTCATCGCCGCCGCCCTTCACCATCCCGGGCAGCTGGAACTCCTCCAGCAACGCGGCCCAGCGCAGCAGTTCATTGCGGTCCGCGGCCTCCATCACCATGCGGCCCTTCATCTGCTGGCCCAGCGCCACCAGCACGGGGTCGGCCGTGGGGCTGGGCTGGGCGGCGTTCCAGCGGGCATCGAGCAGGGCCTGGCGCAGCAGTGCGATGGCCCCCATCTGCGAGCTCGGATAACCATCGGCACTACTGCCCTTGCGGAACGAGAAATGGGAGGCCACATCGGCCTGGGCCACGGACTTGGTCAGCGGCTCATCGTTCAGCTGCAGGGCACTGGAGGTGCCCCGGGCGATGCCGTCCATACGGTGGGTGATCACCAACGCAAAGCCCTGCTGGCGCAGCGCGGCGGAACGCTCGGCATCGGCACGGAGCAGGTCCTGGGCGCGGGCATCGGCGCGCAGGGCACCGTTCCAG
>JBGTAJ010000114.1:0-5657 GCA_041749915.1 Flavobacteriales bacterium
GGGGCTGTACACCGAAGCACCCTGTGCGGATCGCTTCACATGACGGTGCACTGCACTTCAGGATCTGTTGGTGAAATGATAGCCTGCGAGGATCCTTGTGGTAATGGGCCGTGGGGACTTTCGTCCCGTCACAAACCCCCCTACTGACGATGAACCTACTCGAACGCTTCCGTGCCTGGTCGGCACCCCCCCTGCGAGCCCATTCCGGCACGCAGGACTTCACCCTGCGCAACCCGGAGTCCGGGTTGGGCGTGGCCCTGGCCGCTGGCCTAATGGGCCTCGCCGGTCTCGCCTTCGGCCAGATCAACATCAGCCACCTCGGCACCTACGCCACCGGCAGTTACAACACCAGTGCGGCCGAGGTCGTGAGCTTCGATCCATCGAGCGACCGCATCTTCTTCGTGAACGCACAGCTCAACCAGGTGGTGGCCTTGAACGCCAGCAACCCGGCCTCCTTGACGCTCGCCTTCACCATCGACATGGCCACTTACGGAGCCGTGGCCAACAGCCTTTCCGTCGTTCCCGGTGGTATCGCCGTGGCCGCCGAGGCCAGCCCGAAGACCGATCCCGGTAAGGTGGTGTTCTTCGATGCCAACGGCACCCTCCTCAGCCAGGTGACCGTGGGCGCGCAGCCCGATCATGTGTCCGTAACGCCCAACGGACAGAAGGTCCTGGTGGCCAACGAGGGCGAACCGAACGACACCTACACCGTCGACCCGGAAGGCACGATCAGTGTGATCGACATCTCCGGTGGGATCGCCGGCGTGACCGGTGCCAACGTCACCTCCATCGACTTCACCGCCTACACGCCGATGATGCTGCCTGGTGTGCGCATCTTCGGTCCCGGTGCCACGGTGGCCCAGGACATGGAGCCCGAGTACATCACCGTGAGCGACGATTCGCAGAAGGCCTTTGTGGCCTGTCAGGAGAACAACGCCGTGGTGCGCATCGACCTCGCGACGAACACCATCGAGCAGATCACCGCGCTCGGCATGAAGGACCACAGCCTGCCCGGCAACGGCCTCGATGCCAGCGACAACCCCGCCGGCATCAACATCGCCAACTGGCCGGTGAAGGGCCTCTACATGCCCGATGCGATCGACGCCTTCACCATCGGTGGACAGACCTACGTGGCCTATGCCAACGAAGGCGATGCCCGCGAGTGGGGCACGTTCGTGGAACCACGCCGGATCGGCAACGCGGCCTACGTGTTGGATCCCGTCGTATTCCCCAACGCCGCCACGCTGAAGCAGAACGCCAACCTCGGCCGCCTCAATGCCTCCATCTACGGCGGTAACCTGGATGCCGATCCCGAGTTCGAGGAGATCCACGTCTTCGGTTCACGCTCCTTCACCATTCGCGACGCCAACGGCGCTATCGTATGGGACAGTGGTGATCAGCTCGAGCAGATCACTTCCGCAGCCTACCCCACGAACTTCAACAGCACCAACAGTGCGAACAACAGCTTCGACAACCGCAGCGATGACAAGGGCCCCGAGCCCGAAGCCGTGGTGGTGGCCGATGTCTACGGTAGCACCTACGCCTTCATCGGGCTGGAGCGCATCGGTGGCATCATGGTGTACGACGTGAGCGTACCTACCGCACCGGTCTTCGTCCAGTACCTGAACAACCGCAACTTCGCCGGTGATGCCGCAGCAGGCACCGCGCTCGACCTGGGTCCCGAGGACATCAAGTTCGTGAGCGCCACCGACAGCCCAGATGGCATGCCCTTCCTGATCGTCGGCAACGAGATCAGTGGAACGGTGAGCACCTTCCGCATCAACGCACCGCCCACACCGGAGAACATCGCCGTATGGACCTATGAGCCCCTGCAGGGCACAGCGGCTACGCCCACGCCGAACATCGGTACGGGCTCCTCCGCTTTGGTGGGCAGCATGACCGGCGCCGCCACGGCCACCGGCAGCTCCACGGGCTGCGCACAGACCACCGGCACCACGGCCTGGGCCATCGCCACCGCCAATCCCGGCGCCACCAACGAATCCTCGGGTGTGGAGTACCGCACGTCCACCGTGGGCTATTCGGACATCACCTTCTCCTACGACCACCGGATCTCCAACACCGGCACGCGTACCGCGCGCATCCAATACACCTTGGATGGTACCAGCTGGACCAACCTGGACCTGAACGGCAGCAACTACAGCAGTGGTTGCGCCAGCCGCGGCGCGATCGACAACGGCCGCGTGGATGCCGGCGATCCGGTGGGAACCAACGTCTCCGACTCCTGGGGCCGTCGCACCATCGACTTCTCCGCCATCACCGGTGCCAACAACAACCCCACCTTCGGGGTGCGGGTGCTCGCTGCACACTATGCGGCCACCGGGCAGTTCCGTCAGGCCAACAACGTGGCCACGGCCGCCACGGCCGGTACCTGGCGCATGGACAACGTCACCTTCGCGGGTATCGAGCAGAGCGTGAGCTTGGCCACGATCGCCACGCCCGTTCCGACCAGCCTCACCGGCTTCAGCACACCCGAGGGCACGCCGAGCGCGGCACAGACCTTCGCCGTCACCGCCAGCGACCTCACCGCCGACCTGGTGTTCACCGCCCCTGCAGGCTTCGAACTGCGTGAGCAGGGCATCGGCAGCTACGCCACCAGCTTGAACCTGAGCGGAGCAACCGTTAGCGCCACCATCGAAGTGCGCCTCGACGGCACCACGGCAGGCACGTACACGGGCAACGTGACCATCGCGAGCACGGGTGCCACGGGCCAGACCGTGAGCGTGGATGGAACGACCATCGCAGCACCGGTGCCAGGCTTGCTGGCGCGTTGGACCTACGAGCCGTTGCAAGGCGCAGCGGCCACACCCACTCCCAACATCGGTAGTGGTTCCTCCGCCATCGTGGGCAGCATGACCGGTGCCGGCACTTCCACAGGCAGCACCACGGGTTGCGCACAGGTCACCGGAACAACGGCCTGGGCCATCGGCACGGCCAGCCCCGGCGCCACCAACGAATCGTCAGGCGTCGAGTTCCGTACCTCCACCGTGGGGCATGAGAACATCGTCTTCTCCTACGACCACCGCCTCTCCAACTCCGCCACACGTACGGCCCGCATCCAGTACACCCTGGACGGCAGCACGTGGACCAACCTCACCCTCGATGGCAGCAACTACGACAACAGCGCCTGCGCCAACCGCGGCGGTCTGGACGGTGGTCGCATCGATGCCTCAGATCCCGTGGGCACCAACGTCTCCGACTCCTGGGGTCGTCGTGTGATCGACCTCTCCGGCATCAGTGGCGTGAACAACAACCCGAACTTCGGCATCCGCGTCCTGGCCGCGCACTACAGCAACACGGGCGAGTTCCGCTCTGCCAACACGGTGACGGGCATCGCCACCGGTGGCACCTGGCGCTTCGACAACGTGAGCTTCACCGGTGATGTGATCACCACGCCGCCGCCCTTCACGCTGCAGATCCTCCACGCCTCCGACTTCGAAGGAGCCGTGCCCGCTACGGATGACGCGCCGCGCTTCGCCGCCATCGTGGACAGCCTGGAGCACACCTACGCCAACTCGCTCACACTGAGCAGCGGCGACAACTTCCTGCCCGGCCCATTCATGAGCGCCGGTGAGGATCCTTCCTTGGTGGCACCGTTGAAGGCAGCTTACGAGACCCTCTACGGTGGGCCCTTCGCCAACAACGATCTCCGCGCCGGCATCGGCCGGGTGGACATCACCATCATGAACATCCTCGGCATCCAGGCCGCGGCCTTGGGCAACCACGAGTTCGATCTGGGTACGAGCGAGCTGCGCAACATCATCGGCGGACTGAACAGCGGAACCAACATCCGTTGGTTCGGCGCCCAGTTCCCCTACCTGAGCAGCAACCTCAACTTCAGTGGTGACGCATCCTTGAGCAGCCTCTATACCGGCACCCGCGAACAGAACACCTTCTTCCAGAGCAACCCGTCCATGACGGCTGCTGCGATCAACGCCACCAAGAAGCTCGCGCCCAGCACCATCATCACGGTGAACGGCGAGGAGATCGGGGTGGTGGGTGCCACCACGCAGATCCTGGCGAGCATCTCCTCGCCCGGTGCCACCACCATCATCGGCCCCTCGGCTGATGACATGCCTGCACTGGCCGCCATCCTGCAGCCCGTGATCGATTCGCTCATCATCGCTGAAGGCATCGACAAGATCATCCTGCTCAGCCACCTGCAACAGCTCACGCTGGAGAAGCAACTGGCGCCCCTGCTCAACGGGGTGGACGTGATCATCGCCGGTGGCTCGCACACGCTGATGGCCGACGGCACCGACCGCATGCGCGCCGGTGACGTGCCTGCCGAAGGCTATCCCTTCATCACCGCCGGTCTGGACGGCAAGCCCCTGGCCATCGTGAACACGACCAGCGAGTACAGGTACGTGGGTCGTCTGGTGGTGGACTTCGATGCCAACGGTGAGATCGTTCCCGCCAGCATCGATCCCGCGATCAGCGGTGCTTACCCTGCTGACAGCCTTGGCGTGGTGGAGGTGTGGGGCGACTACGCCGTCGCCTTCACGCCCGGCAGCAAGGGCCAGGAGGTGAAGAACCTCTGCGATGCCGTGAAGAACGTGATCATCGCCAAGGACGGCAACATCTTCGGTCGTACCGATGTGTTCCTGGAGGGCCGCCGCAACAGCGTGCGCACCGAGGAGACCAACCTGGGCAACGTGAGCGCCGATGCCAACAAGTGGATGGCCCGTCGCTACGACCCCAGTGTCACCATCAGCATCAAGAACGGTGGCGGCATCCGCAGCGCCATCGGTGTGGTGAACGCCGTAGGTAACACGGTGAGCCTCGATCCGCCTGCCGCCAACCCGATCGCGGGCAAACTGGAGGGCGACATCAGCCAGCTCGACATCGAGAACTCGCTCCGCTTCAACAACCTGCTCAGCACCCTCACCCTCACCGCTGCCAACCTGCGCACCATCTTGGAGCACGGTGTGGCCGCCAGCGGTCCGGGCCAGACGCAGGGCCGTTTCCCACAGGTGAGCGGTGTGCGCTTCAGCTACAACGAGACCCTGCCCGCCAACGCACGCATCCTCAACGCCGTCATCACCGACAGCGCCGGATTCGCCGTGGATACCCTCGTGATGAACGGCATGCTGCACGGCAACCCTGCACGCACCTTCCGCGTGGTGACGCTGAACTTCCTGGCCGGTGGTGGTGATGGTTATCCCTTCAACACCCTCGGCACCGGTCGCGTGGACCTGAACACCCTGCCCGATGCGGGTCCTGGTGTGGCCACCTTCACCGGTGCCGGTTCGGAGCAGGATGCCTTCGCCGAGTTCATGAAGAGCTTCCACAGCACGAACGAATATGCGCTCGCTGAGACCCCTGCATCGCTGGATACGCGTATCGAAGAGGTGAACGATCGTGTGGATGACATCCTGGGCAATCCCCTGGTGGCCATCACCGGTTGCAGCAGCTCACAGGACCCTTACCTGAACCCCCTGGGCGCAGGCAACACCACCACCTCGATCCTCACTGTGGGTGACCTGATCGGTGGCTACGACATGGTGGGCATCCCTGACGGCATGGGTGCATATGACAACAACAACGGCACCTTCACCCTGCTGGTGAACCATGAGCTGGGCGCCACCCTGGGCACCACCCGTGCACACGGCTTCACCGGTTCGTTCGTGAGCAAGTGG
>JBGTAJ010000115.1:0-25352 GCA_041749915.1 Flavobacteriales bacterium
TTCGCCCGGGTACAAGCGGTCCAGGCCGTGTGCCACGCATCCGATGGTGGGCATGTCGTTCTTCAGGGCGGTGCGGTGCGCCACGATGTCGATGCCGTAGGCCAGGCCGCTGACGATGGTGGCGTTGCTTTCCTTCAGCGCCTCGACCAATTCAACGCACAGGCGTTTGCCCTGGTCTGTGGGTGAACGCGTGCCCACGATGGCCACCATATGCTCGGCTTCAGTCTCCACTTCGCCTTTGGAGTAGATCAGGACGGGAGCATCCTCCGCCTGCTTCAAGCGTCGTGGATAGTCCGCGTCGAGGTAGAACCGCATCCGCAACTTGTGCTTATGCACGTAGGCCAGCTCCTTCTCCGCTGCTGCCAGCACCTTCTTGTCCGTGATGCTGGCGATCAGCTTGGGGCCGATACCGGGCACTTTCTCCAGCGTGTTCTTCAATTTGCGGTCCGTGAAGATGGGGTCCACACCACCGCAATAGGCCACCAGGTTGCGCGCGTTCACCGGCCCGATGCCCTTGAGCATCGACAACGCGATGCGGTGTATCCACTGTTGATCGTCCACGGTGTGCGGCTTGTGCGAATATCTACATTTACCCGCACCCCACCGGGGTCCCACCAAATGTGATCGACGTATGCTGAAGTTCATCACGGCGGTCGCCGCCCTGTTCGTCGTGCAACTTGTCTGCGCGCAGGATGTCCTGTTGAAGGGCACGGTCCGGGATTCCATCACCAACGAGCCGTTGATCGGGGTGAACGTGGTGTACGCTCCCGGCAAGGGCACGGTGACCGCTGTGGACGGTGCGTACGCGTTGAGGCTGCCGATCGGTCCGCAAACGATCACCTACACTTTTGTAGGCTACCAACCGCTTACGGTGCGACTGGACCTGCCCATGGCGAACTCCGTGACCAACGATGTGCGGCTGAAGGTCTCGGTCAACCAGTTGGACATGGTGGTGATCAGCGCCGGGAAGTTCGAACAGCGGGTGGGTGAGGTGACGCAGAGCATGAGCGTGCTCAAGCCGGACATCATCCAGAACAAGAACGTCTTTGCACTGAACGAAGCCCTGGACCAGGTGCCGGGCGTGGTGGTGGTGGACGAGGACCCCCAGATCCGCGCAGGCAGTGGTTTCAGTTATGGCGCCGGAAGCCGGGTGCAGGTACTGGTGGATGACATCCCGATCCTGAGCGGGGACATCGGGCGCCCGAACTGGACCTTCCTGCCCCTGGAGAACATCGAGCAGGTGGAGGTGATCAAGGGTGCGTCGTCAGTCCTGTACGGCAGCGCGGCCCTCAGTGGCGTGATCAACGTGCGCACGGCCTATCCACGGGCTGAGCCACGCACACGGGTGACTGCCTTCACGGGCATGTACGGCACCCCGGGGCATGAACCTGCGAAATGGTGGGGCGACAACAATCCGATGTTCGGAGGGGTCAACTTCTCGCACTCGCGGCAGATCGGCAAGCTGGACCTGGTGCTCGGTGGGAATGCCTTCTCCGATGCCGGCTTCGTGGGCCCCGATATGGTGCCAGCTGATACCATCGCTGTGGACCCGTACCGGATCGGTCCGGGAGGATACGACAGGCGGATCCGCTTCAATACCGGACTGCGCTGGCGGAACGGCAAGGTGAAGGGATTGACCTACGGCCTGAACGCCAATGCCATGGAGAGCAGGAGCTCCAGTGTGTTCATCTGGAGCGATATCGATCGTGGTCTGTACCGACCCGAGCCGGGTACGGTGACCACCACGCAGGGCATGCAGTTCTATGTCGATCCCTTCGTGGAGTACTTCTCCAAGCGGGGAACTCGCCACAGTCTGCGGACCCGCTATCATCGGCAGGTGTTCGACAACGACAACGACCAGAGCAACAGCAACCAGGTGTTGCATGCGGAATACCAGGTGCAGCAGAAGGTGGACCTCTTCGGGGAAACGGTGATCACGGCCGGTGTGCTGTTGCGCAGGGTGAACAGCGAGGCGGCATTGTACAGCGGTGATGCGGATGCCGATGGCCTGAACACGGCGGATAACATGGCTGCCTATCTTCAATTGGACAAGAAGCTCTTCGAGCGACTGGCAATTTCCGCCGGTGTTCGATATGAGCAGTTCAAGGTGAATTCGGACGAGGTTGCTGAGCCGGTCTTTCGCGCTGGTGCCACCTACCGGGTGCACAAGGCCACCTTCCTGCGGGCCAGCTATGGCCAAGGTTTCCGCTTCCCCACCATCGGCGAGCGATTCATCAATACCAGTGTCGGCAAACTGGTGATCTATCCGAACGCTGACCTGCGCCCCGAACAGAGCTGGAACGTGGAAGGAGGAGTGAAGCAGGGATTCAAGTTCGGGAATGTCACGGGCTATTTCGACGCCGTGGTGTTCCAGCAGGAATTCCAGGATTACGTGGAGTTCACCTTCGGTCAGTGGGCCCCGGTGACGATCTTCCCGGTGCTGGATCCCGGACTGGGCTTCAAGAGCGTGAACACCGGCGGCGCGCGCGTCACTGGCTACGAGTTTGAACTGGTCGGCAAGGGAACGATCGGGATCACCGAGATCGCCATGCTTTTGGGCTACACCCATACCAATCCCATCTCCACCACGCCTGACCAGATCTACGCCACACCGGTCTCACAGGCGTCCACGCCATACAGCTATACCTCCACGAGCTACGATCCCACGGGGAACATCCTGAAGTTCCGCGTGCAGAACCTCTTCCGCAGCGACGTGCAGGTGAGCCATGGGAAACTGCTGACGGGGCTGAGCGTGCGCTACAACAGTCACGTACGCAACATCGACAAGATCTTCGTGGACCTGGATGAATCCGCCAGCGATGTGCTGAGCCTGCGCACCGGCGTGGGTGAATGGATGCGCACCCACAAGACAGGCGATTGGATCGTGGATGCCCGGATCGGTATGCAGCTCACCAAGGAGGTGCGGGCAACGTTCATCGTGAACAACCTCACCAATGAAGTGTATTCGCTGCGTCCCCTGGCGATCGAAGCGCCAAGGAGCATGCAGGTACAATTGAGCATGGTCCTGTAATGGTCGCTGGCATGCGCAACCAGCCCTGGTCACGGATCACAGCCGTCGGCCTGTGGTGCATCCTGGCCGTTGCGCTGCTTCGGAACCCACCGGTGAACATCCTGAACTGGGACACTTTCGGGTATTACCTCTACCTGCCCGCCACCTTTCTCCATCACGACCCCTCCATCCAGGACATCAGCTGGGTGGAGGAGGCGAGGGCCACGTACAACAGTTCCTCCACCTTGTATCAGGCACAGGAGCAGCCCTCCGGTGGCTGGGTGCTGAAGTACCCCATGGGCATGGCTTTGCTGTGGTCGCCGTTCTTCATCTGCGGCCATGTGGGCGCCATCATCACGGGAAGTCCCTTGGACGGATTTTCCGACCCGTATCAGTGGGCACTGATCATGGGACTATTGATCTACGTGCTCGTCGGTCTCCTGTTGCTGGCGCGTGTGCTGCGGACCTTCTTCCCCGAGGATGTTTCCGCTGGGGTTTTAGCACTGGTGGTGATGGGCACCAACTACGTGCACCAGGTCTTCTACTCGACCGGAATGCCGCATGTCTTCCTCTTCACGCTGTATGCCGGGGTGTTGTGGCATTCCGTGCAGTGGCATCGCGATCACCGCTGGGCGGATGCATGGAAGCTGGCGGTGCTATTGGCCCTGCTGGCCTTGTCCAGGCCTTCGGAACTGGTCGCTGTCGTCATACCGGTTCTGATCGGTCTCCCGGGCTTGTCACAGTGGAGGGAGCATTTGGCCGGTCTCTGGCGCTGGCGGAAGCAGATCGCGGCGGCCCTGCTGATCGCCCTCTTCATCGGTTCGCTTCAGCTGCTGTATTGGAAATGGCTCACAGGGCGCTTTCTCTACATGAGCTACAACAATCCCGGAGAGGGCTTCGAGTTCCTTCATCCGTACACCCGGGAAGTCCTCTTCAGCTTTCGGAAGGGTTGGTACATCTACACCCCCATCATGGCCGTGGCCACCGCCGGACTGTTCTTGCTCCGTCGCCACCTGCCTGCGCTGCGGTGGTCCATCGGCGTGTTCTTTCTGCTCAACCTCTTTGTCGTTTCCAGTTGGTCCTGTTGGTGGTATGCGGACAGCTTCGGCCAACGCGCACTGGTCCAGAGCTATGCCGTGATGGCCCTTCCCCTGGGCGCGGTGCTCGTGTGGCTCCGCGGGCGCAAACTGTGGTGGTCGATCCCCGGCATGGTCGTGCTGTTGGGACTTACGGCGTTCAACCTCTTCCAGGTCCGACAGTCGGCACTGGGCCTGATCCATACCTCGCGGATGACATGGCCGGCATACAAGGCCGTCCTCGGCACCCTGGAACGACCGGAAGGCCTGGAAGAGCTGTGGTCCGTGGAGCGTTCATACTCGGATGATCAAGGGATGCCGGAGCTCGGTCGATACCGTTCCCGTCCCTTGCGTGCCCTGACCTTTGAAGCACCTCCGATCTTGGAAAGTGACACCGGGCGAGTGCCGGTCGATGGGGGGCGTGCCGGTCATGCCTGGGAGCTTGTGCCGGGACGGGAGTTCTCGCCCACCATCACCATTCCGTGGCATGCCCTCACCACCGCCGATCACGTCTGGCTCAAGGTGTCGTGCGAGGTGCTCTCCGAACCAACGGAACCCCTGCCCCGCGTCGCCCTCTGCGCCAAGTTCGAACACAACGGCCACGCCTATGGCTACCGTGCAAAGGAGTTCGATGCGGCCATGCGCGACAGTTCCGGACGCTCGGAGATCTCGTTCTGGTACATGAGCCCCGAAGTCCGGCGACCCACCGATCCGCTGGTGGTGTATGCCTGGTTGATGGATAGCATTCCTGCTGTGGTCGACAATATCCAGGTCACCCTCCTAGAACCCCGATCCCCATGAGCGCACAACGTATCCTTGGAGTCATCCCCGCCCGTTTCGCCAGCAGCCGACTTCCCGGAAAACCACTGGCCGACATCGGTGGCCGCAGCATGGTCATGCGCGTGGTGGACCAGGCGATGCAGTGCGCCGCCCTTGCCGATGTGGTGGTGGCGACGGATGATGAACGGGTGCTCCGGCATGTGCTGGAAGAGGGCGGCAAGGCGGTGATGACCTCGCCCCACCATCACAGTGGCACCGACCGCTGCTTTGAGGCCCTGCAGATCATGGGTGCCGACCGCTATGATGCGGTGGTGAACGTCCAGGGCGATGAGCCCTTCATCGTGCCAGCGCAGATCGATGAGCTCTGCCAGGCTCTGGTAGCGTCGGACGGAGGTATCGCCACGCTGGCGCAGGTGGTGACCGACGACCGTGACCTGGATGACGCCGGCGAGGTGCTGATCACCACCACCGTGCACATGGACGCCCTCTATTTCAGTCGCGCCGCCATCCCCTTCCTGCGCCAGCGCACGGAGGGTCCGCGGCACACGCAGTTTCGCTTCCTGAAGCACGTGGGGCTCTACGGCTATTCCGGGTCGGTCCTGGGGCAGCTGGTGGCACTATCCCCCTCTTCCTTGGAGCAGGCCGAAGCACTGGAACAGCTCCGCTGGCTGGAGCACGGGTTCCGGGTGCGAGTGGGGCTCACGGATCACCCCTCTTTCTGCGTGGATACACCGGCGGATCTGGAGGAAGCGCGTCGCAGAGTGCTCCTGTTGTAATTTGGCCGCGTCATGGCGATCGAACGCGACCTTATCGAACTGCTCCACGACCACGACTGCGTGATCGTTCCCCAGTGGGGCGGGTTCCTTACGCACTATCGTCCCGCCCGGCTCGATGAGGCTCGTCACTTGATCCACCCGCCCGGCAAGGAGCTGGGTTTCAACCGGCATCTCGTGCGCAATGATGGGCTGCTGGCCGATCATATCGCCAAGCGCGCCAACATCGACTTCAGTGCCGCCACCCAACGGATCGAGGAGGAGGTGGCCCTTTGGCAGGGCTCCCTGGCCGACCAAGGGCGCTTCGAGCTGCCCCACATGGGCATCTTCTACCGTGACGCCGAGGGCAATCTGCAGTTCGACCCGGACAAGCGCGGGAACTTCATGCGCGATGCTTACGGCCTGCGACCCCTGAAAGCCCTTCCCGTGAAGGTCGAGCTGCCGTTGCCGGTGCTGCCGGTGATCCCCTTCACCCCGAAACCGGAGATGGAACCGGTCGCCGGTCCCCAACGCCGATCGGTCCGCTGGGCAGCCGCCGCGTTCGCCGCGGTGATCCTGGGTGCTGCTGCCTTCTGGTCTTTGTACAACAGTGGCAACGGCGGTGCGCAGTGGAGCGACATCAGCCCTTGGAGGACCAGCGTATCCCCGACCTATGTGCTGCCTGATGCACCGCTGCCCGATCCCGTGGTGAACGCCGGACTCTTCACCCTTCCCGAAGGGACGGATGAGGTGGTGACGGTGTCCCTGACCCCCGGGGATAGTGTCACTGTCACGGTGGACATGCGCCCCAGCGCGCCCGTGGCCCTTGCCGCGGCCGATACCACTTCGGTGGCCATGCCCAAGGCGGAAGGCACCCTGTTGAAAGCCCGCTTCCATGTCATCGGTGGGTGCTTCGCACAGCCGGAGAACGCCGACAAACGATTGGCGGAACTGCAGGTGGCCGGTTATCCCGCTGTTCGTCTGGCCCGCCGCGGGCAGTTGTATCCCGTGGCCTTCGCCAGCTTCGCCAGCCGCGCCGAGGCCCTGGATGCCCTGGCGGCCATCCGCCAGCGCGGCGATGGAGGGGCGTGGTTGTTGGTCCGTTGAACCCCGCAACCCTTCATTGGCCGTACCTTCGGACCATACAGTCGGATGATCATGCGAAGTGTGGAGTTGGAGGCGTGCACCATTGAGTTCCTTGACCAGGATGTGGTCCACACCCATTTCAAGGACCAACGTTCGGTGCAGCCTTATGACGTGCAGGCCATGTTCGACGTCATCGCTGAGGACCGCCAGGGTCGCAAGGTGCTGCTGATGGTCTCTGTGGGGGAGGGCACCAGCATGAGCAATGAGGCCCGGGCCTATGCCTCGGCCGAGGATTCGAACCGCTACATCGCCGCGGATGCCATCATCGTCCGCGATTTCGGACACCAGCTCGCTGCCAACGTGTTCGTTCGCCACCACAAGCCCGGAAGACCCATTCAACTGTTCGGCGACCAGGCAAGTGCCATGGCCTGGCTGGACACCCAACGTCACCTGATCGCATCATGAACGGACCGATGACCGCACCCCTTCGTCACCTGTTGCTCTGCACCGTCGCGATCGCGGCCTTGGCCACAGCCCAGGCCCAGCAACTTTCCGAGGTGCCCGCTCGCACCCTGCGCGTGGCCAAGGCCGAAGTGGTCTCCCTCGCCATCGCGCCCAAGGAGGACCGGATACTGGTGGGCCTGAACAAGGGCGCCGAGCTCTATGATCTGGAAAAGGGGAAGCGCCTGCACGTGTTCCCCTACTCCGAGGATGGGGCCACAGTGGTGTACCATGTGGGTTTCAATGCCAATGGAGAGAAGGTGGTGCTCATCGGCCACAGCGGCAAACGCACCGTGTGGAACGTGACCAACGGCGAACAGGAGAAAGTACTGCGGGAGAACCTCTGGATACCCGAAGCGACGGAGGTGCGCGCCATGGGACTCGATACCAAGAACTCCGCCTTCGACCGCTTCTACCAACAGACCCAGGTCGAGCACAACGGCCTGGTGTTCCGCGCCGCCAAGAAGGGCGTGATCGAAGTGGTGAAGGATGACAAGGTGATCCAGCAGATCGCCGTGCCGGAGAACAAAGACCAGCACCACCTGGCGCCGCTCCTCGTGTTCAACGGCCAACTGCTCGCCGGCACGGACGACGGTCGCGTGCTGTTCTACGACCTGCCCTGAGCCTCCAGCGTGGCCAAGGCCTGCTGGACGTGTCCCTCGGCCTCCAGCATGGCGCTGTAGGCTCCCCGGATGATGCCTTTTCGGTCGATGACGTAAGTGACCCGTCCGGGGAACAGGCCGAAGAGCTTTCGCGCACCATAGGCGGTGGATAATGCCCCCTTGGGGTCGCTCAGCAGAACGAACGGAAGTTTCCACTGTTCACCGAAGGCGCGTTGCTCGGCCACGCTGTCGCTGCTCACGCCGATGATCATCGCGTTATGCGCCTGCACATCCGCCAGTGCATCGCGGAAGGAGCAAGCCTCCTTGGTGCAGACCGCCGTGCCCGCCTTGGGGTAGAAGAAGAGCACCACATTGCGGTCACGCCAAGCATCGGAAAGGGTGAACGGCTTTCCGTTCTGGTCGTTGAGGGTGAGGTCCGGAGCGGGCGAGCCGATGGGCAGCATGATGTGGAGGGTTGTAGGCAAGGTAGAACACCCATGGTCGGGGAATGATCGTTCGTTCCTTGCGATGGGCGCTGGATCTGCTGTTCTCCCACCCTGCAAGGCCTACTTTTGCACCCGCTTTCGAACAGCACGCGAATGAACCCCAGCACACGCCCGGTCAAGGATAGTTACACGGAGACCACCCATCTGGTGCTGCCCAACGACACCAATACGCTGGGGAACCTGTTCGGAGGAAGGTTGCTGGAGTGGCTGGACATCAACAGTGCGATCAGCGCACATCGCCACACCAAGCGCGTGGTGGTCACCATCGCCGTGAACAACGTGAGCTTCGACCGACCCATCCGGCTGGGCGATTTCGTCACCATCAAGAGCCACGTCAGCCGCGCCTTCGGCACCAGCATGGAGGTGTGGAGCGATGTGTGGGTGGAGGACCAGCAGACGGGTGACAAGATCCCGTGCAACAGTGCGATCTACACCTTCGTGGCGGTGGACAATGCCGGTCGTCCCATCAAGATCCCCGAGGTGATCCCCGACACGGCCGAGGAACAGAAACGCTTCGATGGCGCATTGCGGCGCAGGCAGCTCCGCCTGATCCTGGCCGGCAAGATGAAACCCGACGACGCCACGGAGCTCAAGGCGCTGTTCGTCTGAGCGCCCATCATGTAGGTGCCGCGAAGGCGGGGCTTGTCACGTTCACAGTGCCTCCTCCAGGCCGTGGCCATCGAACAGGTCGCCGGTGGCCGTGTCGTGGCCGCGCAGGCCGAGGTGCCTGAGCAGCGCCGAGACACAGCTCGCGCTCTGTTCACCACCGTGCACATGCACCAGCAGGTAGCGCACCTGTTCGCCCTCCTCCAGGTGGAATTGGATGCTCAGGTTGATGGTGGTGCTGCGCGCGAAGATCCAATCGCTGTCCTGCCGTTCGCCGAAGGGAATGACCTCCAGCACACGCCGCATCAGGTCCTCCCGCTCACCGATGGGTCGGGGTCGATGGTCTGCGGGAACGTCGGCCATGGTCGGCACGTTCGGCAGGTCCTGGATGTAGATGTCCCAGCTCATGGGTTCAGTGTTTGCCGAAGAGCCTGCCGAAGAACCCCTGTTTTCCGGGATTCGGTCGGGAAGCTCGTTGGTCCATGTACCACTTGGATGCCTTCTTGTCCAGCAGCCCCTTTTGGCAGCAGGCACCGTCGATAGGACGCTGCTTTGCGCTGGACTTGGGCGATCGTGCAGCACGAAGCTCTTTGAAAAGCTCATCACCAGCGTCGTGACGGTATCCGGTTATTCCTGCAGCCAGTTCGAGTGGGATATCGAAAATGTGGTCCACGCCGGCGTCCTTGCCACCGTCCTTTTCCTGTTGGGCAAATTGGTCTTGATGGATGGTAGCGTATGATCCGGGCAGCTCGCCTTCGACACCGATGTGAAACAAACCTGCCTCGGAATTATGGATGGCGCCCCATATGCGCTCACCGTTCAGCCATTCCTCCGCCGAGGAGAACATTACATGCTCTTCGACCATGACCGCAACCACCCGGCCGCGTTCGGAAAGGGACTTCAACAATTGCTCATCCACCAAAGAATCCGTGCGGTCCGCCACCATCAGGTACCAGCCATGAAGACGTGCGCCGCTGAGCTTGAAGTCCGGCATATCGGCGCTCTCCTCCAGTTCTTCTAGACCGAAGTGCTCGAACAGTGTCTTTTCGGCAGCGGCGTCGATGGCGACCCAGGACAGACTGAAGCCCATGGCCTATTTGGTTTGGTTTACAAGATCGGAGATCCCCCGCAGGTCCTGTTGTTCCATGCAATGGAAATGCCCCTTGGGGCAATGCTCGGAACCGATCTTGCTGCAGGGTCTGCAGCTCAAGCCCTTTACCTCCACGATGTGCGCACGCTCCGGGAATTCCGGGATGTAGGGGCCCATGCCGAACAGCGGCACCGTGTTCCCCCATATGCTCACCACCGGACGCTTGAAGGCCGCAGTGATGTGCATGGCCCCACTGTCATGCGCGATGACGGCCCGGGCGCGCTGGATCAGCGAAGCGCTGCCCAGGATGTCGTACCTCCCCGTGGCATCGAACACACGACCACCGATGGCGGTGGAGATGGCGCGGCCCGCAGCCTGGTCCTCTCTGCCGCCGATGAGCACCAACGGGCCTTCCACCAGCCGGGCGAGTTCGATGAGCCGATGTTCGGGAAGTCGTTTGGTGGCGTGCGCCGCACCGATCGCAATGGCGGTGAAGGGGCCGCGGTGCGTAGCGGGCAGTTCCTCCAAGGGCACGGTGCGTTCCGCAGGAATGAAGAGATCCAGTCCCTTGCCGTCGTTCCTGACCCCGAGGTGCGCCACGGTGGCCAGGTAGCGCTCCACGATGTGGATGCGTGGCATGCGGTCCATGCGCAGGTTCACCAGCAACCACTTCTCGATGTTGAGCTTCGCGAAGCTGTGGTCCGGCACCCCCAGGGCGCGCTTGATGCGGGCTGTGCGGAGGTTGTGGTGCAGGTCGATCACCTGGTCGAAGCCTTCAGCCGTCAAGCGCGGAAGGAGCTCACCGATGTCGTCCCCAAGCTCATGCACCTTGTCCACGTGCGGATTGAAGCGCACGAGGTCCGCGAACTGGCGTTTGGTGGTGACATGCAGCTCCACGCCGGGTACCTGCTGTTTGAGGCAGCGCAGCACCGGGCTGGTGAGGATGATGTCACCGATGGAGGAGAAACGGATGACGAGGATCTTCACGGGCGGCGGCGGGTAGGCGCCAAAAGTAGGTCCGGCAGCGACGTGGGCTTCGTATGGCGGCTTGTTCCTGTCGTCGTTACTTCGCAGCCATGTTCATCGACACCCACGCGCACCTCTACCACAAGCAGTTCGATGGTGACCGCGCCGAGATGCTGCAACGCGCCGTGGATGCCGGGGTGACGAAGCTCTTTCTTCCCAACGTGGACCTGGAGAGCATCGCGGCCATGAACGCATTGGCCGCTGCGCACCCCGAGCGCTGTTTCCCCATGATGGGCCTGCACCCCTGCTCGGTGGGTGAGGAGAACGCGGACGTGATGACCACGATGGAACGCATGCTCCGGGAGGGACAGTATTGCGCGGTGGGCGAGATCGGGATCGACCTGCACTGGGACAAGACCTGGTTGACGCAGCAGCAGGATGTGTTCCGTCAGCAGGTACGCTGGGCCAAGGAACTGGACCTGCCCATCGTCATCCATTGCCGCCAGAGCTTTGCCGAGACCATCGCCATCGTGGAGGAGGAGAACGGTCCGGCCCTGCGGGGTGTCTTCCACTGCTTCACCGGGACGGCGGAGGAGGCTGCTCGGGTCACGGCCCTCGGCGACTTCTACCTGGGCATCGGCGGGGTGATCACCTATCCGCGGGGTGGCCTTTTCGAGACCATGCAGGTGGTCGGCGCAGATCATTGCGTCCTGGAGACCGATGCGCCCTACCTGGCACCGGTGCCTTTCCGAGGAAAACGGAACGAGAGCGCCTACATCCCGAACATCGCCGAGCGACTGGCCTTGGCCACGGGGACCACGGTGGCCGAGATCGCCCGCATCACCACCACCAACGCCGAAGCCCTCTTCCGCCGATGAGCACCCGCCCGTCCGTCCTGCTGATCTACACCGGTGGTACCATCGGCATGTGGGCGGATGCCGCCGGCACACTGCGCCCCATGGACCTGGCCCATCTGGAGGAACAGGTGCCCGAACTGCAGCGCATCGCGGTGGACCTGAGCTCGGTGGCCTTCGAGCATCCCATTGACAGCAGCGATATGCACCCTGCGGACTGGGTGCGCATCGCCTCCATCATCGGCGAGCACTACGACCGGCACGATGGCTTCGTGGTACTGCACGGCAGCGATACCATGGCCTACACCGCCAGCGCGCTCAGCTTCCTGCTGGAGGGGCTGAACAAGCCGGTCATCCTTACCGGTTCGCAGCTGCCCATCGGCACCATCCGCACCGATGCCAAGGAGAACCTCATCACGGCGATCGAGGTGGCGGTCTCCACCGATGCCGAGGGACGGCCCAGGGTGCCCGAGGTGGCAGTGTACTTCGAGTACCAGTTGATGCGCGGCAACCGCACGGTGAAGGTGCATGCCGAACGCTTCGAGGCCTTCCGCTCGCCCAACTGGCCCGTGCTGGCCGAAGCCGGGGTGCATCTCCGCTATGCGCCATCCGCCATCCTGCCGCACCGTTCCGGGCCGCTCACGGTGCATACCCGCCTCGATGACCGGATCGCCGTGATCCGCCTGTTCCCCGGGATCCGATCCAGCTGGGTGAGGCACGCGCTGTCCGAGCCGGAGCTCAGGGCCGCCATCCTCACCACCTTCGGCAGTGGGAACGCGCCCACCGACCCCGACCTGCTCGCCGCACTACGCGAAGCCCGCGCCAGGGGTGTTCTGCTGCTGAACGTCACCCAGTGCGTAGGTGGCCGGGTGGAGCAGGGGCGCTACGCCACCAGCAAGGAACTGCAGGCCATGGGCGTGGTGCCGGGCGCCGATATCACCGTGGAGGCTGCCGTGGCCAAGCTCATGTTCCTGCTGGGAAAGGAGCAGGCAACGGAGGCTGTGGAACGAGTATTGGCGATACCGATCTGTGGGGAGTTCACGTTGGCTTAACATGACCGCAGCCTGCCTGATCTCCACCGCTTCCAAGTTCCCGTCAGGACCGATGGTCCTTTTTGTAATTTGGCCGCCCGTTAGAGGGGACTATGCCCCTTTTTCGACAGGGAAAAGGAGAGATGGCCGAGTGGTTGAAGGCGCGCGCCTGGAAAGTGCGTATACCTCCAAAGGGTATCGGGGGTTCGAATCCCTCTCTCTCCGCCAAACCCTGTGAATGCAGTACGAATAGGAACCAGAAACGATAACAACCCTCACCCCGATAACGACCCGAACCATGGTACGCAAGTTCTTGTCCCTTTGCTTGGCCGGCCTGATGAGCATCAGCCTGCTCTCCACCCCGGTCATGGCCCAGGAAACCCCTGCAGCAGCTTCCACCGAGGTGGTCGCCGATGATGCCCAACAGGGTGAACAGACCTTCAAGGACCGCTTCATCGAGGGTGATCCCGTGTGGATGTCCCCCGTGTTGCTCTGCCTGATCCTGGGTCTCGCCTTCGTCATCGAACGTGTGATCTACCTGAACATGGCCTCCACCAACACCGACAAATTGCTGGGTAGCGTGGAAGACGCCATGAAGTCCGGTGGCGTGAACGCTGCCAAGGAGATCTGCCGCAACACCCGCGGTCCCGTGGCCGGCATCTTCTACCAGGGCCTTGATCGTGCCAACGAAGGCCTGGACATCGCCGAGAAGTCCATCGTGGCCTACGGTGGTGTGGAAGTGGGCCGCCTGGAGCGCGGTCTTTCCTGGATCAGCCTCTTCATCGCACTGGCCCCCATGCTCGGGTTCTTGGGAACCGTGATCGGGATGATCTTCGCCTTCGACCAGATCGCAGCTGCCAACAACATCAGCCCTGCCATCGTCGCCGGAGGTATCAAGGTGGCACTGCTCACCACGGTGTTCGGTCTGATCGTCGCCATCATCCTGCAGGTGTTCTACAACTACCTGCTCAGCCGCATCGACAGCATCACCGGCCAGATGGAGGAAGCTTCCATCGGCCTGGTGGACATCCTGATGAAGCACTCCGCCAAACGCTAAGCCATGAGCCACAAAAGTTCAGCACTTCTCGGCAACATCGCACTCTGGGGCATCTCCGGACTGGGTGTCGTGTTCTTCGTCATGATCATGACGGGCAAGGATGCGGGGATCGACGCCGGGCTTTACCTTACCTATGCCGCCTTCGGCATCGGCATCCTCCTGGCCCTGCTGTCCGGAGTGATGTCCCTCTTCAACGGTGGCGACATCAAAAGCACACTGCTGCCCGTCGGGGCCTTCATCGCCCTGTTCGCCATCTCGTACATCCTCGCTGATGGTGCGGTGAAACCCTCTTGGAACATCTCTGAAACAGCTTCGAAATTGATCAGCGCCGGTCTCACCATGACCGCCATCGCCACCCTGGTGGCGGTGGGCGCCGCCATCTACGGAGCGGTCAAGAAGCTCATCAGCTAAGGTCATGCTCAAGAAACGCAATAGGAGCGGTGTGCAGGAGATCAATGCCGGCTCCATGGCCGACATCGCCTTCCTGCTCCTGATCTTCTTCCTGGTGACCACCACCATGGATACCGATGCCGGCATCCTGCGTTTGTTGCCGCCCGTTGTGGTGGATGAGAACACCATGGTAGCGAACAAGCGCGATGTCTATGAAGTGCTGGTGAACGATGCCGACATGCTCCTTGTCGAAGGCGAGGAAATGGACATCAAGGAACTGCGCGCTGGGGCCAAGGAGTTCATGACCAACCCCGCGAACAGCGAGGATCTTCCGGAAAAGAAGCGCATCACGTCGGCTGAATGTCAGCAGAAGATCGCCGAGTACAAGTCATTCGTGGCCGGTGCCACTGATGCAGAGACGAAGGACAGTTACCAGAAGTCCCTGGAGAAGTGGGAGGACAAGCTCACGGCAGTGAAGCTCTTGGGAGAATTCATGGAACTGCCTTCCAATGCCGTGATCTCCCTGCAGACGGGTTCCAAGACCAGCTACGACATGTACGTGCAGGTGCAGAACGAGCTGGAGGCCGGGATCCGCGAGCTTCGGGAGGAACTGTGCAAGGATAAGTTCGGCCGCAAATTCAGCGAACTGGATGACAAGAAGGAGGAGGACCAGCCGCTGATCAAGGCGATCCGCATGGTCTACCCCCAGCGTGTTTCCGAAGCTGAACCGGTCGACGTGACCAAGAAGCAATCCTGATCATAGACCCATGTCACGTTTCAAGGATAAAGGCTCCAAAGGCACCCCCGCGATCAGCACGGCATCGCTGCCGGACATCATCTTCATGCTGCTCTTCTTCTTCATGGTCACCACGGTGATGCGTGAAGTGGACCTGCTGGTGAAGGTGAGCCTGCCCGAGGCCACCGAGACCACCAAGCTGGAGGACAAGGCCCTTGTGGATTACATCTACATCGGCCCCCCGCAGAGCAAGAGCCTCGGGACCGAACCCCTGATGCAGCTCAACGACCAGTTCGCCAAGCTGGAGGAGATCGATCCCTGGGTGAAGGCCGGCGAAGAGCGTCGTGAGGAAGTGTTGATACCCAAGATCACCCGCTCGCTGAAGGTGGACAAGGAGACGGCCATGAAGATCGTCACCGATGTGAAACAGGAGCTGCGCAAGAGCAACGCCCTGAAGATCAACTACAGCACCGCACAAGGGCGCTGAACCCACAGACCGTGATGGAAGCCCCGCCACCCGGCGGGGCTTCCGTATTTTTGGCCCCTTCAATGCCCCGCATCGGCCCCATAGAACTCCCGGATTTCCCGCTGCTCCTCGCGCCCATGGAGGACGTGAGCGATCCGCCCTTCCGCATGCTGTGCAAGCAGCACGGCGCCGACCTGATGTTCACCGAGTTCATCAGCAGCGAAGGGCTGATCCGCAAGGCGGCCAAGGGCATGAAGAAGCTGGACATCTTCGAGTACGAGCGTCCCGTGGGCATCCAGCTCTTCGGCGGAAGCGAGGATGCCATGGAGGAGGCCGCCCGCATCGCTGAGGCCGCGGGACCTGAGCTCATCGACATCAACTACGGCTGCCCCGTGCACAAGGTGGTGAGCAAGGGTGCCGGCGCCTGCCTGCTGCAGGACGTGGACAAGATGGTACGCCTCACCGAAAAGGTGGTGAAGGCCGTGAAACTGCCCGTGACCGTGAAGACCCGCCTGGGCTGGAACGAGGCCACGAAGAACATCATGGAGGTGGCCGAACGCCTGCAGGATGTGGGCATCAGTGCGCTGAGCATCCACGGGCGCACGCGCGCACAGCTCTACAAGGGGCCGGCGGATTGGACGCTGATCGGCGAGGTGAAGAACAACCCGCGGATCACCATCCCCATCTTCGGGAACGGGGACATCGACGGGCCCGAAAAGGCCGTGGAGTACCGCGACCGCTACGGCGTGGACGGCATCATGATCGGCCGCGCGAGCATCGGCCATCCCTGGATCTTCAACGAGATCAAACATTTCATCGCCACCGGGCAGCACCTGGCACCCCCCACCGTCGCAGACCGGGTGGAGGCCGCCCGCGCGCATCTGCGCAGCTCACTGGCTTGGAAAGGCCCATGGGAGGGCGTGGTGGAGATGCGCCGCCACTATGGCAACTACCTCAAGGGGCTGCCCAACGTGAAGGAGGTGCGCCTGCGCCTCTGCACCGAGCGCGACCCGGCCGTGCTGGAGGAGATCCTGGACGAGGTGGTGGCGAACTACTCCATGGCCGAAGTGGCCTGAAGGAACCTTCGGCTCAGCGCCCGCAGAGGGATCCACGTGGCCAGCAGGCCGATGGCGGTGACCGTGCCGAACACCAGCAGCAGGTCGCTCCCCAGCACCTTCACCGGGTAATACTCCACCACGGAGCCCACCAGGGGCACCAGCCCGAAACGGACCTGAGCCCAGCAGATCCCCAGGCCCACGCCCAGGCCCGCGACCACGCCCACCAGCACGATGAGCAGGCCTTCGTGGAAGAACACCCGCCGCACCAGCCCTGCGGTGGCACCCATGCTCATCAGGGTGCGCATGTCCTTGCGCTTCTCGATCATCATCATGGTGAGCGAGGCGATGATGTTGAACGCGCCGATCAGCCCGATGAAGGAGAGCACCAGGAAGGAGAAGAACTTCTCCGATGCGTTGGTCCGGTACATCAGGGCGTTCTTCTGGTAGCGGGTGCGCACCACGAAGGCTTCTCCCAACTGCGCCCGCAGGTCCCTGGCCACCGCATCCATGTTCGCGCCGGGCCGCAGCTTCACTTCCAGCGCGGAGGCCTGGCCATCGTAGTGCAGCAGTTCCGCCGCGAGGGACAACGGCACCACGGCGTACTTCAGGTCGTACTCCATGTTCATGGTGTAGGACCCGCCCACGGCGATGTCCGCCCGTTCGAAGGCGCGTTGCTGGTAGGTGCTGAGCTTCCGCCCGCGGATCGGCGCGCTGATCTCCAGCGGCTGGAACACGCCGTCATCCAAGGGAACGCCGAGGTCGGTCTTCAGGCCGATGCCCAGAATGGCCGCCGGGCCTGTGGTGCTCCTGAACGTGGCTTCACCCGAATAGATGTACCGCGCCATGTCGCTCATCTCCAGGTACTGGTCCTCCACACCCTTCAAGGTGGCCACGGCCTGGTGCCCGTCGTGGCGCAACAGCACGTTCTCCTCGATCGTCCAGCTGTGCAGCAGCACATCCTCGCGCGCGGTGATCATGCCCAGGTCCAGCGTGTCGCGCGGAAAGGTCTTGCCGGTCGCCGGGGTGATGGTGATGTCCTGGTCGAAGGGGGAGTAGATCGTGTCCACCAGCTCGCTGATGCCGTTCACCGCGCTCAGCACCACCACCATCGCGGCCGTCACAACGGCGATCACCACGATACTGATCAGGGTGATGAGGTTCACCGCGTTGTGCGACCGCCCTCCCGCTGAACGCGAGGCCAGCAGGTATCGGCGGGCGAAGAGGAGGGGAAGGTTCATGGTGCAGGGGCACAGGGCCGGGCAAGGCCTGGACACACGGGCCGGTGATCAGGACAAAGATGGGCAGGGCAGGGCCTCAGCGCTTCTCCCGGCCTTTTCCCAGGTTCACCTTGTAGTCGTCCGGTGTGCCGGTCACGTTCACGGTGAGGTAGCCTTTCAGCGGCCCTTTCTGCCCGCTGATGATCTCCTCGTCGGCACGTTCCAGTTCCTGCTCCTCCTCCGTGTTCCCGCCTGTGCCGCGCAATTTGCTCTTGAGCATGTTCCAACTGGCCTGTTTCACCATACCCAAGGGTATGCGCATGGTGTAGTCCATGTTGAGGTCCACATCCTGGCGGCCGCTCAGGTGCATGTAGCCCAAGGTGCTGGTGATCTTCATCTCTGGGATGTGCAGTGCGCCATCGCGGAAGGTGAAGGTGTTGGTCAGCTCACCGAAGCGCACGTTGTCCAGGTCCTTCTGGCCCATCAGGTCGGCCATGGCGTGCAGCGGTGCGAAGTTGCTGAGACGGCCATCGCGCACGGTGAGATCGGCCACCACCGTGGTGTGGGCCATGTCCGGCACCAGATCGGGGTGCATATGCGCATCCACCTGCAGGCTGCCGCTCACCTTCCCATGCAGGTTGTCATGGACTACCACATCCTGCCCGAAATTGTCGAGCTTGAAGAGCACCTTGTCCAGCTCGACATCCCGCAGGTCGATCCGGGCGTGCAGTACGATGCTGTCCCTGCGCGAGCCGTCCAGGGTGCCGCGCCCGGTGATCGAACCTCCCGCCGCGTGGACGGCGATCGAGTCGATGTGCACCTCGTGGTCCTTGGTGGTCCGGACCCGAGCATGCAGATGGTCCAGCAACACTTTGTGGTGACGCAGATGCCCGATGTCCGCCCGCAAACGCAGTTCGGGAAAGTGGAAGGCGAAGAGGTTGAAGGCTTCCGCATGTTCCGGGTCACCGGTGCCGCCTGTCCAGCCAGTGATCTCGTCAAGATCGACCGTTCCGGAGCGTACGGCGCCTTCAATGTTCTTGTGCAGGAGGTCACCGTCCAGGAAATGGCGCAGATGGAGGTCTGCCGCCAGGTCACTGCGGCCCATGTTCAGCTTCAAGCCCTGCACGGTGATGCATCCGCTCGTATCCGTGAGGATCCGCCCGTCCGATGCCTTCAGCGCGGGCAGGTCGTTCACCCGGACGGAGAAGTGGTCGATGTGGGTGTCGCTGATGAAGCCTTTCCTGGTGAACATATTGCTCATCATGCTGCCCGATCCGCGGAGGTCCAGATCGTGGATCACCTCCACATCGATGCTGTCGTGGATCCTCGGCCTGCCGTCGTAGACCAGCAGTTCCTTGGCGTTGAAGTAGGTGCTGCGCAAGGCGGCGCGGTGCGTGACCGTGCCCCGTGCCGAGCTGTCCAGCAAGGCGCCCAGGTTGCCGAGCTCCACATCGGCATGCACATCGTTGCGGCCCAGGGTGAAGGTGAGGTCGTTCACGGAAAGGTGCTCGTCGCTCACAGCGATGGTCCCCCGCACATCGTCCAGGTGATGCGGGTATTTGGCCGTGCGGAATTCGAGGTGACGGAAGTCCACGGAAGCTGTCGGGATGTACTTCGCGCGGTCCACGGCGTCCACCGTGGTGTGCAGGTCCAGGTCGAACTTCAGGTCGTACACCGTGTCGCGTGCCCAGGGCTCATCCACCACCTTGCCGTTCAGGTACAGCAGTTCCGCCATGTGCAGCGACCTGCTTTCGCCGTGAAGTGTAAGATCCACCGGGGCTTTGGCATGGTGCATCAGCGCCGATACGTTGCTGATGGCGAAGTCCAAGGCCAGATCGCTCTGACCGATGCGCACGCGCAGGTCCTCACTGCGCAGGTTGTCACCGTCGAGCAGGATCTTGCCGTTGAAGTCCGTGAAGGGCCTGTTCAGCCCGGCAAGCTTCAGGTCCACATCCTCAAGGGTGATGTTGCTGGTCACCCCATCGGTCATCTTGGTGGCGAAGTGCAGGATACTGTCCGGGCCCACGTATTCGTTCAGGGTCACATCGATCGTCACGATGCCCCGGCCGTCCTCGATGGCGTCCAGTTCGTAGAAGGTCTTCAGGTGTGCCAGGTCGAAACGTGCATGGAAATCCATGGTGATCCTCGGGTCCAGCAGGTTGTCCACCCGGATCGTACCCTTCAACAGACCCTTCTCGGGTTCGCCGTAGAGGTTCTCCAGTTCGAGGAAGCCTTTCTCCAAACTGCCGTCATCGCCCGTGCGGAAGTGCCCAGTGAAAGCCACATCGCGCAGAGCCTTGTTGTGGCTCCGGTGGTGGAACACGGTGTTCCGGCAGCCCAGGCGCAGGTCGATCAGCGGGCTTTGCAGGTCGATCGGACCGGTGATGAGGCCATCGAAGAAGATGTCGCCCTCGTTCTTGAACTCCTTGAGCTTCGCCAGCACATCGGGCGGCGCGAAGGCGATGAAGGTGTCGAAGTTCTTCTTGCGCCCGCCCACCTTCAGGTCCAGCATCAAATGGTCGTCCAGGTCCAGCGTGCCTTCCATATCCAGTTTGCCCGTCTCCACCTCGAAGGTGCTGGGGTGGATGGTGACGAGGCCTCCCTTGATGGTCATGTCGCAATCCAGCCCGAAAGGCAGTGCGCGGAACCAGGTGGTGTTGCCCGAGGTGTAGTGATGCAGGAAGATCTCGCTCACCAGCCCCATGCGCACTTCCTCTCCGATGGAGCTCAGGTAGGCATCGGCCTTCACGATGTCCAGTACCAGGTCGTTGCCGTGCTCGCCGCTGTTCACCTCGTGCAGGGTGATGTCGCGCAGTTCGATCCCTTTGAGGTCCAGGTGTGTGGCACCGCCGGTCTCCCCCTCGTCCGCGCGGTCCTTGGCCCGGGTGATGTTGTAGGTGCCGTCCGCGTATTTCTCCAAGTACAGATGCCCCTTGCTCAGCACCAGCTTGCGGATGGTGTACTCGCCCCGCAGCAGGTCGAGCACATCGAAGCCCACGTACACGTCCTTGAACGCGTAGATGCCCTTATCGTCGGCGGTGTGCTTGTCGGCGTCGAAGCGCACCTCCTTCAGGTCGATGCTGATGTAGGGGAACGCCCGGAAGGGCGACAGCTCCACATGGTGATAGCTCAGCTGACCCGGTTGTCCTTCATTGAAACGGACGATCAGCTCGTCCGCGATCTCCTGCTCATGGGCGTATAGTATGTAGCAGAGGATGCCGAAGACCACTGCCAACAGGGCTAACGATCCGAGGGCGAACTTGCCAAGAAGGCGGATGGCGCGGCGCATGGTGAGCGGCGAAGATCGGTTGGCCCGGGGCTATCTTTCACATCAACTCGTGCCAAGGATGAACAAGCGAACGTACATCATGGGGCTGGTCGGGCTGCTCCTATCGGTGGCATCCGCACAAGGCCAGTGGGAGGTAGGGGTCCTTGCTGGCGCGGGCACCGGGCGTATGAACACGGACCTCTGGCCGGCCACGGGTCGAGGTGAGTACCAAGTGGTCGATCGCCGCTTCTCTTGGTTATTGGGCGCAAGCGCCACACACAAGCTGTCCGGCCCGTTGAGCTTCTCGACCGGCTTGTATTGGTCCTTCATTGCGGGCCACGATGAGTATTGGCAGCAGGATGTGAAGATCATGGCGACGGATCGCCAGGTCCACTACCTCTACGTTCCACTGATGGTCCAACTGGACCTCGGTCGTTTCCGTTTCGGCGCAGGCTATCAACTGGGGACACCCGTGGTCGGGTCCGGCACGTTCCACACCTATGCGTATGCGAACGGTCTAGGCGGATCCAGCACCACGGAAACCAATGATCTGCTCCTGAAACCTACCGACTTCGGTACCGTTGGAGAGCTCGGTCTTCGCTTCTCGGATCGGATGGCCTTGGGTATACGGTATTACTATGGGCTGCAGAATGTAAAGGACCCATCCGATGGATATTTGGCACCGTTGATGAACGAGCAGCTCGTCCTCACTATCGGCTACAACATCCTTCCCAAGCGCAAGGCCAAGCCTGGGGAAACGCCCGTGCAAGAGACCGTTCCTGTGGAGTGAAGCGGCAGCTTGGGCAGCTCCTTCCGGAGTGTGGAAGGGGTGGGGTCGGCCAATGTGGAACTGGATCGGTCCACACGAAGCACCTGTTCACATGACCCTCACTTCCACGCCTTCACGATCAAGCCCGTCCCGGTCGGGTGGGCCATCCGGACATCCGCCATGTTCAGCACGAAGGCGATGGGGTAGGCGATCAGGTAGTAGAAGGGCAGCACGATGAAGAAGAGTTTGCTGGATTGTAGCATCAGCAAGGGCCACTTCATGCTGAGCTTCCAGCTGATCTTGCCCGGCGCGCCGTAGCTGTAGCGCGCCTCCACCTTGCTGAAGCCGTTGCGCAGGCATTTCGCGCGGATGTCGTCGATGTTGTAGCCATCGCGCACGTGCTCCTCGATGAAGGAGCCCTCACCCTCCTCATGCACATCGCTGCCCCCCTGATCACTGGGGGTGCTGATGATGAGCATGCCGCCCGACTTCAACGAGGTGCTGTAGCAACGCAACGCCGCCTCGTCCTCCAGGATGTGTTCCATCACGTCCACGCACACCACCAGCTCGAAGGCATCGGGGCGTTGGAACCGGGTCACATCGCCCACCTCGAACTTCACCTGGGGCCGACCGATGCGCAGGAAGAAGGCGTTGCAGTCCGCCACCTGTTCGTCCTTCACGTCGATGGCCGTGATGCTCCACTTGGAGGAGAGGCTGCTGAGCCAGTAGGTGTACTGCCCGAAGCCCGCCCCGGCATCGTAGATGGCCAGTGAACGGTCCTGCTTGTCCAAGGCCCAGCGACGCAGTTCGCGTTGGATGTGCCAGGCCCGCAGCAGGAGCAGGTCCAGGAGACGGTAGAAGAGCTTGCGCAGCAGGGGCGTGCTGTTGAACACCACGCCGAGCCGCCGCTTGACCGGATCGTACTGCATGCTACGCGCCCTTGAGCAGTTTGTCGATCTCCTCGGCGCGGTCCAACGAATCGTCGATGTAGAACAGCAGATCGGGCACCACGCGCATCTGCTTGCCCACCTGGTGGCCCAACTGGCCGCGCAGCCGGTGTGAATGCTCCTTGATGAGCGCTATCGCGGCCTTCTTGTCCTTCACGGGGAAGAGGCTGAGGTACACCTTGGCCAGGCCGAGGTCGGGGCTCACGCGCACCGCTGATACCGTGATGAGGCTGCCTGGAAGCAGGTTGCGGGCCTCCTGCTGGAAGATGACCGCCAGCTCGCGCTGGAGCAGGCTGTTCACCTTGTTCTGTCGTACGCTGTCCATGGGATCGCGAAGGTAGCGCCCTTGGCACTGTAACAGAGTGACAGGCAGGCGACAACCTACCTGCGCACAAGTCCAAGGGCGCTACCTTCGCCCTCGGCCCATGCGCAACTTCTTCCGGATCCTTCGCTTCGGCGCGCCCTACCGGCATTTTGCGGTGCTCAACGCCGTGTTCAACCTGCTCGGCACGGTCTTCCACCTGGCCTCGCTGCTGCTGTTCATCCCCTTCCTGCGGCTGCTGCTCGGACAGGTCCAGCCCGTGCACGTCCGTCCCGAGGCACTGTGGAACCGCGAGGGGCTTGAGGGCACCTTTAACTGGCTGCTCACCCAGCTGATCGAGGCGCGCGGACAGATGGGGGCGCTGCTGGTGATCAGCATGGCCGTGGTGGTGCTCTTCCTCTTCAAGAACCTGTTCCGCTACCTGGCACTGGTCGCCATCTGCAACTTCCGCAACCTCATCGTGCGCGACATCCGGGCCCGCATCTACGGCAAGCTGCTTGAACTGCCGCTTCGCTACCACGCCGGTGAACGCAAGGGCGACCTGCTGGCACTGATCACCAACGACATGCACGTGGTGGAGTACTCGGTGATGTTCTACATCGAGATGGTGTTCCGCGAACCCATCGCCGTGCTGCTCTTCCTGGCCACCATGCTCACGCTGTCGCCGCAGCTCACGCTGATCTCGCTCCTGTTGCTACCCGTCAGCGGCCTGCTCATCGCCCGCATCAGCAAGAGCCTGAAGCGCAAGAGCGCCCGCGTGCAGGAGAAGAGCGCCGACCTGCTGGCCCGGGTGGAGGAGACGCTTTCGGGCATCCGCGTGATCAAGGCCTTCAACGGCGAGGCCGACATGGAACGCCGCTTCCAGCGCGACAACGATCTGCTGATGCGCTCGAGCATCGCCATGCTCAACCGGCAGGACATCGCCTCGCCGCTCAGCGAGACCATGGGGGCCGCGGTGATGGCCGCCATCGCGTACATCGGCGGGTCCTTTGTGCTGGGTGTGGAGCCCTCCCTCACCGGCGACAGTTTCCTGGGCTTCATCATCATCTTCTCCCAGCTCCTGGCTCCCATCAAGGGCTTCTCCCAGGGTTGGTCCGCCATCACCCGCGGCGGTGCCAGTGGCGAGCGCATCTTCGACCTGCTGGCCGTGGAGAACACCGTGAAGGAGAAGCCCGCCGCGAAACCCATCACGGGCTTCGAACAGCAGATCGAATACCGCCACGTGACCTTCGCGTACGACACCGCCCCCACAGGCCGGGACGCTGCGGAACGTCCCGCGGTGCTGCAGGACATCTGCATCACCATCACCAAGGGGACCAGCGTGGCTCTCGTGGGCACCAGCGGCAGTGGCAAGACCACGCTCGCGAACCTGCTCCCCCGCTTCTTCGATGTCACCGGCGGGTCGGTGCTGATCGACGGGCACGACCTCCGCGACCTCCGCATCCGTGACCTGCGCGCGCTGATGGGCATCGTCACGCAGGACAGCATCCTGTTCAACGATACCGTGGCGAACAACATCGCCTTCGGTACACCCGGTGTGGCGCAGGCTGACATCGAGCGTGCCGCGCGCATCGCCAATGCGCATGAGTTCATCACCACGCTGGAGAACGGCTACCAGACCACCATCGGCGATGGCGGCAACCGCCTTTCGGGGGGGCAGAAACAGCGCCTGAGCATCGCCCGGGCCGTGCTGAAGAACCCGCCGATCTTGATCCTGGATGAGGCCACCAGCGCACTGGACACCGAGAGCGAACGGTTGGTGCAGGACGCGCTCTTCAAGATGCTCGAAGGGCGCACCAGCTTGGTGATCGCGCACCGCCTCAGCACCATCCAGCACTGTGATGAGATCTGCGTGATGCAACAGGGCCGCATCATCGAACGCGGCACCCACGCCGAGCTCTTCGCGGCGAACGGCCAGTACCGGAAGCTCTGCGATATGCAGGCGTTTGCGTGATCAGCGCATGACCACCACCCGAAGCCGTTCCATCACCGTTCCATCCGCAACCCGCAATTCCAGCCAATAGCTTCCTTCCCCGTGTCCTGTCAGGTCCAGGGACAGGCTTCCTTGGAAGGTTCCCGTGGATCTCATGACCCGCCGACCAAGCGCGTCCAGCAGCACCCACGAATGGACCGCTCCAGCTGATCGTGCAAACTCCACCTGTACCTGCCCTGTTGAGGGGTTTGGGTAGAGCTTGGCGCCTGCAGAGGGAACCGCTTCGGATACATCCACCGTGGCGCAGGTGGTGGCGTTGCAATAGTAGA
>JBGTAJ010000116.1:0-3469 GCA_041749915.1 Flavobacteriales bacterium
CTGCCGGGCAGGGGAAGCGGGTCCACAGCCGTAGCGGGGCCTGGTTCGGCCGCTGCGGGGCCCGGTTCCACCACCGGGGTGGGATCACCGGGCACAATGGCACCAGCGTTCTGCCGCCGCCGCTGCACTTCGGGCTTCGCAGCAGCACTCTCCTTCTCGATGATCACCACGCGGGGGTACTCCGTCTCCGTTCCATCATACCCCAATTCCGGCGGGAGCGTCAGGCGGTGGCCCTCGCTGCGCCACTCGAAGGCGACGAGCGTGAGCGAAAGGGCCACGGAGGTGCCGATCAGAAAGCGGCGGCCGGCATTGCGGCGGGCGCTGGTCCAGGGGTGTGCTGGGCGGGACATGGTTCTGTGTTTGTATACAGAACCGATGGCCGGCCAAGATCATTGCCGTTCCGGGGCGATCAGGCGGAAGCCTTTGCCATGTACATTAATGATCTCCACCGCGGGGTCGTCCCGCAGGTACTTGCGCAGCTTGGCGATGTACACGTCCATGCTGCGGCCACTGAAGTAACTGTCGTTCCCCCACACCTCGCGCAGGGCATGGCCGCGCTCCAGCACATCGTTGCGGTGGGTGCACAGAAGGCGCAATAATTGCGATTCCTTGGTGGTGAGGCGCCGCTCCTCGGTGGGGGTGCTCAGGGTCTGTTTCCGCGGATCGAAGCGCGATGCCCCGATGAGGTACTCCTCGGGCTCCACCTCGCGGGGCTCCACGCCCCGTGACCGGCGCAGCACGGCGGTGGTGCGCAGCATCAGCTCCTCCATGCTGAAGGGCTTGGTGATGTAATCATCGGCACCGGCCCGGAAGCCCTCCAGCGTATCCTGCTTCATGCTCTTGGCCGTGAGGAAGACGATGGGGACCGCAGGGTCCTTCGCGCGGATCTCGCGGGCCAGGGTGAAGCCGTCCTTCGCCGGCATCATCACGTCCAGCATCAGCAGGTCGTAGGTGTTCTGGGTGTAGGCCAGCCAGCCCTGCTGCCCGTCGGTGCGCAGGTCCACCAGGAAACCCTTGGCCCGGAGGTACTCGGACAGGATGCCACCGAGGTTGGCGTCATCCTCGACCAGAAGCAGCTTGATGGGAGATGACATGTTCAAAGGGTATGAAGATGTGGAAGGTACTGCCCTGGCCCGGGGTGCTGTCCAGCCGGATGCGGCCGCGGTGGCGTTCCACCACGGTGCGCACGTAGCTCAGCCCCAGCCCGAAGCCTTTGGCATTGTGGATGTTGCCGGTGGGCACGCGGTACAGCCGGTCGAAGATCTTGCGCTGCTCGGAGGAGGCGATGCCGATGCCGTTGTCGCCCACACTGACGGTCACGCCCTCATCGTTGCTGCGCGTGGCGATGCGGATGCGCGGCTCCTGCTGCGTGTACTTCACCGCATTGTCGATCAGGTTGTACAGCACGTTGGTCAGGTGGATGCGATCGCCCTGCACGTGGTGGATGTCCGCCTGCAGGTCCAGTTCGATACGCCCGCTGCGGCGGCTCACCAGGATGGTGCTGCTGCGCACCACATCGGTGATCAGGGCATGCAGGTCCAGGTCCACCGGCTTCAGCACCATGTGGCCGCTGGCGAGCACCGCGCTCTGCAGCACGTTCTCCACCAGCGAGCCCAGGCGCTTGTTCTCATCGCGGATCATGCCCACGAAGGTGCGCACCTGTTGTTCGGTCTTGGGCACCGAGGGATCCGACAGCGCTTCGCAGGCCAGGCCGATGGTGCTGATGGGGGTCTTCAGCTCGTGCGTCAGGTTGTTCACCAGGTCGTTGCGGATGTCGCTGATCCGCTTCTGACGCAGGATGGTGCGCAAAGTGAGCACGAAGACCACAACGATGAGGACGATGAACAGGCCCGAGATGAAGAGCTGCGGCAACAGGCCCCGCCAAATGGCCGCATGCTGGTCAGCCACCACCACGCGCAGGTGGTAGCCCCCGCTGGCCAGGTCGTGGCGGAACAGGAGCTCCTGGTAAGGCGTGCTGGCCAGCGCCTGTTCGTGGCCCGGCACGTCGGTGCTCAGGGGAATACGTTTCCCCGCTTCATCGAACACGCCGTAGGCCAGGGGCTGCGGAAGGCCGTCGGCCCGGAAGGTGGCCTGCATCAACGAATCAAGCAGGCGGGCATCCACGCGGTCGCGGATGTCGCGCTCCAGTTCGGTGGAGAAGATCCCGCGCACCATGTCGGCCACCATCTCCTCCAGGTCGCCGCCCTGCTCCATGGGTGTCGCGATGGGGCCCCATGCCGCTTCGCCGCCCTGGGCGTTCCCGCTCCGTTCGTTGCGCAGGGTATCCAACCGCATCAGCAGGCGGCGGCCCGCCGGATCGCGCTGCAGCACTGCCATGCGCTCCACCAGTTCCAGCCGATCGCTCACGGTGTAGAGCGCGTTCTCCACGCCCTGCTCCACCTGCGCCTCCTTCAGCTGCAGCGTGCTCCGGATCCAGTGCACCTGGATGCCCACCAGACCGAGCAGCGCCATGCCGATGGTCGCCATCAATCCGAACATCCTACGCCGGTCCATGGAGCGAAACTACCGGAGCCGGCGCCACGCCCCCATCCTTAACGCTCTTTAACGTTCGTTCGCACAGCCTTAACACCCCGCCCCCACCCGCCCCGGTACTTTTGTATCCAAGGCAGTCGGCTGCATCGACCTCGGTCACGCAGCCACTGAAGGTCGGCTTAGGGTTTTGGTGATGCTGACCAAGCAACAAGGCGTTGAAAGGTCCCCGCAAGGGGGCCTTTTGACGTTCATGGCACTGCCTGATCCGTGCCGCGCAGCGGTGCAGGAAGCTACCTTCGGCGCGCGGTGCACCCCTCCCTAGGCCTGCCCGCCAAGCTGCCATGGAACGCCTCCTGAACCTGATCGATGGAACACTGCGCCCGGCCGAGAGCGGCGCCTGGATCGATGTGCACGCCCCGGCCACCGGTGCCGTGCTCACGCAACTGCCGGACAGTGACGAACGCGATGTGGAACTGGCCCGTGCCGCCGCGGAACGTGCACTGCCCGCCTGGAACGCGCTGGGCCGCGAAGGGCGCTCCAAGGTGCTGCTGCGCCTGGCGCAACTGATCGAGGATGACCTGGAGGGCTTCGCCCGCGACGAGAGCGAGGACAACGGCAAGCCGCTGAGCCTGGCACGCAAGGTGGACATCCCCCGGGCGGTGTCCAACTTCCGCTTCTTCGCCACGGCCATCCTGCACTTTCCCAGCGAGGCGCACCTGATGGACGATGTGGCCGTGAACTGGACCGACCGCCAGCCCATCGGCGTGGTGGGCTGCATCAGCCCTTGGAACCTGCCGCTCTACCTCTTCACGTGGAAGATCGCGCCGGCCCTGGCGACTGGGAACACCGTGGTCGCCAAGCCGAGCGAAGTCACACCGATGACCGCCTTCATGCTCGGCGCCCTCGCGCGCGAGGCGGGCTTTCCGCCGGGAGTCCTCAACATCGTCCACGGACTCGGCCCGCGCGTCGGCGCTCC
>JBGTAJ010000117.1:0-8461 GCA_041749915.1 Flavobacteriales bacterium
CAGCGGGCCGCGCGCGGGTGAGGGTTACCGGGCCGGCCATCAGTCGCCGCCGAAATTGACGGCCGTGGCAGAGGCCGTTGCGCGCGGCGAGTACCCGGACGACGAAGTGCAGTACGCGGTGTGGGTCCTCAGCGACGGGCATTCCATTGCGAGCATGGGTGCCCTGGACAGCACGGCGACGGACTCGCTGCGCCTGGCCGTGAGCCGCCTCAGCGGACAGCCCGCGCCCTTGTATTCACTGCGCTTCGCCGACGAGCCCGGCCGTGTCTGTTCCGGCAGGCCCGAGGCCATCCGTCGCGTACTGGTCTACGATGTCCCGGCGGGCACGGCCTTCAACGCCGTGGTGGTGGACCGTCGCGGGAAGGTCGTTCAGGTGTTGCATGATCGCACGCTGCTGGATGCCGGACGACACCGCCTGTCGTTCGATCTCACGGTGCTCGGCTGGCCACCGGGCACCTATGCCATCCACGCGTGGAGCCCCGATCGGGCGGGGGTGCACCGCATGCCGTTCACGTTGTGATCGGCCCTTTCCCGCCTACTGGACCACCAACCGGACCATCGAGCGTTCACCGTCCGGAGCCGTGATGAGCACGGAGTAGAACCCCGGCGTCAGTGCGGCGCGCGCCAGTTCGACGCGTGATGAGCCCTGTCCAGGGAGCGTGCGGATGAGCCGTCCCTGGGCATCCAGCAGTTCGATGCGATGCTGAGCCGTCAGGGGCTCCGTGCTCCACAGCACGGCATCGCCGGTCATGGGGTTGGGAACGATGCCGAAGGCTGGTGCATCCCTTGCGTCCACGCCCGCGCTGATCACCTGGAACTCCGCCGTGGCGATGCATCCGAACACGCTGGTCACCGTGGCGCTGTATGTGCCGTTGCCGATGATGCCGACCTCCTGTTGCGTGGCGTCGGGGATCGGCTCACCATCCAGGCTCCATTGATAGCGATCGCCCGCGGTGACGCTCAGGCCGTCGAAGCCCGCCACGTCGATCTGCGGTTGCCACAGCGCACAATCCACCAAGGTGTTCACGACGGTGTTGGTGATGATGGGCGGGTTGTAGTCGAAGTAGATGCCGGCTGTGTTGCTGATGGCCGTGAGGTGGGGCAGATCGGGCTGCAGTCCCATGCGGAAGCTCACGAAGCCCTGGCTGCCCAGGGGGTCGCTGGCACTGTCGGGCAACAGGATGCCCTGGAGGCGCACCACCAGCACATTACCGCTGTCCACGCGCAGGTCGGTGGGGGCGAAGGAGTATCCCAGCAGGGTGAGGCGCTCCAGGTCCGCTTGGGCGGGGAGCGTGTCGCGCAGCACCACGGTCACAGCCGGTGCATTGCCGGTGTTCTGGAAGCGGATGGTGTAATCGATGTGCCCGGTCGTGAGGTCCACGGCACCGAGCGCGCCATAGCCAGCGGGGTCGGCGAGCTTGTCGTTGGGGTCGTAGCTGCATTGGATCACGTTCAGCAGCACCACACTGGTCGTATCGATGATGATGCCCGGGACGAAGGGGTCGAAGCGGTAGGCGTGCAAGGCGAAGTGCGCAGTGTCGCCCAGGAAGTTGAAGTCGGGCCGCACGGTGGTGAGCTGGATGGTGTGCGAACCGTAATAGGCCAGCGCGGCGTAGCTCCAGTAGTAGGTGTCGGCCACCACGGAATCCGGCGGAGGGTCGGCAGCGAGCAGGGTGAAGAGGGTGTCGTACTCCAGGGCCAGCACGCCGCTTTCCAGGATGTTGCCCAGGTTGCTGACGGTGATCCAGTGGCTCACGGTGTCGGCGCAAACGCCGTTGGGCGGCATCAGGTCGAGGTCCAGCACGGAGCTCGCCGCGTTGACGTACAGGCCGAAGTCGTTGCCCGCGCTCACGGGGTTCTGCTCATCGAGGGTGACGGTGTATTGCAGGCTGTCCGAGGTGATGCGCCAGAGCTCGGTGTCCACCACGGGTCGCACGGTGAAGGTGCCGGCATCCACGTAGGCGAGGAAAGCTCCGTTGTTGGAGGAGAAAGGGAAGTTGGGCGCGGGCTCTGCCGATACCGAGGCCCAGGGCACGGGCAGTTCACCCACGTCGCGCACGCCGTCCTCATCCTGGTCCCAGAACAGGCGCCCCTGGATGCGGAAGTAGGTGTTCGCGCGGTTGGGCAGCCATTCCAGCTGCGTCTCCACATCCTCCGCATATACGATGTCCAGAAGCCCGTCACCATCGAGGTCCGCCAGCAATGAGCTCAGGAGCTCTGTGCTGTAGGGTTCGTCGGGCTGCAAAGCGACGTTGTCGCTGAACTGCCCAAGGCCATTGTTCGCGCACCAGCGGAACTGCGTGTAGTTGCCGTTCATGATGTCGGGGTCTCCATCGCCGTCCACATCGAACACGAACATCCGGCTGGTCCAGTTCCAGGTGTTGAGCCCCTGCATCGGACCGAAGGTGCCGTTGCCGTTGTTGAGCGTCACGGCGATAGCATTGAATGCCCCATTGATCACCAGGTCCAGGTCGCCGTCATTGTCCAGGTCCTGCGGATGGATCTGTACGGCATCATCGAGAGAGGTGGGCAGGTCGGGCTGTGCGGTGAAGGTGGTGTTGCCGTTGTTGCGGTACCATTTGGCGTTGTAGGCGTCGCCGTTCGCGGCGATCACATCGTTCAGGCCGTCGCCGTTCATGTCGGCCAGCGCCATGGGTCCTCGCGTGATGGCGGCATCGATGGTGATGTGGGCGCTGAAGCTGCTGCCGTCGTTGCGCCGCCAGCCGACATTGGGGCTGGAGACCAGGTGGTCCAGGTCGCCGTCGCCGTCCACATCGGCCGGTGTGATGGGCAGGTTCTCGGCCAGGTAGTAGGTATTGAGCAACACCTCCGGGCCGAAGCCGCCACCGAGGTTGCGCTTCCAGTAGAGATCGCGGTCCACGGAATCCCCGGCGCGGAACAGCACGTCCATCAGTCCATCCTGGTCCATGTCCTGGAGGATGAAGTTGGTGATGGGCTCGGTGCCGAAGAAGAGCTCCACCGTGGGCGTGAACACACCGTTCTCCTCCTGCACGAACAGGGTGACCGGCGCGAAGGTCCCACCGCGGACCATCAGGTCCATGTCACCGTCGCCATCCATGTCGGCGGCACCCAGACCGGTGGCCCTGTACCAAGCCGGCACGGAGGTCTCTGCACTGAAGGTGAAGCTGCCGAGGTTGTACCGGTAGCTGGCATCCTGGTTCGAGACGCGCCGATAACCCAGGTCAACGAGCCCATCGTTGTTCAGGTCCTGCAGGATGCCCGCATCGGCGGCGAAGGCGAACGAGAGGGTCTGCTGGGTGAAGGTTGCTGTGCCATCGTTGGCGTACAGTCGGGCGGTGCTGGCATGCCCCGCGAGGATGTCCAGGTCTCCATCGCCATCCAGATCAGCCGCCCACGCGCCCTTCAGTCCGTTCACCACGGCGATGGGCGTGAGCGTGCCGAAGGTTCCGTTGCCGGTACCGGGGAACCAGACCATATCGTCCGCGCTGTAGGCGAAGAGCACATCGTTCCAACCATCGCCGTTCAGGTCGGCCAGCTCGGCGGAGAGCGGCACGGGGAGGCCTGTGCCGATGGTGCTCAGGGCGCTGAACTGCCCGCTGCCGTCGTTCGCATACCAGCCCAAGGTTTGTGTTCCTGGCAGGGCCGCGAGCACGTCGACATCGCCATCATTGTCCACATCGCCCAAGGTCGCCCTGGTGATGCCATCGGCCGTGGTGGTGATGTCCTGCTGTGGGCCGAACTGCCCCCCGCCGAGGTTGGCGAACCAGGCGATGCGGTCGTCGAGCGTACTGGCCACCACGATGTCCGGATCTCCATCGCCGTCCACATCGGCCACGCGCACCCAGGCAGGTTGGTCCATGGTGCTCAGCAGCGTGTCCACCGAGGGGAACTCGCCGTAGCCGTTGTTGCGCGCCCACAGGATGCGGTCATCGGTGGCCACCGTCACCACCAGGTCGTCCACGCCATCGCCGTCCAGGTCCCACAGGTCGAAGGAGCTGGGCGTATTGAGGACGGCGATCGCGGAGCGGCCCGGCTCGTGCCGGTCGGTGCCATAGCCGCGGTACCACATCACCGCGCTCTCGTAGGGTGCCGAGCACACCATGTCAAGGGTACCGTCCTGGTCGATGTCGGCGAAGCGCGCGTCGCTCATCACACCGGGGAAATTGCCGTAGAGCACTTCGGCAGGGCCGAACTGGGCCAGTGCCGGAGTTCCGATCAACAGGGAAAGAGCGGGGAACAGGATCGCGCGCATACGGAGGTTCGGGAATGTAGGCAGGGAAGGTACTGCCCGGTTCCCCAAGGGCCGCGATGGCCTGCTGTTGGTCATGGCGGATGCCGGGTGGGAGGAGCGAACTTTAGGGGGTCGTTCCTCAACCCCTCTGCCATGCTCCGGATCGCGCTCCTCATCGTGCTCGTCGTCCACGGCCTCATCCATGTGATGGGTCTTGCCAAGGCCTTCGAATGGGCCACGCTCGCCCAGTTGACCAGAACCATCGCGCGGCCCGTGGGCCTGCTGTGGGGCCTGGCGGCCCTGCTCTTCCTTGTGGCGGCCTTCCTGGTTTTCCGTCACAGCGATCGGTGGTGGACCTTTGCCGTACTGGCGGTACTGCTTTCGCAAGTGCTGGTGTCGTCGCAATGGCAGGATGCACGCTGGGGCACGGTGGCCAATGTGCTGATCCTGGTCGCCGTGGTGGCCGGCGCCGCGGTCTGGGACTTTCGCAGGGATCACCGCGCCGCCGTCGATGAGGCGCTTGACCGGGCGTATGCAAGACCCGAACAACGCGTCATCGAGCATGACCTGCAAGGGCTTCCCGAACCGGTACAACGCTTCCTGCGGAAGGCCGGCGTGGTGGGCATGACACGTCCACGGAGCATGCAGCTCGAATTCGAAGGGGACATCCGCGCCGAGGGTGGTCCGTGGATGCCCTTCACCACCGTGCAGGTGAACACCTTCGACCCGCCGGCGCGCTTCTTCTGGATGGATGCCACCATGAAGGGGCTGCCCACCAAGGGCCTGCACGCCTATGACGATGGCATGGCCTCCATGCGCATCAAGCTGCTCGGCTTGTTCCCTGTGGTGGAGATCAGCGGGCGCGAACTGGACCAGGCCGAAACGGTGACCTGGTTCAACGACCTCTGCCTCTTCGCCCCCGCTGCCCTGGTGGATCCGCGCATCACATGGACCGAAGTGGATGATCGTTCGGCGCTCGCCACGTTCACGCACAAGGACATCACCATCGGCGCCCGGCTGGTCTTCGACGCCCAGGACTTGTTGGTGGACTTCATCAGCGACGATCGTTACATCGTGGCGCCGCCCAAGCCGCCGGAGAAACGCACCTTCCGGACACCTGCCAGCGACCATCGCCGGATGAACGGGATGCTCCTACCGGGGTATGGCGAAGCGCTCTGGGAACTTCCCGGTGGTCCGTTCACCTACGGTCGGTTCACGCTAACGGCCCTGGCCTACGACGTCGAACGGAAAGCGTACCGAACGCGTAAGCATGTGAACAGTGCGTTGGCGTCGATCAGACGCGTTCCCACTCCTGCACGCCAGCGCTCACCTCCAGGATCATGCGGGCGTTGAACGCGGGCAGGTCCTTCGGGCTGCGGCTGGTCACCAGGCCACGGTCCACCACCACTTCCTCATCCACCTAGGTGGCCCCTGCGTTGATCAGGTCGGTCTTGATGCTGGGATAGCTGGTGAGCCGGCGTCCACGCAGCACATCGGCCTCGGCCAGAAGCCAGGGTCCGTGGCAGATGGCGGCGATCGCCTTCTGCTGGTCGTAGAAGGCGCGGACGAAGGCCACCGCGTCGGCGTCCATCCGAAGCTTGTCCGGGTTCATCACACCGCCGGGGATCAGCAGGGCATGGTACTCGTCCGCCCGGGCGTCGGCCACCACGCGGTCCACCTTTTCGGGGTCCGTCCATGCGCCATCGGACCAGCCCTTGATGCTACCCGACTTCAGGGAGATGAGCTCCACGAAGGCGCCGGCGTGGATGAGTGCTGCGCGGGGCGAGCACAGTTCACTTTGTTCGAAACCGTCGGTGGCGAGGATGGCCACACGTTTGCCCGCAAGCGAGGTGCTGGGGTCCTTGGAAAAACTGTTCATGATCGCTGTGTGTTGAATGGTGGAGGTACTTCAGCCGGTGATGCCGGGCGCAACGCCGCGGTCCGGAACGGGGGCTTCGGGCTCTTCTTCCGCAGGCATCGGTTCTGGTGCCTGTTTGATGCGGGGGCGCTTGGGGGCGTCCTGGGGTCTTGCGGGAGTGGCCAGGGGGCTCTTCTCGTCGGGTGCTTGCATGGCCACGCTTGGGCAGATCGCAGGCCGTGCCCTACACCATGTGGGGTGGGAAGGCAATGGCCTGCTGGCCGCGGGGGTCAGCGGGTCAGCAGCGAACGATCCGAATGGGGAGCGGGGTGTAAACGCCCCGAAGCGGGTAGCCTCGTGGGATCCTTACCGCAGTGGGTCACAGGTCCACCCGGTACACATCCATGCCGTTGCGCAGGATGCCCGGCACATGGAAGCCTCCAGGGTCGGCGATCTCCTCCACTAAGTCGAAGAGCACGCAGTGCTGCGGAAGCCCGGCGAAGAGCAGGGTGAAGTGCACTTGCTGTTCCGCAGGCACCGGCAGCCAGGTGGGCGCCAGGGGGATGCCTTCCGCCAGCAACAGGGGGCTGCGGTGGCCACTGTGTCGGCACACCAGGTAGGTGCTGGGCCAGATGCGGATGCAATCGAACAGACCGGCCTTGAACGAGCAATGCACCGTCACCTGCCCGCGCTCATCCACCTCTGCGCAAAGCTCCTCGCGCAGCTGCGGGTCCAGGGCTTCCTGGGTCAGCGGCGGGGCCTCGATGGTGGGAGCGGAGCAGTTCGGTCGGTTCGGCATGGTGTCGTACACGACGGAAAAGATAGGGGAATACGAACGGATCGTCACCTGCCCATCTGCGCAGATCGTGTTACTTCACCCCATGCGCATCCCGTTCCTTCTTCGTACCCTACTGGTCCTCACGCTACTGTGCTCCATGGCGGGGTCCTTCGCCCAGGTGCTGCCCAACTACGTCCTCTTCGATGCCAAGGGTAAAAAGCTCCCGTTCACCCGTGCGTTGGGCATGGTGGAGCGCGGCGACATCATTCTCTTCGGGGAGGAGCACAATAACTCCATCGCCCACTGGTTGCAGCTGGAACTGGCCAAACACCTGGCGGACAAGGGCCCCTTGGTCATGGGCGCCGAGATGATCGAGGCCGATGACCAGGCGACACTGGACCGCTACCTGCTCGGGGAGATCGACCAGGCCGCCCTGGATACCCTGGCCCGGCTGTGGAAGAACCACCCGACCGACTACGCACAGCTGGTCGACCTCGCAAAGGCCAAAGGCCTGCCCTTCATCGCGTGCAACGTGCCACGCCGCTATGCACGGGCCGTGAGCAAGGGTGGTTTTGAGGCGCTGGATACGGTGCCTGCGAACGAACGTGCCTGGATGGCGCCGCTGCCCATTGCGTTTGATCCCACGTTGCCCGGCTACGTGAAGATGCTGGCCATGATGGGCGACCACGCCAGCCCCTCCATGACCATGGCCCAGGCGCTGAAGGACGCCACCATGGCCCACTTCATCGCCACGAACGCGAAGGAGGGTGCCCGCTTCCTGCATTTCAACGGCAGCTACCATTCGGACTTCCAGGAAGGCATCGGCTGGTACCTGCAGCGCTTGCGCCCCGACCTGAAGCGGGTGACGATCGGCACCGTGACGCAGTCGCAACTGAACAAGCTGGACGCCGCGTTCATCGGCCAGGCTGACATCATCCTCTGCGTGGACGAGGACGTGCCGGGGTCGTACTGAACGCGCTCGCATTCCCGATGGCCGCGCCCGGACGAAGTACCTTGTGCGCCCGCTCCCACTCCCATGCTCCGATCGCTTTTCCTGGTGCTTCCTTTTCTGGGCACCGCGCTGCTGGCCCAGACGCCCATCTGCACCATCCAAGGCAGCGGTGCCGCCAGCCCTCTCGATGGCCAGGTGGTGACCACCACGGGCACGGTCACCGCCGTGTTCCAGGGCTCGGGTACCGTGCAGGGCTACTTCATCGAGGACCCCGCCTGTGATGCGAATGTGGCCACCAGCAACGGCATCTTCGTCTACCAGACCTCAGCCCCGGGCATTGCCGTGGGCCAGCGCATCCAGGTCACCGGTACAGTGGATGAGTTCCAGGGCCTCACGGAGATCCGTAGCGTCAGCGCCGTGCAACAGCTGGGAGCAGGTTCAGTGCAGCCCACGGCGCTGCTCCTCCCCATTGATGACCTGGACTACTGGGAACGGTACGAGGGCATGTTGCTGCGTTTCCCGCAGGAGCTGGTGGTGAACAGCACGGGCAACTGGCTGCAGTACGGTGAGGTGCTGCTGGGTCCCGAGCGGGCGTACACCGCCACCCAGCTGGTGGATCCCAACGACGCCGTGGCCACGGGCACCAGCACCACGGGCGCG
>JBGTAJ010000118.1:0-3516 GCA_041749915.1 Flavobacteriales bacterium
GGCATCGCCACGGTGACCTTCCACCATCCCAAGAGCAACAGCCTGCCCGGCCACGTGCTGCGCAGCATGGCCCAGGCCATCGAAGCAGCCGGCAAGGACCCGTCCGTGCGGGTGATCATCCTGCGCAGCGACGGCGACAAGGCCTTCTGTGCCGGTGCCAGTTTCGATGAGCTGGTCGCCATTGACAGTGAGGCCCATGGTCTCGCGTTCTTCAGCGGTTTCGCCTTGGTGATCAATGCCATCCGCAAGGCACCGGTCCTGGTCATCGGCCGCATCCACAGCCATGCCGTGGGCGGTGGTGTGGGACTCGCCTGCGCGGTGGATATCGCCTACGCCCATGAAAGCGCCAGTGCACGCCTCAGCGAACTGGCCATCGGCATCGGTCCCTTCGTGGTGGGACCGGCAGTGGAACGCAAGGTGGGCACCGGACAGTTCGGGCTCCTGAGCGCCACACCGGCCAAACGCCGCAGCGCTGCATGGTGTGAGACCAATGGCATGTACGCCGAAGTGTTCCGGACGGTGGAAGCCTTGGACGCGTGCATCGACGCGCACGCCAGGGAACTTTCAGCCTACAGCCCCGAGGCCATGGCCGAACTGAAGAAGGTGATGTGGCGGGGGACCGAGGATTGGGACGAACTCCTGATCGAACGGGCGAAGATCAGTGGCCGTTTGGTGCTGAGCGATTTCACACGGAACGCCATCGCGAAGTTCAAGGAGGCCGTCGGAAAGCGTTGACCACCCGGGGCTATCTTCGCGGGACATGATCCCCGCCTTGATGTTCCGCACACTTCTTCTTTCCACAGCCCTCCTGTTCTGCGGTACGATCGCTGCACAGAACCTGCCTCCTACGGTGGACATCACCGCGGTGGACCTGGACCAAGGCGCGCAGATCGTCTCGATCACCTACACGCTCACCGACCCTGAAGGGGATGCGTGCAGCGTGATGCTGAGCGCATCGGCTGACGGCGGTGCCACCTACCTCATCAACACCTCCAGTGCCGCCGGAGATCTTGGCCCGAGTGTGCTGCCCAGCACCGAGCGGACCATTATCTGGAACTACGGCGGCATCGACCCCAGCGGCGTAATTGTCCGTGTAGTTGCTGAAGATGGAAATGCACCGGACATCCAGGCCATGGTGGATGCACTGCAAGCCGACCGCCTGATGCAACGGCTCGCGAACGTCGCCATCCCGCGTCACCATGCGAGCGCACCGGACGGTATCACAGCGATCCGTGATACGCTCTTGCTCGCCTTCGGTGCAGCAGGTACACAGACGTCACAGCAAGCGGTGACCTTTCAAGGAAGCACCGTGCCCAATGTGCTCGGCAGGCTGCCCGGCCTGGTGGACGAGGCACGCACTTACATCGTGGACGGCCACTATGATGCGGTGACCAACACCGCGGGCGCTGACGACAACGCCACTGCGGTCGCTGCGACGATGGAGATCGCGCGGATCCTTGCATCCCACCGCTTCCGTCACAGCATTCGATTCATCGGGTTCAGTTTCGAAGAGCAAGGTCTGATCGGTGCCCAAGCATACGTCCAGAGCGGCATTCCGGCTTGGGAACAGATCGCCGGCGTGCTGAACATGGAGATGATCGGCTACTACAGCGACGAGCCGAACAGCCAGCAACTGCCTGCCGGCTTTGAACTACTGTTCCCCGCCGCAGTGGCGGAGATCACCGCCAATTCATTTCGGGGCGATTTCCTCACGGTCGTGGGTAACACCGCGTCACAACCTTTGATCGACGCGTACATGGCTGCCACTGCTGCACACGTACCTGAGCTGAGCGCCATCCCACTGGCGGTTCCAGGAAACGGTCAGATCGCCCCCGACCTGCGGCGCAGCGACCATGCCGTATTCTGGGATACCGGTCGCCAGGCATTGATGCTCACGGACGGCAGCAACTTCCGCAACGCCAACTACCACACCCCGAACGATACACCGGCCACGATCGACACGCTATTCTTCCTACGCAGCGCACAAGCCACGCTAGCCACACTGGCCACCTTGGCCGAACCGATCAATGCGGGCTTCGACACTATCCTGCTCGGCGATGTGGTGGGCCTGCATGAGCATCATCAGCGGGGGCACTGTTCGGCCACCGTACGGCAGGACCGTCAAGCCGATCTGCTGCGGGTGGACTTCGGCGAGTGCACCGCGCAACGCATCACCGCAAGCCTTTTCGATATGCGTGGCGTGCGCGTAGCGGGTCGCACGTTACGACCAGCGCAAGGCGTGCATGAATTTCCGCTGAACGGGATCGGAGCAGGCATCTACCTCCTGCTCTTGGAGGATGGCGAACACCACGAGACCTTGAAAGTGGACGTGCTGCGCTAGCGCAAGCGGTCCGCACTGCGCACTAGCTCCTCATCGGCCTTGATGGCGCGTTCGGCCATGAAGGACAGCACCAGGGCCACGATGGGAAGTACGAAGGACAGGCCGTAGCTGGCGGTGACAGGACCACCTTCCTCCAGATAACCCAGCACGGAGCGGTCCGTGATGAACATGTAGGCGATGACTCCCAGCATCAGCAGATAGGTGCCCCGCACGAAGCGCATCTGGCGCGGGCGACCCTTGTAGAGGAACACCGTGACGAGCAGCGCCACACCCAGCAGGCTGAGGACGATGGAGAAGGGCATCTTCAGGCCCACATCCACCACTTCCACCCCCTCGCTGGTGAACAGTCCGGAGGTGCGCAGTTCGTAGGTGGTCTCTCCCCGTTGGTAGCTGGCTATGGGGAACAGCCAGGTGGAGAACGCCAACAAGGCCGCGAGGGCCAGGAAGAGGGATTGCTTGCGCTGGAGCATGTGGGACGTGGGATCGGCGGCGAAATTAGGCCCGGATCCGCCTCGGCCCGGTCCAAAAAAAGTGGGGCCTGGTGTCGTGCCATTGCCCCATAGGTCTTAACATTGCAACGCATTCCCACTGGACGGTGCGCTCGTCGAAGAGACGACATTCCTGCACCGCCGGTCCAATTGAACCCTTTACGGCAGTTCCGGAGAAAGCCCGCAAGGCCTTTTCATCTTCCGCACAGCGGACCCATCCACCGAACACTTCCCACCCTTCGTATCCATGTACGATCAGAACGCGCTGAGCGCGATGAAGCTGGCCGAGCTCAAGGAGATCGCCAAAAAGCTCGACCTCAAGAAGTTCGACACGCTGAAAAAACAGGACCTGATCAACAAGATCCTGGAAGAGCAGACGCGCAAGGCCGACAAGCCCAAGCCCATCGGACCATCCTTCGTGGGTGATGAAAAGGCCATCGCCGCCATGGCCACGGATGACGAGATCACCCTGCAGGAGGACCCCGAGCCCCCCGCTGCCGTGGACGGGCCGGATGCCGAGGACGACGATGATGACGAGGAGGATGACGACGACGATGACGAGGAGGACGATGATGATGATGACGATGAGGAGGATGAGAACGAAGCAGAGCGCCCGACCGGTCGCACTGCCGCTCGCGAGGAGCGTGCGGCGGATGCCCCGCTGACCACGCCCCAGGCGGATACGCC
>JBGTAJ010000119.1:0-7868 GCA_041749915.1 Flavobacteriales bacterium
TGCGGCATGTGCGCGGCCCAGAACACGTTCACCCGGTGGCCCGTGCGATGGAACCAGTAGAACACGAAGTCGGAGATGATCAACAGCCCCAGCATGCTGTACCACGTGGTGGGCACCTGCCAGGGGGCGAACTGGTACAGCCAGCCGTACCACTTGTACACGAAGAAGGCCACCGCCAGGTTCACACACTGGTTGCCGATACCGGTGCCCAGGTTGGTGATGGTGTCCTGGAACGTGTAGACGCCTTTGCGCGTGATCGCACTGTAGACGATCTCGAACAACAGCAACGCCACCACGATGGGGGTGATGAAGGCGTAGACGTTCATGTGCGGATGGTCCGCACGAAAATAAGGGGTCCTTTCGGCCGACCGCTGAAGGTCCGGTCGCTACGGGAGAAAGGAAGTGCTGCCGATCAGATCTTCCGCACGCGGACCGCGTTCATCCCCTTGGGACCGCGCTCCAGCTCGAAGGCCACCTTGTCGTTCTCGCGGATCTCGTCCAGCGTGCCGCTGATGTGCACGAAGAAACGCTCCTGCGTCCCGTTCTCCATGATGAAACCGAAGCCCTTCGAGGTGTCAAAGAAATCGACGCGACCGTTGCGCTCGGCATCGACCTCCTCCTTCTCGCGGCGTGGCACCCCCAGCTCGATCTCCTCGATGTCCACCTCCTTGCGCTTGGTGGGGTCCGGAGGGGTGTTGGTGATCATCCCGTTCTCATCCACGTAGGCGAGCATGCTTTCAAAGCCGCCACCCGGGGCGTTCGCCTTGCGCTCTTCCTTGCGGATCTTCTTCTCCTCCTGCTTCTGTTGGCGCTTCTTCTCTTTGTCGCGCTTGTTGAAGGTTGCTTTCGATTTGGCCAAGTGGTAGTGGTGCTGGTGATGCCTCGCGGACGTTCCGCACCGCTGCGCAGAACCCTCCGTAGAACGCCCGAAAGATAAGCTTTGTGGCGGGAGTTCCGAAGGTGATGCGAGGGCAGGTGCAGCTCATAGGGCGCCGATACTGCACGGGTAAGCACCCCCGCTGGGAGGCTAACGGGATAACCTGCTATCGGAAGGGCCGTTCTTCCAACTTTGCTCAGACAGCGCCGAAGACTTGGCGCCAAGCCGGCAACAGCGGTGGCGCTCGGTCACCAAGTGCAAGTCAGATCCGGGTGAGCCCCAGTTCTTGCCTTCGAGGTTGGTTAGGGTGCTGTGGAGGGGTCAACGGAATTATCCATACACTTGCGAGACAAGTTGAAAGCATCCCCTACTAACGAGTAGAAAAGCATGCGCACAATGGTCGTCACTGGTGCGTTTGCAACCCATACCACGAGGCTGTGGAACTATTACATATGCCCTCGGACCTGGGACACAGGTCGTGTAGAGGTCATCGCAGTGAACTACTTGTCTCGCTTGCAGTACATAGGTAGCGTCATTGGGGAGCCGATTGCCTGGACCTATGATCAAGTGCTAGATGCATTTGGACCCCCTGCCGGTATAAGGGGACTGAATCCGGCTGTGCGGAACGATCTGAATCAATTCCGTTCGTTGTTGAACAATGGGGATCACTTGCTCTTCCACCTGGAGCCTCGGAGCGTGGTAAATTATGCCTCCAACCCGATTTATGGCGGTAAGGGGGCATTTACCCGCAGTCATCGCTACTTCGCCAGTATTGATGAGATGTTGATTGCACATGCGAGCGGCAGTCAGGAATCTGATTCTGATATTGAACATGGATCCTCTCGAGTTGATGGAGAGGTAATAGACCCATAGATGGATTGGCGATGAGGCCAGTATTGTCCCAGTCATTCCAACACCGCCCAAGAAGAACGTAATCATAAGAAATACAAAATCATGAAATTCAGGATTTTTTTGACATTTCTTCTATTTGGCGCTTCCTTGACGCAGATGTTTTCTCAAGAAGGCAAGACGAATCGCAAAGGAGAACGAGTTGGCGAATGGGTTATCGTATACACGAACCAGATTCCAGGTAGCCTTCTGGGCTTTCCGAACTCGGACCTCGTAAATTGGGCGAAGTCTCTTGTTCCCGTCGATAATGAGACTTATTCAACAATAGCTCAAAAGCGCGATTTGATATTGCAAGGAAAGCAAATCAACACGGTTTATGTTGAATCATGTGAATATCGTGATGGGTTGAAACAGGGTCCATTTATTATCAAGCGTTATGCATACACTGCCGGAATTGGACTTGATGCCACTGACAGTTATACTGTCCTATCTGGAAACTATATCAATAGTAAATTACACGGGAAAGTCTTTGTAGCCCAAGATTATGGTGATGGAACAATAAGGTCCTGCAATTTGGATTATGAAAACGGCGAAGTTGTCAACCAAAAAATATTCTTTCAGCATTATGTATACAACAAGTATGCGATGGATCATGGTCAAATTGAGGAGCTGAGTGTTTATAAAATAACTGGTGCAATCCCTTACATAGTCATTGCTTCGGGTAGGGTAGTAGAAGATTTTAGAAATCATGGTAAAAATCAAAATGATAAAAAATGGCGAAGAACAATATACTTAAGTGATACTCAACGTTATATACTGATGTACTCCGTCACGGCTTATCCAGTAGGGTACTGCGCGTTAAGTACAGACCATTCGGTTACGAACGTTAACGAATGGATTGATAAAGGGTTTGCCTATACCGAGGGGTGGGGAAGCCTATTGGTCGGTGAAAAGTGGAGGTCAGATGGCTCATATAGATTGTTTTTAGTAGGAAAAGGAAATGAGAGCCACGATATCACTACATTCTCTGATACGAGTATCTTAATGGCGAATTACGAATTGTTGGATGGTCGATTCCATGGTGTAGGAACTGTATGGAGAAGGAATCAGAATGGTAAAAATGGCGATAAGCCATGGATGGTTCAGCAATATGTCGACGATAAGTTGTCCGGGATATCGGAAATGTACTTTGAAGATGGCTCCCTAGCTGTCCGGGCGGACTATCTGGATGGCACATTAAATGGCTTGGTCCAGGTATATGGTGGTAGTGATAGTAGGTACTGGCCACATCACCTGAACTACAAAGTTCGAGCTGGGGTAACGTTCATGAATGAGAATTTCTTTATGGGCTCAACAGCGGCAATCACAAAATTTATGGATATTGTTGCGACTAAGGGAGAAGCGATAAGCCCTACATCGGAATATGGATTGTATCAAACCGGCTCGTATGCCCCCATGAATGTGGACGGTGAAGTATATTCCATGCCCTCCAGTGATATTGAGTGCTATTGGAATGGAAAGACGGTAGTGGTACTAATCGCGGATAATGCTGCCGGTGATGTTGGAAATGTTTTGTTTTTTGACAACACTGGCCAGCTTGTCTATTCATTGGATGAATTGGAGGCTGAGTACAAGAAACAAGTTGAGCAAAGGCAGAGGGAAAATAAGGAGAGAATGAATGAACCTTTCACTTGTGGTTGGTGCGGTAAGGAGGCCATTATGCAAAACGCGGTAATGTGGGTTGACTGTCTATGTTTTAAGACGGATGGATCTAAAATTGACATATACAAGGGTATGGCTGGGACATGGCATTGCTCAAGGGCGTGTGCCAGTCAAGCAAACAAAGCTTGTTGTAGCCGCAATGGGTATCGAGATGAACCATGAGCTTGTAGGCGAAAGCCTGTCGGAAGCCCGGACAAATGGACAAGGGTGAAATTGAAACCCTGTAGGCTGATGTGAGGCCGGTTGGCCTTCCGCAACAGGCTAGAGGCCTGCTGGACCTTGCATCGCCGCGATCCCCGGCAACACCTTCCCTTCCAAGTACTCCAGCATGGCGCCACCACCGGTGCTCAGGTAACTGATCTTGTCGGCGAGGTCGAACTGGTTCACGGCCGCTGCGCTCTAATGGGCATCAAACCGGACGCAAGTCCCCTGCATCATTCTTTCCGCAAAGGCCACAGTATTCCACCTCGTTGGATGCATTGCCGCACCAACGACAACCTCTGGGAGCCTTCAGCGGAAAGAGTAACATGATGAAGTATCCGAGCAGGGGGGAGATGAGCAGACTGGCCGCTAAAGTGCCCACGAAGCCAAGCTTACGGTGCCGACCTTCCTGCCAAGCAAGGCCCAATGACAAGCCGACCCAGACCAGCGCGATGATCCACTCCATTGAACTCTTTATCGGTCAGAATAAGAACTTCTAACGCGGCTTGTGGAGGGTCAAGATGACTGTCCGACGATCGCCGCGATCCCTGGTAACACCTTCCCCTCCAGATACTCCAGCATCGCGCCACCACCGGTGCTCACGTAGCTGATCTTGTCCGCCAAGCCGAACTGGTTCACGGCCGCCACGCTGTCGCCGCCACCTACCAGGGAGAACGCTCCTTTCCCGGTCGCCTCTGCCACGGCATTGGCAATGGCGATGGTGCCCTGCTGGAAGGGCTTCATCTCGAACACGCCCATCGGGCCGTTCCACAGGATGGTCCTGCTGCCGAGGATGGCGGCGCGGAAAGCCGCGATGCTCTTGGGACCGATGTCCAGGGCCATCCAGCCATCGGGCACGGAGTCGGCGGAGCACTGGTCGGTGTTGGCTGTCTCGGCGAAGGCATCGGCCACCACGGCATCCGTGGGGATGTGCAGCTTCACGCCCTTGGCCTTGGCCTTTTCGATGATGCTGCGCGCGGTGTCGAGCAGGTCCTCCTCCACCAGGCTGGAGCCGGTGCTGCCGCCCATGGCCTTCACGAAGGTGTTCGCCATGCCGCCGCCGATGATCAGCTCATCGCAGCTGCCCAGCAGGTTCTCCAGCACTTCGATCTTGCTGCTCACTTTGCTGCCGCCCACGATCGCCGTCATGGGGCGCTGCGGGTTGCCCAAGACCTTGCCCACACTGTCGATCTCGGCCTGCATCAGGTAACCGAAGAGCTTGGCCGTGGGGAAGAACTTCGCGACGATGGTGGTGCTGGCGTGCGCACGGTGCGCGGTGCCGAAGGCGTCGTTCACGTACACATCACCAAGCTCGCTCAGGGTCTTGCTGAAGGCTTCATCACCGGCTTCTTCTTCCGGGTGGAAGCGGAGGTTCTCCAGCACCAGCACTTCTCCAGGCTTCAGCGCAGCGGCCTTTGCTTTCGCATCGGGTCCGACGCAGTCGGTGGCGAAGAGCACGGGCTTGCCCAGGAGCGTGGCGAGGTGTTCGGCCACGGGCTTCAGGCTCATCGCTGGGTTCACCTTGCCTTTGGGACGGCCCAGGTGGCTCATGAGGATGGCGCTGCCGCCGTCGCTGAGGATCTTATTCACGGTGCGCACGATGGCGCGGGCCCTGCTGTCATCGGTGACCTTGCCATTGGCGTCCTGTGGTACGTTGAGGTCCACGCGGACAAGGGCTTTCTTGCCGGCGAACGAGGTGGTGTCCATGTTGAGCATGGCGCGAAAATACCTGCTACTGGCCATTGGCCGTTGGCTGCTGGCCGGTTGACACAAGACCGGCCAGCAGCCAGGAGCTATCTGCCAAGGGCGCATTCGCGAAGGCTGTAAACTTGCACCCGTGTTGTTCTCCAAGGTCATCGATCATGCCACGCTGAAGGCCAAGCTCATCGGCAACATCCGGGAGGGGCGCGTGGCCCATGCCCAATTGTTCATGGGGCCGCGCGGGAGCGGGAACCTGCCGCTGGTGCTGGCATACGCCCAGTATCTGTTGTGCGAACGGCGGAGCGAGGTGGACGCCTGCGGCGAATGCCCCTCATGCCTGCAGATGGCCAAGCTGGAGCACCCGGACCTGCACCTGGTGTTCCCCATCTTCCTCACCGACAAGGTGAAGGTCTGCGATGCCTTCGTCACCGATTGGCGGTCGGCGGTGCTCGATGAGCCCTATCTGGACATCGACCGCTGGCGTGAGCACCTGGAGGGGGAGAACAAGCAGCTCCGCATGGGTGTGGATATCGCCGCGGAGATCCAGCGCAAGCTGAGCCTCAAGAGCTTCCGGGGCGGCTACAAGGTGATGCTGATCTGGCTCCCTGAACTGATGGACCCCCCGGCGGCCAACAAACTGCTGAAGGTGCTGGAGGAACCCGAGACCAACACGGTGTTCCTGTTGGTGAGCAACGACTCCGAGCAGCTGCTGGCCACGATCCTGAGCCGTGCCCAGTTGGTGAAGGTGCCCGCCCTGCGCCCCACAGCGCTTTCCGTAGCCCTGCGTGAGCGCTTCCCCGAACTTTCGGAGGAGGAGGCCATGGCCATTGCGCTGCGTAGCGAGGGCGATCTGTTGGAGGCCATCGACATGGCCGACAAAGGGGAGGAGGAGCTCTTCGTCTTCTTCCGCGACTGGCTCCGGTCCTGCTTCCGGAAGGAGGTGGTGGCCGCCGTGGAATTCGCGGACGCGTTCCAGAAACTGGGCCGCGAACGTCAGAAATCGCTGTTCCGCTATGGCCTGTACCTCATCCGCCAGTGCGCCCTCCAGTGGCAGCAGGTGCCCGAGCTGGTGCGGGTGATCGGTCAGGAACAGGAGTTCGTGCAGAATTTCAGCAAGCTGCTCAACGACCGCAACGTGGAAGGCATCCGCACCGAACTGGAGACCGCCCACGGCCATGTGGAGCGCAATGCCAACCCCAAGGTGCTCTTCATGGACCTGAGCTACCGGATGATGGGCCTGTTGAAACAGCCACGGTAGGCGCGGCCGACTATCTTCGCACCTGCCCGATGGACTTAAGGGGCACAGGCACAAGGAGATGGCGTGTACAGGATGTAGCAGTGGAGCGGACGGGAAACCGGCCGGGTGCAAGAGCAACGGGTTCTGCAGCAGCAGTGGCTGCAACAAGCTGGGCGTGTTCGACTGGCTGGCAGGAGTCCCCATCCCCGGGGGTCAGCAGCCCTTCGACGGCGTGGAGGTGCGATTCAAGAACACCCGCAAAGCCTTTTACCGCAATACCAGCGGCCTGCAACTGATGCCCGGCGACCTGGTGACGGTGGATGCCGCACCGGGCCACGACATCGGCATGGTGAGCCTTACCGGCGAACTGGTGCGCGCACAGATGGAGCGCCGCAACGTGAGCGGCGAGACCTACGATCTGCGGAAGGTCATGCACAAGAGCACCCAGGAGGAGATCGACCGCTGGCACGAGGCCCGCAAACAGGAGGATGAGACCATGTTCGCCGCCCGGGCCATGGTGCGCGATGCGCGCCTGGACATGAAGGTGACCGACGTGGAATACCAAGCGGACGGCACCAAGGCCGTATTCTATTACGTGGCCGACGAGCGGATCGACTTCCGCGGGATCATTCGCACCATGAGCGACCGTTTCAAGGTGCGCGTGGAGATGAAGCAGATCGGTGCGCGGCAGGAGACGGGCCGCATCGGAGGCATCGGCAGCTGCGGGCGTGAACTGTGCTGCAGCACCTGGCTCACCGACTTCCGCAGCGTGACCACCAGCGCCGCGCGCTACCAGCAACTGGCCCTGAACCCCCAGAAACTGGCCGGCCAGTGCGGCAAGCTGAAGTGCTGCCTGAACTACGAGCTGGACATGTACATCGAGGCGATCAAGAGCTATCCCTCGCAGAACGCCAAGCTCAAGACGGTGCAGGGTATCGGCGCACACATGAAAACGGACATCTTCTCCGGGAAGATGTGGTACGGCTTCAAGATGCCCGGCAGCCCCTTCGTGATGGCGGGCTTCCCCATCGAAGTGGTGCGCGACATCCTCGCGCAGAACAAGGAGGGCATCATTCCGGAGGTGGACCTGAACATGGCCGATGCGCCGGTGGAGGTGGAAAAGAAGCCCGATTACGAGAACGTGGTGGGCCAGGACGACCTGACCCGTTTCGATAGCAAGGCGAAGGGTGGCAAGAAGCGCCCCAAGAGCACGCGTGGCCGTGGTGGTCGCGATGGCGATCGCCGACCCGGCGGCGAGGGTGCTGCACCCGACCAACGGCC
>JBGTAJ010000120.1:0-3861 GCA_041749915.1 Flavobacteriales bacterium
GGGCAGCCTATAACAGCGGTTTGGCAAAAGTGGCGGTTTCGGTCTCCGCAGACACATTTGTTGTTAATCAAACATTGGTTCTCCGCATCAACATTTGTGGTGAAAGTCGCCACCTTCGCCAAGCCGCAAACCGTTAGGGGCCATTCAACAACGACATACCAATGGAACCATCAGTACAAGACCTGAAGCAGACCTACCAACGCTATGACGATGAGAAACTCATGCGCATAGCAACGCAAGATGCAGATGGACTAAGACCTGAGGCTGTCCTAGCGCTCCAGGAAGTGATCAAAGAAAGAGGTCTCTCTGAGGACATCATTAAGGGACTTGAGGTTCAACGACAGGAGATCGACGAAGAAGCACTCCTTGGCTACGTGAACATGCTGCGTGAGCTGCCTTGCCCTATCTGTGGAGCAACCGGTCCAAAGCTTAATGGCACCATTGCTGGAACCGTAGTGAGTTTCATCATAATGACCAATTATGAGAAGCGTCTCAAGATCGCCTGTCCGACTTGTCTTGACAAAGCGAACAACGCAGCAATTGCCAAATCATCCGCGTTAGGTTGGTGGGGGTTCCCTTGGGGCATCATTCGTACGATTCAAAGCCTGACATTGAACAACCGAATGAAGAGCCAGAACCATATCGATGGCCCTAATGAGACTCTGGTCGCCTTCACCATGGCCAACATTGGAAAGATCGAAGCGCATCGAAACAACAAGGCACGACTCTTCGAGTTGGTCAAGGACATCGACTAGAGACAAACAGAACGGGCCCTAACATGCTCTTGCCGCAAACCGTCTTCGTCCCGGTGCCAACTCCTGTTGAAGCATGATAACTTCGTCCAGGAACAAGATCACGGAAGGCGGCCTGCGGCAAGCGCAGGCCCGTTGACCGCCATTGCGCGCAGAGCCGCGCAACAGCGTTCAACTCGAAATGCGAACGCCTTTAGGGAGCACGCCGCTCCTCCTTGACGGTATGAGGCTGACGCTTACGCGAACTGCCGCACGCTCAGCGCGATGATGCGGCAGCACTCCATCAGTTGCTCTTCGGTGATCAGCAGCGGTGGCGCGCTCCTGGAACTGGACGGAGCTCCTATTCGCCCATATACCCATTGTTGCCTATATTGGTACCCATATCGTCGGCAATAGATCACATGAAGACCACGATCGAACTACCGGAGGCCCTCTTCGATAAGGCCAAGCGGCACGCGCGCAAGCACAAGACCACGTTGAAGGCGCTGATCGAACAGGGCTTGCGGCAGGTGCTGGCCACCAAGCCGGATACAGCGCACTTCAAGCTACGTGATGCCAGCGTGAACGGCAAAGGACTCAACCCCGAGTTCCGCGACGCGGGCTGGGACCAGGTGCGGGATGCCATCTACCCTGAGCAAGGCGCATGATCGCGGTGGATACGAATATCCTGGTCTACGCCCATCGCCGGGATTCCCTGTTCCACCCGGCAGCGCGGTCGGCCGTTGTGGGGCTGGCAGAAGGCAACGGAGCATGGGGCATTCCATGGCCCTGCGTGCACGAATTCTACGGCATTGTCACGCATCCGCGCATCTACGCGCCACCCAGCACACCCGCACAGGCGATCGCGCAGATCGACAGTTGGTTGGAGTCGCCCACCGTGCAACTGCTGAATGAGAACGAAACGTACTGGACTGAGTTGCGCGACCTGCTGATGAAGGCCAAGGTGCAAGGTCCCATGGTGCATGATGCACGGATCGCCGTGCTTTGCCTGAGCCACGGGGCGCATGAACTCTGGTCCGCCGATAGGGACTTCAGCCGATTCCCGCGCCTACGCTTGAAGAACCCGCTGGTGGGCGGCTGAGGCAAGTGCGGCCCTACGCGAAATGCCGCACGCTCAGCGCGATGATCCGGCAGCACTCCATCAACTGCTCTTCGGTGATCACCAAGGGTGGTGCGAAGCGGATGATATCGCCGTGGGTGGGGGGGCGAGCAGGCAATTGTCGCATAGGAGCAGGCACAGTTGCATGTATCGCATCTTGTGTGCACGGCAGCCGTGGCTTAGCTTTGTTCTTGACCGGTCATTCGCGGAATAAGCACAGCCATGGCAACCCAACTACCGATAGACCCGAAGCTTCTGGAACGTGCCTTTGCCGTTAGCGGCGAGAAGACGAGGCAGGCCGCCGTCGCCAAGGCGTTGGAGGAATTCATTGCCCGCCACGAGCAAGCGAAGATCCTGGACCTGATAGGCCATTTGGAATGGGACGAGACCTACGATCACAAGGCGGAACGTTCGCAGCGTGAGCGGAAACTCGGTCTGAGCGAATGACCATTCTGGTCGATACAAGCGTCTGGTCGTTACTTTTCCGCAAGAATGGTCCCGCCCAGTTGCCGGAAGTCGAGGCATTGATACGTTTCCTGGGTGGTGAAGCACAGGTAGCCATCACCGGGATCATCGCACAGGAATTGTTCTACGGATTGGCGTCCAGCAAAGCCAGCGTTACCATTGCGCAAACCTTCGGTTCTCTGCTCTACTTCTCCCCCACTTTGGACGACCATATCGCCGCTGCCAAGCTGCAACGCACATTGCGTAATGCTGGCGTTCAAGTGAGCAGCGAGGACGCGCTCATCATCCAGCTGGCCATTGCCTACGACCTTACGCTTTTGACCACTGACCGAGACTTCGTTCACGCCGCCCAGCACGCCCCCCTGCGATTGTGGACAGGAGGCACCACACCGTGACCGGGTGCATTGTAGTAGCTAGCGGCCAGTCCTGTGAATGAAGCAGAGGCGCAGCGCCGTGATCATTCTTTCTGCGCTGATCCGGGACGATACTAATTCTACGCGAACTGCCGCACGCTCAGTGCGATGATCCGGCCGCACTCCATCAACTGCTCTTCGGTGATCACCAAGGGTGGTGCGAAGCGGCTTACTTCTTTTTCCCGCCTTCTACCGTGCGTTGGATGCGTTTCAGCGTTTCCAGGTATTCCTTCTCCACGTCCGATGGGGCTGCGTCCAACAGAGCGCGGTACTTCTTGAACTCCTCTTCCGCCTTGGCCAAGGCCTGCTCATGGCTCACGGTACCAGCACCGGCCAATGTCTTGGCCTCCATCGCCAGTATCAGGCGGTCCAAGTGAGCGAGCCAGTCCTTCATGTACGTGGCTTGGTGCTCCTGCGCCCGGAACTCGGCCGCATCGAAGTAGGCCGAGACCAAGGTGTTCAAGCGCTTCAGTTCCTTCTCATCCAGATAGTTCTTCGCCACCGCTATCTCAGCCTTGCTGGGCTGGCTGCCGCTGAATGTGAGCAGGCCCATGAAAGGCTTGCCTGCATCGGCTCGTGTTGCGATGACCTCTGCTGCGGTGTGCCCATGGGCCGCATAGTGCAGTTTGTTCTGGACCGTACTGAAGAACTTCACGGTCTCCGTGCTTCGCGGGTCGTAGTCAACGCTGGTGGCGTAGAGGTCCAAAACCTGCCGGTACAGTACCTTTTCGCTGCTGCGGATGTCCCGAATGCGCTCCAGGAGCTCCTTCCAGTAGTTGCCACCGCCCTGCCCTTTCAAGCGGGCATCATCCATGGTGAAGCCCTTGACGAGGTACTCGCGCAAGCGCTCGGTGGCCCAGATGCGGAACTGGGTGCCCTGTGGCGACTTCACCCGATAACCCACTGCGAGAATGACGTCCAGGTTGTAGAAGTTGGTCGGTTTGGTAGAAAATTCGGAATTCCCGAATTTTCTCATCACCTGTGTCTCGTCAAGCTCACCTTCGCTAAAGATGTTCTTAATGTGTTCATTGATTGTCGACTTGGCTTTGCCGAACAGCACAGCCATCTGGTCTTGGGTCAGCCAAACCGTCTCCCCATCCAAGCGTACCTCCAACGCAGGCGCGCCGTCGAC
>JBGTAJ010000121.1:0-5577 GCA_041749915.1 Flavobacteriales bacterium
GGCGGAGGAAAGGGGTGGAGTAGCGTGCGGTCATGTGCCCTTCGATGCTGCTGGTGATGAACACAGGGGCCGGCAGCTTGCACCCCCTGTGTGGTATCGTTCGTCGGCGCTCCTGAAGCGCCCTCATCCACCGCACGCTCAACTCTCCGCACACACCTTCCCTTCAGAGGACGGAACAGCCTTGAAAAGGTTGTGCCCCCCATTTTGTTCATCCCGAAGGTACGGCACGGTCACATGCGCGCAACATGGGCGGAAGCGGTGGGTGAATTTGTCACCCTGCTGCGGAACGGAATGCCCGGCGAACGGCTGTACGGCGGGTCCGATCACCGAACGCAACGGGAACGCTCGCTACGCACCAGCACTTCCGTTCGGGTGGTCGGCAACGGCAGGCTTGTGGATGGATCGTGGAAAAGTTGAACGGGGACCCTTGCCATCCCGAAGGTGCAAGGGTCCCCGTTCCAGAGGAAGGTCGCTGCCGCTTAGTGCTTCATGAAGCGGGTGTTGCCCATCGGCACACCGGCACCGTCCAGCAGTTCCAGCATGTAGCTTCCGGTCTCCACGCGGTTCAGCGAGAGGTCGATGCGGTTGGTGCCGTTGCTCACCGAGGTGCTGCCCTGTTCCACGATGCGGCCGCTCATGTCCAGGATGCGCCACTGGGCGACACCCTCGAAGGCGGTCTCGAAGGACACCGAGATGCTCTCCTTGGCCGGGTTGGGGTACAGCTCGATGGGCATGCCCACGCGGCGGAACAGCACGGAGATGCGTTCGGTCTCCATGGCCTCGCCGCTCATGTCCACCTGCTTCAGGCGGTAGTAGTTGATGCCGCTGTAGGGGTTCTCATCCACGAAGGTGTATGCCGTGGTGTTCTGGCTGTTGCCCATGGCCTGCACCTGTCCGAGGGCTTCGAAGTTGGTACCGTCCAGGCTGCGCTGCACCTCGAAGTAGTCGCTGTTGCGCTCGCTGGCCGTGGTCCAGGTGAGGTCCACCTTGCGCTGGTTGGGTTTGCCTTCGAAGGAGAGGAACTCCACAGGCAATACCAGGCAGTTGATGTCCGCCGTCATCGCCGGGTTCCAGTTCATGTTGAACGAGATGCCGTTCATGGACCAGTTGTCGATGTAGAGCAGGAAGGATTGACCGGCGAGGGCATCGATGTAGCGCACGAAGGCATTGCCGCCAGCACCCTCGGTCAGGTCCACGCTGGTGAAGTCCATGCCCGTGGCACCGCCCGTGCCGGCCCAGGAACAACGCAGGGGTGGTCCTACCGGGATGCATACCGGCGCACCGGTGTACGGTCCCCAGACGGCCCAGTCGTAGTCCGCAAAGCCGGGAGGCTGGATGGTGAAGGCCAGGGTGCCGGTGGAATAGGCCGTGAACCGGAACCAGAGGCCCTGGCGCTCACCGGCCAGGCAGCCATCGTTGCCCGCGTTCAGGTCCACCACGCCACCGGTGTTGTTCGGGTTCCCGCTCACCAACTGGCTGGTGCAGAGCTCGGTGGAACCCACACAGTCAGAGGGCGGTGCAGGGGGCACGTTGCAGGCCGTGTTGATCGTGAAGGCCGTATTGACACCCGCTGCCGGGCCGTTGGGGCTTCCGTAGATCAGGCCACCGGTGTTGGCCAGGATCTGGTAGGAGATCTGGTTCTGGAAGCCACCGACGGGGAAGTAGGTCACCACCACGTTCTGGCCCACGTTGCCGCTGAAGTTGACGAAGCCCGTGCTGCCGATGATGGTGTAGTTGGTGCAGGCGGCGCCGACGCAGATGCGCACGTAACCGCCGTTCCAGCCGTCACCACCGAGGTCGGTCATGCGCAGGGTGTAATCACAGGTGCCGGGAGGGCTGGCCGTGTTGCGCGCGCAGAGCTGGAAGTTGCCATTGGCACCGGTAGCCCTCCAAACGCGGATGTAGACCGTGCTTCCCGGGGTCAGGCCCGTGGCGTTCAGGAAGGGCATGGCCGCAGCCTGTGCGCTGCCAGCCGTGGCACAACCGTTGGCCCCGGCCACCTGGGTGAGGGCCAGGGTACCTGCGGCGCAGGTGCCCGTGGCGGTATAGATGGCCAGGCTGGCGTCGGTCAAGGTACCATCGTCCGTGTCCAACTGGAGCACACCGTTCGCAGGGACCGTGGTGCGGAACCACACGTCACCACCGGGTGATGCCGCGTTGCAGGGCGCCACGGGGGTGGGAACACTGGCCCAGGTGCCCGATGCATCGCTGCCTGCCGTGGGGGTCACCGTACCGAACTGGTTGGAGAAGTTGGTGAACAGGCAACCGAAGTTGGTGGGCAGCACGATGGCACCGCAGGGGTTGTCGTTCACAGGGGGAAGGTTCGGTACGGCGCAGATCTGGAAGGTGCCGAAGGCCGCCGTCAGATTCCATAGGCGCACATAGTACACGTTGCCGGCCAGACCGCCCCAGGTGAGCGAGGGCATCAGGTTCGTGCCGCTGGTATTGTCGTTGCACAGGCCCGTGACCTGGGTGAGCGTGCCGGGGCCGCAGATGGTGCCGGCCGTCAACTGGTACACGGCCATGGCCATGTCGGTGAGGGTGCCCGCAATGGTGTTCACGGTCATGGAACCCGAAGGCGGCATGGTGACCTGGAACCACACATCGCCGGCGCCAAGGGTGGCGCACTGGGGGTTCGGGGTGGCACCGGGGTTGTGCACCGTGGTCATGCTCGCGGCCAGGGGGGTGGCACTTTCGGTGTTGTAGGTGCCGGGCGTGCAGGTGGCCAGCACGGGCAATACTTCCGCAGCACAGGGGTTGTCGTTGGGTGGGGGGATGGGCTCGTAGGCACAGATCTGGAAGGTGCCGTTGTTCAACACACCTTGAGGCCAGACTCTAATGTAAACCAATTGACCAGGTGGGAGGCCGCTAAATGTCAGAAAAGGGGCCACAACTGTAGGATTCGCTGCATCATCATTGCAGAGAAGTTGAGAGAAAACACTGAACTGCCAGGTGGCAGGTCCAGTCAAAGTTGCGTTGTTACTGATGGTAAATGTGGTCGCGTTTACGATCGAGGTGATAGTCGTCCCGGCAATAATGCCCGAACCAGACAACACCATCCCCACGGTTAGGTCTGCCGTAGAAGCTATGGTGACAATGTTAGAGCCAGCAGTTCTCGTAACTAGCGCATTGGGTAAGCAATATGCAGAGCTGTAAACGGCCATTGCAATGTCCGTTGCGCTAACAAGATTTGTCTGAATGGAGAGGTTCCCTGTACCGGGGACCATTGCGGTGAACCAAACATCCAAACCACCGTAATTTCCTCCGGGTATGGTGCCGCAGGCAGATGGTAGTGGGATACCATTTGTGGCAGTCGCAAAGGCGGCTGTGGCCGCTTGGTAGCTACAGGCCGTGGACACCGGTAGACTTAGAGCACTGCAAGGATTGTCGTTGGGTGGAGGAGCTGGAACAGGCGAACAGTCAATCTCTAAAGTACCGCACAAGCCCGCGTTTGGGGTGCAGGGGTCCTCGAGGATTCGAATCGCGTACAAGGCATTCAGGGTTGGGGCGAAGGTGATCGTGGACAAGCCGTTCACCGGACCGCAGCCATCATCGTCAAAGCCGTAGACCACGGAATAGGCCGTATTGGAGATCGTGATGCTGGAGTTGAAGGGAATAGTGCTGCTGCAGAGGGAGATGGTGTACACGTTGCCGATGCACATGTAGTAACGCGCGAATTGATTAGCGCAGAGGTCCACGGAAAACACGGAAGGACACGCTGTACAGTTCGCGAAGGTCTGTCCCGCTTGGGCAGGAGAACCGGCGTTTTGAGGGGGGACATCTAACGCATATGGATTGGTGGTGATCGTGTAGGGTACGGGTCCTCCCGAGCCGGTGGCCGCATTGCTCAGCGTCAGGTTGGGGCTGGCGATGGCCGTGATGGTGGTACCCGGCGGGATGTTGGGTCCGGTGACCAGGTTGCCCACCTGCATGCCAGCCACCGTGGCCATCACGATAACGTTGCTGCCGTTGGTGGTGGTGCCCGTGACAGTTGGATTTAGGTTTGGTGGAACGACGGCAGGATTCCAGTCACCGACCGGAACCAGTGAGGTGCCTGCAATACCCCCGGCACACTGTGCCGAGGCATTGGTACTGATACCGATCAGCACCACACTGGCAAGAAGGATCGCGTAGAGTTGTTTCATGGGGTTACGGGATCACTCGTTGGTCAGGTGAACAGGTGCGGCGATGGGTGCCTCCGGATGGTTGGCGTTCCAGAGCTCGCGGGCGGCCTGATAGCGGGCCAGGTCGGCGGCCTCATCCCCGGTCACGATGTAGACAGGTTCGGTATCCACACCGGCCACGGGGTGCAGCGTGGCGGGGTCCACCACACCGGGTTGCACCGCGACACCGGCGCTGGCGATGGCAGCACGCAGCTGCTCGTCGCTCACGCTGGGGTTGATGCGGATCTGCAGGATGGTCATGTCATCACTGTGGAACACCCCTGCGGTGGGGTCCAGGTCGGTCACCAGTTGGATCACCGCTTTCAGCGCGGAACGGTCCATGGGGGCTGTGGTGCGCAGGTGCAGCAGGTCGCTGGACTGGGCCATGAGCGAAGGCACGGCAAAGAGTGCGAGCAGGGGTAGGAGCAAGCGTGGTGACATGTGTCCTGAGTCTATTGTGCGCGTTAAAGATATGCAGGAAAGGAACGAATTGGCACCATCAGCTGTTCGCCGGGTGTTCCAAATGGTCCCCTCCTCCAGGTCATGCAAGATGACCTGTAGACGAGATCAATGTCAAATGGTTGCCTTCGAGCCCTCCTTTCAACGATGAACGCTGCCTTGTCACTGGATCATCAGGCGGACGGGTTCCAGGGGCTCGCCGGCGTGGGGCAGCACATGGAGGAGGTAGGCACCGGGCTTCAGGCCGATGGTGGAAAGGCTCAGGCGGTCATGGCCTGCGGCACCCAGGTTCGCCCAGGTGAACACTTCACGGCCCTGCATGTCCAGCAGCAGCACGGTGGTGGAACCGTTCAGCGGGGATGGCAGCAGCAGCTCCACCCGTTCCTGTGCGGGGTTGGGGAAGGGGAAGGGTGCGCCCGTTGAACCCATCATCACGGGCACCACCGGCGATCCGGAACTTCCACCGTCGAGGTCCACCTGCTTCAACCGATAGTAGTTCAGGCCCTGTGCTGGAGCGCGGTCCACAAAGTGGTAGTCCGTGCTGTTGCTGGTGTTGCCCATGGCCTGCACCTCCCCGATGGCGGCGTAGGCATGGCCGTCCACGGAGCGTTCCACCACGAAACGGTCTGAGTTCTGTTCACTGCCGGTGGTCCAGTCCAGTTCCACGGTGTTCACCACGGCCCTTGCCTCGAAGCCGAGCCAGGTGACGGGCAGCACGGTGCAGTCCAGCGATGCTCCGGCGGTGAGCTGCCAGGTGAGGTTGAAGGCCAGTCCGCTCTGCGACCAGTTGCTGATGTACATCAGGTACACCTGGTCGAGCCCGGCGGCGATGTCGTTCACCCATTTGTCGCCCAGTGCGGTCTCCGAGTTATCGGTGGCGGTGTAGTTCAGTCCGGTGGGTCCGCTGGGCGCTGCATAGGAGCAGCGCAGCGGAGCGCCGGGCGGCGGGCAGATG
>JBGTAJ010000122.1:0-3460 GCA_041749915.1 Flavobacteriales bacterium
GCATCACCGCACTCGAGGCACTTTCGGCCCATCGCCTGGGTACCGTCGGGGATGTAGCGCTGTAGGGCGCGTACCACGCCGTTCTTCCAGGTACCCAGGGTGGCATCGTAGAGGTTGAGGTTGGCCACCACGTCCACCACCTGGGGCAGGGGCATGCCCTGGCGCAGCATGCCGCTGATGAGGATGGCGTAGTTCCAGAATTCCTTGTTGAAGGTGCGGCTCAGGCCCTGCACGGTGGTGCGGTGGTCGTCCGCATCGGCATACTCCAGGTCGTAGAGGTTCTTGCCGCGCGCGGGGTCCTTGCGCTTCACCACCCAGCCCTTATCCACCCAGCGCGGCAGTTCGAAACCGCCGTTGGCCTTGCTGCGCCTTCGCGAAGCCTTCGGCGAAGCGAGGCCGGTGAAGATCTCGTAGGGCTTGCCGTTCAGCAGTCCCACCACGGCGATCCACGGCTCGGCGTCGTTGTTGAAGCGCAGCACATCGGCCTCCAGTCGTTCGGGGCGGGGCATCACATGCCTTGCGCCTCCCTCTCCTCCCTCTCCTCCCTCTCCTCCCTTTCCTCCCTTTCCTCCCTCACCCGCATTCGATACCAGAACGCCACTGCGGCTGCCATCGCGGTAGACGGTGATGCCCTTGACGCCCTGCTTCCAGGCCTCCAGGTAGATGCCGCCCACCTCTTCCACCGTGGCGGTGGCGGGCAGGTTGATGGTGCTGCTGATGCTGTGCGTGGTGTACTTCTGCACCACCGACTGCAGGCGCACCCGACGGTGCCAGTCGATGTCGTTGGCCGTGGCACCGGCGTATGGGCTCTCGGAAGCGTCTTGCTTGCCGGTGGCTTTCATCCAATCCAGCAGGCGGGGATGGTGCACGGTGAACTCCTCCCACTGATCGCCCAGAGCATCGGTGAAGGAGACCATGGCGGCGGGGTCCGCATGGGTGATCTTGCGGCGACGTGTGTAGCCCAGCATGTACACGGGTTCGATGCCGCTGCTGGTGCGCGTGAGCAGGCTGAGGGTGCCGGTGGGAGCCACGGTGCTGAGGCTGATGTTGCGACGGCCGTGACGCATCATGTGGTCGTGCACCTCGGGTAGTTCATGGGCCAGCATGGCGGTGAACTCCGACGTGCGTTCCACAGCGGGATCGAAGGCCGCGAAGGCACCGCGCTCGATGGCCATGTCCACGCTGCTGTCGAACTCCGCGCGGCACTTGGTGCGCAGGATGCCCTCCACCGCTTCGATGGCGGCATCGCTGTCGTACTTCAGGTTGATGCCCGCGAGGGCGTCGGCCACGCCGGTGAAGCCCAGACCCGTGCGACGACCCTTGATGCCGGTATCGCGCAGCAGTTGCCAGGTCTCCCGCTCGGTGCGCTTCAGCTCATCGGGCTCGGGGTCGCTGTCGATCTTCGTCAGGATGCGGTCCACGGCCTCCAACTCCAGGTCCACCAGGTCGTCCATCAGGCGCTGCGCCTCATACGTGACGGCAGCGAAACGTTCGTGATCGAAGCAGGCCTGCGGCGTGAAGGCATCCGTGACAAAGCTGTAGAGGTTGATGGCGATGAGGCGGCAGCTGTCACCGCCCTGCATCGCGATCTCGCTGCAGGGGTTGGTGCTTTCGTTGCGGAAGCCCGGGTACACGCTGCTGGTGCTGTAGCGGTGCTGCCGGTCCCAGAAGATGACGCCGGGCTCGGCCGTTGCATGCGCGCAGCCGATGAGGGTGTTCCAGAGCTGACGGGCCTTCACCACCCGGGTCACCTTCGGCGTCCCCGCATCGATGGGCCAGCGCAGGGTGAAGTCGGTATCGGCCTCCACGGCCTGCAGGAAGGCATCGCTGACGCGCACGCTGATGTTGGCGCCGGTGACCTTGCTGAGGTCCTGCTTGATGGTGATGAACTGCTCGATGTCCGGATGGGCGATGTCCATGGTGAGCATCAGGGCGCCCCGCCTGCCCTTCTGGGCCACCTCGCGGGTGGTGTTGCTGAAACGTTCCATGAAGCTCACCGCGCCGGTGCTGGTGCGCGCGGCATTGCTCACGGACGCACCGGTGGGACGCAGGGTGCTGAGGTCGAAGCCCACCCCGCAGCGGCGCTTGAAGAGCTGGGCCAGCTGCTGATCGTTGTGGAAGATGCCGCCGTAGCTGTCCAGCGGCGCGGGGATCACCACACAGTTGCTCAGCGAGGCCAGGCGGTAGGGATCGCCAAGCGAGGCCATCACACTGCCCTGCGGCACCACATCGCGGAAACCGTCGAAGAGCTGGAAGATGCGCTCCTCGTCCAGTGCGTGGCGCTGCTGACCATAGGCGGAGAGCTGGGCGCGTTTTTCCGCAGGAAGGGGGGCGTAGCGTGTCTCGATGCGCGCGAACTCCTTCGCCATGCGCCGGTGCATGTCGGCCGGGCTGCGTTCCACCAGCTTTCCATTCGCGTTGCGCAGGGCGTATTTGTTCAGCCAGGTGGTGGCGGCCAGGTCGTCGCCATGGAAATACGTGAGGGCCTCGGCGAGGACCTCCTCGCTCGTGAAGGTGGGCAATGAAGAAGTGTGCGTCGGGCTGGGCATGGTGGCTGCGAGGTCCATCGGGAAGCTGCTGGGGAGGCGCGAAATTCCCTGCGCTCCGATCGCTTCCACATGACCTGCATCATCCATCGGTATGGAACAACAACAGGCTGATGGACCAGGGGTGAAAGGTAGGTCGCTGTGCAGGGGATCGCGTCGCTTCGGGTAGCTTTGTGGCACAGTCCATCCCGTGCTCTTCTCCAAAGCCTGCGAATACGCCATCCGTGCCACGGTGCACATCGCCGAACGCACCGCGGCCGATGAACAAGCGACCGTGCGTAGTGTGGCGGCGGCCACCGGGATCCCCGAGGCCTTCACCGCCAAGGCCCTGCAGAAACTTGTACGCGCCGGGCTCGTGGGCTCCATGAAAGGACCCGGGGGCGGATTCAACCTCACGCCGGTCCGGGCCCGCAAGCTCAAGCTCAGCGCCATCGTGGACGCCATCGACGGCGATGCGGTCTACACCGCCTGCGGCCTGGGTCTTCCCCACTGCAATGAGGAGAATCCCTGTGTGCTGCACAGCCATTTCATGGAGGTACGCAATAAGTTGCGCACCATGTTGGAGAGCACCAGCATCCACGACCTGGTGAGCGGCACCGCCACCACACCGGGACCGCTGCGACGCGCCCGGTGAGCGGCGCAGCTCGGTACCTTGGCGCCATGGATCCCATCCCCCTGCCCGACCGGCTCGATGCGTTGATCGCGGCGCACTGCAGTCCCGAATGGCGTAAGCTGATGGAGCAACGCACCACCGTGCTCCACTTCGCCCAGGGCGAGCAGCTGTTCAAGGAGAAGCAGCCGGCCGACCAGCTCTACATCATGCGCACCGGCAAGGCCAAGGTGCACAGTTCCTTCGAACCGGGTTCCACGCGCATCCTGCGTTTTGCACGCGACGGCCAGGTGCTGGGCCATCG
>JBGTAJ010000123.1:0-17253 GCA_041749915.1 Flavobacteriales bacterium
GGACAGGTGGTGCTGCAGCGCCGCGACCAGCGCCGGACCGTGGACCTGTCCGGGTTACCGAACGGCACCTACGTGGTCCACGTTTCCACCGACGCGGGATCCATGATGCAGCGTGTGGTGAAGTGGTGATGGCCGATGGTACCGGGTTGCAGCGCTTCGCTGTTCCTTTGCACCCCATGCGCCGGATGCTCATCACCCATGCCAAGGCCCTCGTAGGCACACATCCCACAGGCGTGGAACGGATCGCCGGCAGGGCCATGGCCGACCTTCCCCTCATCGAGGATGCCTGGCTGCTGATCGAGGATGGGCGTATCGCGGCCTTGGGCAGCATGAGCGAATTGCCGGCGACGATCGACCCGAAGGGCCTGACGACCATCGATGCGAGCGGACGCTATGTGCTGCCCGGCTGGTGCGATCCGCACACGCACAGCGTGTTCGCGGCACCACGGGAGGAGGAGTTCGTGGACAAGATCAAGGGGCTGAGCTACCAGGAGATCGCCGACAAGGGTGGTGGCATCCTCAACAGCGCGCGAAAGCTGCGCGCCATGAATGAGGAGGAACTGTTCCAAGGGTCCAGGACGCGGCTGGAGGAGATGATGCACCAGGGCACCGTGGCCGTGGAGATCAAGAGCGGCTACGGCCTTTCACTGGAGAGCGAGCTGAAGATGTTGCGCGTCGCCAAGCGGCTGAAGGGCTCCCTTCCCCTGCAGATCAGGACCACCCTGCTGGCCGCCCATGCCCTGCCACCGGAGTACAAGGAGGACCGCGGCAGCTACATCGACCTGATCTGCGACACCCTCATCCCCCAAGTGGCGGCGGAACGCCTGGCCGACTTCGTGGACGTGTTCTGCGAGACCAATTATTTCACGGTGCCCGAGATGGAACGGGTGCTCGAGGCCGGTGCCCGCCATGGCCTGCCCGGCAAGGTGCACGTCAACCAGTTCACCAGCATCGGAGGGATACAGGCGGCCGTGACGCATGGTGCCCTCAGCGTGGATCACATGGAAGTGATGGAGGAGGCCGATCTGGATGCCTTGGCGGGGAGCAGCACCATTCCCACCCTGTTGCCATCCTGTTCCTTCTTCCTTCGGATCCCTTATGGACCGGCCCGGCAGTTGATGGACCGCGACCTTCCGCTGGCGCTGGCCACGGACCACAATCCGGGCAGCACCCCCAGCGGGAACATGAACCTCGTGCTCTCCCTGGCCTGCATCCAGTTGCGCATGCTGCCCGAGGAGGCGATCCACGCGATGACGCTGAACAGCGCGGCGGCCATGGGCCTCTCCCCGGAGCTCGGCAGCCTTACCGTGGGCAAGCGCGCCAGCCTCATCATCACCAACAAGGTACCTTCGCTCGCCTATCTGCCGTACGCCTTCGGCAGCGACCATATCGATACCGTGCTCATTGATGGAACAGTTGTCCGCTCCGGAGAGGTCCTCCCCTGATCCTTCGGGAAACGAGGAGCACCGCCCACCGACCCTGGAGTTCGCCATGGGTGTGGCGCTCTTCTCCATGATCCTGCTCGTGTTCATGCTGGTGCAGTTCGGGGTGATGGTGAACGGTGTTGCCGAGCGCGACCCGGCCTTCGCAGAAGAAGGGTTCTCGCTGTCCCTGTTGCAGGATGAAGCCTTCCGCTCCGCCATGGAACGCTTCCTCTACAACGGCGACCTGATCGCCTTGGAAGCGCTGTGGAGCGGTCTGGTGGGACTGGGGCTGATCATCGGCACTGTTCACCTGTGGAAGCGCAAGAGCATGACCGCCTTCCTCGGGCTTTCCATTCCCACGGCCATGCAGTTCCTCAAATGGCTCGGCATCTTCATCCTGCTGGCCATCGTGCTGGAGGTGCTGATGCGCCTGACGCCCCAGTTCCAGACTGATTTCATGGAAAAGGTGCTGGCCACCTCCACCAACAAGTTCCTGCTGCTGTTGGGGGTGGGACTGATGGCACCGCTCTTCGAGGAGTTCCTTCTTCGCGGCCTGCTCCTGGGGTCGATCCGGCACATGACGGATGAACATTCGGCCATCGCCCTGACGGCCGGGGTCTTTACGCTGATGCACCTGCAGTACAGTTGGACCGTCATGCTCCTGATCCTTCCCATGGGCATCGTACTGGGCTACGCCCGGGTGCGCAGCGGGTCCATCTGGGTGCCGGTGGTACTGCACATCCTGAACAATTCCCTGAGCGTACTGCTGGGTTGAGCAGGGACCCAGGAACATCCATCGGTTCGGCGCACCGCTCACTTCCGACAGGATGAACCGACATCGGGGACATGCCCACTTGGCCCGGCTCCCGTAGCTTTGCGCCCCCATTCAACGCCCTTTTCCATGCAACGCCAACTGATCGAATGCGTCCCCAACATCAGCGAGGGACGCGACCGTGCCAAGATCGATGCCATCGCCGCCGTGGTGGAGACCGTGGAGGGTGTACGCCTGTTGGACGTTGACCCCGGAAAGGCCACGAACCGGACGGTGATCACCTTCGTGGGTGAACCCGGTCCTGTGTGCGAAGCGGCATTCCGCTTGATCAAAAAGGCGCAGGAGTTGATCGACATGCGCAGCCACAATGGCGAGCATCCCCGGTTCGGGGCCACCGACGTGTGCCCCTTGGTGCCCATCAGCGGCATCAGCATGGAGGAGACCGCCGAGCACGCCCGAACGCTCGCTGCCCGCGTGGGTGGTGAACTGGGCATCCCCGTATACTGCTACGAAGCGGCCGCCAGTGAGGAAAAGCGCCGGAACCTGGCCAACAACCGCAGCGGCGAATACGAGGGCCTTCCGAAGAAGCTGAGCGACCCGGCCTGGAAACCCGACTTCGGACCGGCCGCCTTCTCCGACAGTGTGGCCCGCAGCGGTGCCATCGCCATCGGCGCCCGGAACTTCCTGGTGGCCTACAACGTCAACCTGAACACCACCAGCACCCGCCGCGCCAACGCCATCGCGTTCGACATCCGTGAGGCTGGTCGGAAGGTGAAGCAAGCCGATGGCAGCGAGCTGCAGGTGCCGGGCAAACTGAAGAGCGTGAAGGGCATCGGTTGGTTCATCGAGGAGTACGGCATCGCCCAGCTCTCACTCAACCTCACCGATATCACGGTCACCCCGGTCCACATTGCGTTCGATGAAGCGTGCAAGGCCGCGGCCGAACGTGGCATCCGGGTCACGGGCAGTGAGCTCGTGGGGCTCATCCCGAAGCAGTCCTTGTTGGATGCAGCGGACTTCTACCTCGCTCGTCAGGAGCGAAGCCTGGGGATCCCCGAGCGCGAAAAGATCAAGCTGGCCGTGAAGTCCCTGGGGCTCGATGACCTGGGTCCCTTCGACCCACAGAAGAAGGTGATAGAATACATGCTCGAGGACGCTTCGACCGGCTCAGCGGGAAACGAGCGACTAGTGCGTATGGACCTGAAGCGTTTCAGCGAGGAGACCGCCAGTGAAAGCCCTGCCCCTGGTGGCGGATCGGTGGCCGCCTATGTGGGTGCACTGGGCGTTTCGCTCGGCACCATGGTGGCCAACCTTAGTGCCCACAAACGCGGTTGGGACGATCGTTGGGAGCACTACAGCAACTGGGCCTCGATCGGCGAGAGGCTCCGGAACGAGCTGCTCTTCCTAGTGGACGAGGACACCCGCGCGTTCGATCGCATCATGACCGCCATGGGCCTGCCCAAGGGCAGCGATGCCGAAAAGGCGGCGCGCAAAGTGGCGATGACCGAGGCAACCAAGGGCGCCATCAACACGCCGCTGCGCACCATGCAGGTCTGCGTGGAGAGCATGGCCCTGATGAAGGCCATGGCCGAGAACGGATTGCCAGCCAGCGTCAGTGATGCCGGCGTGGGTGCCTTGTGCGCGCGCACCGGTGCCTTGGGCGGCTACCTCAACGTGCGGATCAACTGCGCCGGCCTCGACGATGAGGCCTTCAAGGCCGATGTACTGAAGCAGGCCGAGACCCTGCGCGCCCAGGCCGATGCACTGGAGGCCGAAGTGATGGCCCTCACGCTGGCCAAGGTCTGACACGCTGAAGGGCGCTCCAACGCGCCCCAATGGATGGTCGGGAACACGTGCGTGTGAGCGCTCGTTGCGGTCCGGGAACACGGCACTGTCGGCAGTTCCTGAGCGGGCTCACAACATCGCGGAGCTTTGGAGCGTATACTTGGGACCAACGCGTCCAAGGGCGCCACCATGACCGCCAGGCTCACATACCGGCAGTGGGTCCGAAGGATCCTCTACTTCTTCCCGCTGCAGCTGCTGCTCCTGCACTTCAAGAAGAACCACCTGCTGCTGCTCGTATGGTTGCTGCTCTTCGGGTACATCACCCAGGGGCTGGGGGTGAAGTACGGCATCCCCAACCTCTTCCTCTACCCCGAGTACTTCGGGTCCGTGGGCTTCATCTCTTACGCCATCACGGGTTTCGCGCTGGGCGGCTTCATCACGGCCTTCAACCTGTACACGTACACCATGCACGGGTACCGCTTCCCGTTCATCGCCACCATCGCGCGGCCCTTCCTGAAATTCAACGTGAACAACGGCGTGATCCCCGGGCTGTTCATCCTCACCTACCTGATCTGCTCGGCCCGCTTCCAGTACACCAAGGAACTCGTGCCCGCAGGGTCCATCGCGCTGCACCTCGTGGGCTTCCTCATCGGCATGTTCGTCTTCCTCGCCGTGGCACTGCTCTATTTCACCCGCACCAACACGGACATCATCAAGCTGCTGGGCAACGAACCCGATGAATACCGGCCCCAGGAACCCCTGGTGGACATCATCGCCCCCACGCACGATGCGCCGCCCGCGCGACGCCCCGAACGGCGCAAGGCGTACCGTTGGCTGAAACGTCAGCAGCGCACCGAGAAGTGGCGCGTGGAGACCTACCTCACGCCGCGGCTCCGCATCATGCTGGCACGCAGCAGTGCGCACTATGACCAGGAATTGCTGCGCGACATCCTCTGGCAGAACCACATCAACGGCTCCATTTTCGAATTGGTCCTGATCCTGAGCTTCGTGGCCTTGGGGGCGTTCAGCGACATCGCCTTCTTCTCCATTCCTGCGGGTGCCAGCGTGTTCCTGTTCCTGACCATGTTGCTGATGCTCTTCAGTGCCCTGTTCAGTTGGCTGCAGGGCTGGACGGGGACGATCGTCATCAGCGTGCTCGTCCTGCTTAATATCCTGAGCCACCACACGGACCGCTTCCTGGCCGATGCCCAGGTATTCGGCCTGGATTACCGTCCCGCGCCGGCCGTCTATGACCGGTCCACCATCCACGCCATGGCAACGGATGATGCACAGGCCCGGACGGATGCCACTGCAGTGCAGGCCACCCTTGAACGCTGGAGGGAGCGGAACGCAGTATTCGTCGGCGCCGATCAGAAGCCCATAATGGTGATCATCAACACCAGTGGCGGTGGCCTGCGCGCCATGCTTTGGACGATGCACTGCCTGCAGGAGGTCGACAGCCTGTTGGAAGGAAGCCTGATGCAGCGGTCCACCTTGATGACCGGCTCCTCGGGCGGACTGATCGGGGCCGCCTATTTCCGCCAGCTCTACTTGGCCGATGAGGCACAGGGCACCCTCATGCGCCATGAACCCGCACTGCTGCAGGAGGTGGCGGGTGATATGCTGAACAACCTCACCTTCAGCTTCGTGACGAACGACATGTTCGTGCGCTACCGCAAGGTGCGTGATGGCGACCTGACCTATACCCGAGATCGCGGGAAGACCTTTGAGGAGCGCCTCAACGCCAACACCCGAGGGCTGCTGGACGTTCGCCTGAACGATCTGGCCGGGCCGGAACGAGAGGGTCGTGTGCCCCATCTGGTGATCAGTCCCACGTCCATCAACGATGGCCGGCGCGTGGTCATCGCCTCACGCCCCATGAGCTTCCTGACCCACATCACCCCGGCCCGGTCCACCATCAGCGCCGGACAGCCCGAAGCCATCGAGTTCCAACGCCTCTTTGCCGCCCACGACCCGGGTAACCTGAAGCTCACCAGCGCGTTGCGTATGAACGCCTCCTTCCCCTACATCACCCCGATGGTGACGCTGCCCAGCGAGCCGCCCATGCGCGTGATGGATGCCGGCGTACGCGACAACTACGGGTACCGAACCACACTCGATTTCCTCTACACCTTCCGCGACTGGATCGCCTCGAACACCGGCGGCGTGGTGATCCTGCAACTGCGCGACACGCAGAAGGAACTGGCGGTCCACCCCAGCAGCGGGTCGCTCTTCGGCCGCTTCTTCGATCCGGTGGGCAGCGTCTATGACAACTTCGTAAGGGTGCAGGACCAGGACTATGACCTGATGCTGAAACAGGCAAGCGGCTGGATGCCGGTACCGCTGGAGGTGATCGACCTACAGCTCCGGCATAGCAATGAGGAACAGATCAGCCTCAGCTGGCACCTCACCGCATTGGAGCGCGCCCGCGTCCTGCACAGCCTTTCCTCGCCCGAGAACAAGGCAGCCCTTTCACGTATCCAAGAGGTCCTTGAACTCAGGCCGGGGTCGCCCGCCCCCGATGGTGTTCCACCAGTCCTGGCAGCGGATCCCGCTCCACGACCGTAAGGGTCATCCCCCGATCGAGCAGGCATTCCGCCAGCAGCTCCTTGAAGCCCCAGGCCACGGATCCCGTGGCACGCACCTCCTCCCGCTGTTCAGGAGGGAAGAAGTTCACCAGCAGCTCGGCCATGGCATGGAAGCGCGAGAGGATGAGGTCGCGCACGTAGCGCTGCTCCACATGGGGTGCCAGCAGTGCCGTGTAGGACGCCAGTGCGCGTGAGGGGAACGGTGAACGATAGACCTGATCGATGACCTCGGCCTGGGCCGGACCATCAGGCCCGAACAGAGCTGAATGGACCTCTTCCGGGATCCTGCGATAGAAGGCATCCTGCAACAGCGCCCGACCGATGTCGGCACCGCTGCCCTCATCGCCCAGCACATAGCCCAGGGAAGGCAGGGGCTGCGTCAGCTGACGGCCATCGAAATACCCGGCGTTCATCCCGGTGCCCAGGATCAGGACCAGGCTCGGCGAGCTTCCACAAAGGCCCAACGCAGCGCCTCGGATATCCGTCTGGACATCCATGTGCACTGCGGGCCACAAGGGCCGCAACGTGGCCTCCATCCGTTCTCGCCGGTCGAGCGAACCACAGCCCGCACCGTAGAGGATCACCTGTGCCGCGTGAAGAGCCTGCGGACAATGATCGGCCAGGTAGGACCCGACGGCGGCGGCGAAGGCCTCCCCATCACCGGATACCGGATTGAACCCGGGGACCCGGTCGCCCTTGAGCGGAAGCATTACGGTCGACCCATCCGGTGCCAGAAAGGCCCAGCGCGAGGAACTGCCGCCAATTTCACCGATCAGGGTTCCGCCGTCCATGCAGGCAAGGTAGCCAGCGGGTGCGCATCAGGCCGAGCGCTCGAAGAGGTATCGGTTGGGACTTACCAACCCGTTCTTCACAGCGTACATCACCACCGCAGCGGTGTTGTTCACCCCAAGCTTCTGCATGACATTGCGCCGATGGGTGTTCACCGTATGGGCGCTCAGGTTCAACTGGTCGGCGATGCGTGTGTAGGAAAGCCCCTCGGCGATCAGCTGCACCACCTCGCACTCACGATCGCTCAACGTCACCGGAGCACAGCTCAACGGCTCCATCAGGAACTGCTCCACATTGAAGTTGGACCGGCGCAACGATTCGAGGATCTTGCCGCAGAAGAACTTCTCACCATCTGCCGTCTGCAGCACGGCATCGATGATCTCGGCCACATCGCAATCCTTCTTGATGTAGCTCGTGACACCGCTACGGATGGCGCTCATCAAGGCCATGGACGAGGGGTCTGGAGTGATGGCCACGAAGCGCGTCCGCTTCGAGCGCTTGATGCCGTCACGGATGACCCGCGCGTGGAAACCTTCGGCGGTGTGGTCCAGCAGCACCACATCGGGATGGTGCCGCACCAGCAGGGCCTGCAGTTCGATGGGATCACGTGCCACACCCACCACCTCGATGCGGTCCACACCGGCAAAAATGGCCTGAAGGCCGATGATCGCCAGTTCGCTGTGGTCCGCAATGATCGTTCTAACTCCCATATACCTATTTGGAATGAATCCAGATAAGGGCAAAGGTACCTGAGCGGGGGGAACCGGCCATCACAAGTTGTCCACTACCGTGCGTTCAGGAATGACGTACACCCGGCCATCACTGCTGGCACGGGTGTTCGCAAAAATGGCCTTGGCCTCGGCCAGCAATTGGTCCTCATCCTTGTAGCGTGAACTGAAGTGTCCCAACAACAAGGCCTGGACGCCGGCATCGGCGGCTATCCGGGCCGCCTGGGCCGCCGTGGAATGCATGGTCTCCTTGGCACGGGCCGCCATGGGCTGGGTGAAGGTGGCTTCGTGGTAGAGCAGGTCCACCCCCTGCAGATGGGGGATCAGCGCCGGTTCGTAGGCCGTGTCGCTGCAATAGGCGTATCGCCTGGGCAGTGGCGGGTCCAGTGTCAGGTCGGCATTGCGATGCACGGTGCCATCGGGCAGTGCAAGGTCCTCCCCCTGCTTCACCGCCTGGCGTTTGAAGTGCGGGATCAAAGACAACTTGTCCAGTCGCAGGCTCCGAAGTGCAGGCGTCTCCTTGAACACGAAGCCGGTGCAGGGGATCCGGTGCTTGAGGGCCAGCAGCGCGACCTCGGCGTGTGCATCGCGGTGCACCACCACCCCGCTCTCCGGCACCAGCGCGTGGAACACCAAAGGATAGCGCAGGTAGGTGGTGGAGGCCCGCAGTTGCAGGTCGATGATCTCCTTGAGCATGGCCGGTCCGTAAACATGCAGTTCCTGTTGCCGGCCCATCAGGTGCATGGAACTGATCAGGCCTTGCAGACCGAGGTAGTGGTCGCCGTGGAGGTGACTGATGAAGATGTGGCCGATGCGCAGGAAGTTGATACCGGCAGCACGTAGACGTTCCTGGGTGCCTTCGCCACAATCCACCAGGTATAGGGCCTCGTGAACGTTGATGAGCTGCGATGTGGGATAACGTCCACGGGCGGGCAAGGCGGCACCCGTGCCCAGGGTCATCACCTCAAATCTTCGGTTGCTCATGGCAGGAACGAAAGACCCCCACCCTGGTATGAACGCAGGATGGGGGTCTGATGATCGTGTCGGTCCGGTTCAGCGATGGATGACCATGCGACCGGTCTGGGTCTTCTTGCCCGTGGCCAGTTTGTAGATGTACACGCCTTCGGACAATGATTGCCCATCGAACGGCACCTTGTTGACACCGGCCTTGCCTTGGATGCTGCGGTTCCACATCTCCTCGCCAAGGAGGTTGAAGACACGAAGCTCAACCACACCGCTGCGGTCCAGTTCGAACTCGAACGAGGTGCGCACCGCGAAGGGGTTCGGCACGGTACGGACGGAACCCAAGGTCGTCAGCTCGGGACCTTCGATGCTGGTGGTGTTGTCTGTGATGACGATCTGGTATCCACCGAAGGTGTAAGGCACCGAAAGGACGTTGCCGAAGATGGAACTGTGCGCGAGCACGTTCAGCACCAAGGGGAAGGTCCCCGTTTCGGTCGGCGTGCCGGTGATCACCCCGCAGCCCAGCTGGCCGGTGATGTAGGTGCAGGCTGCCGGGGTCTGTGAGTTGCAGGCCACCGAAAGTCCCAGGGGCAATCCGCTGATGCCGACGAACCCCACGGAGTCGATTACCAGACCGGCGAACTGAGGGTCCACCAGACCGGCGTCGGACGGAACGATGAGGTTGAGGATCTGCTCATAGGGGATGCCGATCATGCCAGCCGAGAAATTCTCCGTGGTATCGGGCCACACGCCGAAGACGCTGTCAGCATACAAGGGGTCGGGGATGCAAGGCTGAGCCAGCGCGATCGACGAGGCACCAACGAACAAGATCGAGAGTAGGAGTTGTTTCATATGCGCTTAGTTATCCTTGTTCACATCCTTCTCGATCTCCTCCATGTAGAGCAGGTCGATGCCTTCGGATGCGGTCGGGGTGATGGAGAGCACCGTCTCCAACTGGGAGATCTGCACAAGCTTCTGCACAGGCTCCTGCAAACCGCATACCACCAAGCTGCCGTTGACGCTCTTGCACAGCCGGTTGGCCACCAGCAGGGCGCTGAGGCCGGATGAATCGCAGTAGCGGGTGTTGGTCAGGTCCATGAGCACGTTGCGTACACCTGTCTTGTTCAGGTACACCAGCTCGCTCTTCAGTTCCGGGGCACACGTGGTATCCAGCTTGTCCACATTACTGGTGACAAGCGTGTAGCGGCCTTTGTCCTCAATGGTGAAATTCATGGTGCGTTGGCTTCCGGTCAAAGATAATCAGCTGGGGATACGCCCGACAGGCCCCACCACTTCCCTTGTTTCAAACAGACTGCCGTGGGATCCGGGCGGCGAGCAGGTACAGCACGGCCATGCGGATGGCCACGCCGTTCTCCACCTGGTCGAGGATGATGCTGTTGGCGTGGTCGGCCACTTCGCTGCTCACCTCCACCCCGCGGTTGATGGGCCCCGGATGCATGATCACCACGTCCTTTCCGATCCCGCGATAGCGCTCCAGATCAAGTCCATAGAGCATGGCGTACTCCCTCAAACTGGGGAAATTGGCGATCCCGTCCCCTCCCTGCCGCTCCAGCTGGATGCGCAGCATGTTGGCCACATCGCACCACATCAGGGCCTTGTCCAGGTCGTGCTCCACCTTCACCCCCAGGCTGGTGATGTACCGCGGCATCAGGGTGGTGGGCCCGGAAAGCATCACCTCGGCTCCCAGCTTCTGCAGGCACAGGATATTGCTCAGGGCCACCCGGCTGTGCAGGATATCGCCCACGATCAGCACCTTCACGCCCTTCACGCGGCCCAGCTTCTCGCGGATGCTGTAGGCGTCCAGCAGGGCCTGTGTGGGATGCTCATGGGTGCCATCACCGGCGTTGACGATGCGGGCATCCACATGGCGGCTCAGGAAGACGGCCGCTCCGGGATCGGGATGGCGCATCACCACCATGTCCACCTTCATCGCCAGGATGTTGTTCACCGTATCCACCAAGGTCTCGCCCTTGCTGACGCTGGATCCCGATGAAGCGAAGTTGACCACGTCCGCGCTCAGGCGGCGCTCGGCCAGCTCGAAGCTGACGCGGGTGCGGGTGCTGCTCTCGAAGAAGAGGTTGGCGATGGTGATGTCGCGCAACGAGGGAACCTTCTTGATCGGTCGGTTGATCACCTCCTTGAAGCCATCGGCCGTGCGGAACACCAGGTCGATATCGCCCGGGGTGAGGTCGCCGATGCCCAGCAGATGCTCGGTGCTCAGTTGATCGCTCTGTGCCGCAGTGCTCATGATCGGTGACTGTATAGCATGACACGGTCCTGCCCATCGGCCTCCTTCCATTCCACGGTCACCCGCTGGTCGGCGATGCTGTCCACCCATTTCCCCACATAGTCGGGTTGAATGGGAAGCTCGCGACTGAAGCGGCGGTCGATGAGGACCAGCAACTGCACCGAGGCCGGACGGCCGAAGGCAAGCATGGCATCGAGCCCGGCGCGGATGGTGCGGCCCGTAAAGAGCACGTCATCCACCAGGACCACCTTGCGCTCGTCCAGACTGAAATCCAACTGGGTGATGCTGGGCGCCGGAGGGGTGGCCCGGTGCCGGAAATCGTCCCGGTGAAAGGTGATGTCCAGTTCGCCGTATTGAAGCTTCTCCTCCCCCAGGATGCGGCGCAGCTCTTCCCGTAGACGGCGGGCGAGCAGGATGCCCCGGGGCTGGAGGCCCACCAAGGCAACCCCCTTCAGGTCGCCATGGTCCTCGATCAGTTGATGACAGAGACGACCCACGGTGAGCCCGAAGGCTTTGTTCGTCAGGATGGTCACCGGTTGCATCGCGGCGAAGATAGCGGTCCGGGCCGGAGCGCGACCTGAGCGCCTTCGCATCGTTCCGGTGGTACGATGTGACCGGGATCGTGTGAACGCAAGAAGCCCGGCCTCCACTTTCGCGGGGCCGGGCTTCACGTTCAGCGACGGGGTCCGCTTATTCGGAGTCCTCCTCGTCGTCGTTGTCCTTGTCGTGCTTCCTGCTCTTGGAAGCGCGCTCCTTGTTCTCCATGGCGCTCTTCAGATCGCTCAGCACGCTGAGGTCACCGAGGGTGCTCTTCTCCACTTTGTCGTTCACGCTCTTCACCGAGGTGCCGGCGGGGCTTGCGCCCTCCTTGCGTGCACCGCGCTTGGCGGGTGCGCTCTCGATGGGCTCCTCACCCTCTTCGAAGGTGCGGGTGTGGCTCAGCACGATGCGGCGGGCCTCACCGTTGAACTCCAGGACCATGAACGGAAGCTTGTCCTCCAGGTCGGCCTTGGAACCGTCGGCCTTCTTCAGGTGCTTGGCGGTCACCGTGCCTTCCACGCCATAAGCGAGGCTCACCACGAAGTTCTGACCGGCACGACCCGTGATCGTTCCTTCATGGACGCTGCCCGGGGTGAACACGTTCGAGAACACTTCCCATGGGTTCTCCTCCACCTGCTTGTGGCCGAGGCTCAGGCGACGGTTCTCCTTGTCCACTTCCAGCACCATCACCTCCACTTCATCACCCACGTTGCAGAACTCGCTCGGGTGCTTGATGCGCTTGGTCCAGCTCAGGTCGCTGATGTGGATCAGGCCATCCACGCCCTCCTCCAGCTCGGCGAAGATACCGAAGTGGGTGAAGTTGCGGACCTTGGCCGTGTGCTTGGAACGCACAGGGTACTTGAACTCGATATCGGCCCATGGGTCGGCGGCGAGCTGCTTCATGCCCAGGCTCATCTTGCGCTCCTCGCGGTCGATGTTCAGGATCACGCATTCGATCTCCTGTCCCTCCTTCAGGAAGTCCTTCGGGCTGCGCAGGTGCTGGCTCCAGCTCATCTCGCTCACGTGCAGCAGGCCTTCCACACCGGGGGCCACTTCCACGAACGCGCCGTAGTCGGTGATGACCATCACCTTGCCTTTCACCTTGTCGCCAGCGTTGAGCTCGGCGCTCAGGGCATCCCAAGGATGCGACTGCAGCTGCTTCAGGCCCAATGCGATGCGCTTCTTCTCGTCGTCGAAGTCCAGGATCACGACGTTGATCTTCTCGTCCAGCTTCACCACCTCCTCGGGGTGGCTCACACGACCGTAGCTCAGGTCGGTGATGTGGATCAGGCCGTCGACACCGCCCAGGTCCACGAACACGCCGTAGCTGGTGATGTTCTTGACGGTACCCTCCAGCACCTGGCCTTTCTCCAGGCCACCGATGATCTGCTTCTTCTGGGCTTCCAGTTCGGCTTCGATCAGCGCCTTGTGCGAGACCACCACGTTCTTGAACTCCTGGTTGATCTTCACGACCTTGAACTCCATGTTCTTGCCCACGAACTGGTCGTAGTCACGGATGGGCTTCACGTCGATCTGGCTGCCGGGCAGGAAGGCCTCGATGCCGAACACGTCCACGATGAGACCGCCTTTCGTGCGGCACTTCACGTAGCCCGTGATGATCTCGTTGGTCTCCATGGCATGGTTCACCTTGCCCCATGCATTGTGCACGCGGGCCGTCTTGTGGCTCACCACCATCTGACCGCCGCGGTCCTCCTGCTTCTCGATGTAGACCTCCACCTGGTCACCGATCTTCAGATCGGGCTTGTAGCGGAACTCACTGACGGGGACCACACCTTCGGACTTGTAGCCGATGTTGATCACCACTTCCTTCTTGTTCATGCCCACCACGGTACCCATGAGCACTTCCTTCTCGGAGATGCTGCTGAGGGTGTCCTCGTAGGCCTTCTCCATCTTCTCGCGGTCCGCCGCGGAGATGGTCTTCTTGTCATCCTCGATGCCCGCCCAATCGAAATCGGCTGGTGGTTCGGCGAAGGTGACCTTGTTGTTCTCGACTACTGACATTGTACTTGGACTGACTTGTATCCCGGACGATGGACGCTTTCCGGAAGGGTTTGTTTGTTGGCCCGCTGCGTCACGGCAGGCTTCCCGAACCAGCCGTCGCCTAGGCTATGGCCGGTAAATCGGGGCCGCAAATGTAGGGAAAGTCCTGAGAATTAGATGATGAGACGATAGGACGGTCGGAAAATGGTCAGCGCACAGGATCCCCTCCCGAACAGGGCCGGTACCTTTGGCGTTCGGGCTGCGCAGCCTTCCACTTCGGTCGACCCTGAGGGTCGACGATGCCGGAGCGCAGCCGAACGATCGCACCAACGCCACGACAGCATTGCGCAGCTTCACCATCCCCTCCCACTACCGCAGCGAGCTCATCGGGCGCCTGAAGGCCTTCCGCAAGGCCCAGGACCCCAAGAAGAAGGACCTCTCGCCCACCCTGCTGGACCTGGGTGCGGTGCGCTTCGTGTTCGCCCGGCACTTCGGCTTCTGTTATGGGGTGGAGAACGCCATCGAGATCAGCTACCGGGCCCTGGAGGAGAACCCCGGCAAGCGCATCTTCCTGCTGAGCCAGATGATCCACAACCCGGCCGTGAACGACGACCTTACCAGCCGGGGGATGCGCTTCATCCAGGACACCAACGGACAGCCGTTGATGGACTGGAACGAGATCACCGCCGACGACATCGTGATCATCCCCGCCTTCGGAACCACACTGGAGACCGAGGAGAAGCTCAAGGCCATCGGCATTGACCCGCTGAAGTACAACACTACCTGCCCCTTCGTGGAGAAGGTGTGGAACCGCAGCGCCCAGCTGGGCCAGAAGGACTACACCGTGGTGATCCACGGCAAGGCCCGCCACGAGGAGACCCGCGCCACCTTCAGCCATACCGCCGCCGGTGCTCCCGCCGTGATCGTGAAGGACATGGCCGAGACTCTGGAGCTGGGCCGGATCATCCTGGGCGAACTGCCGCTTGAGCGCTTCCACGAGCTCTTTGGCACGCGTTGCACACCGGGCTTCGACCCCGCCAAGGACCTTGCCCGCATCGGGGTGGTGAACCAGACCACCATGCTGGCCACCGAGACCCAGGCCATCGCCGACCACCTGAAGCAGGTGATGGTGCGTAAGCATGGCGAGGCGGACATCAAGGCCCACTTCGCGGACACGCGCGATACGCTCTGCTACGCCACCAACGACAACCAGGACGCCACCAACGAACTGCTGAAGGCCGAGGCCGACCTTGCGCTGGTGGTGGGCGGCTACAACAGCAGCAACACCAGCCACCTGGTGGAACTGTTGGAGCACAAATTCCCCACGTACTACATCAAGGACGAGGGGGAGATCCTCAGCGCGGAGACCATCCAGCACTTCAATTACCCGGAGCACAAGCTGGAGAGCACGAGCAACTGGTTGCCTGTCCTGAGCGGAGTCGAAGGACGGCGACCCATCACCATCATCCTCACCAGCGGCGCCAGCTGCCCGGATACCTTGCTGGACCGGGTGATGCTGAAGGTGTTGGGGATGGTAGAGGGGGGGAAGGATCCTGAGAGCGTAGTAAGTCAATTTGTGCAATCCAGTTGACCAAGAACGGACTTCGGCCATATGACATCTCAGTCCGAAATTGCGACAGTCGCACGAGCAATCGTCGAAGGAAAGAGTCGATTGATAGAGGGTGCACGACGTATTGCTTTCTTGAGCCATCAACTAGACTTCCCACCTGATCAGGACATCCTGTACTTCATTGGTCTTGATTCTGAAGCTGGAGATCATCCGCTGGGCAAAGAGCGACAACTTTGGAATCCAGTGGCGCTCTCGAAACTCGATAAAGAGGTCTACGAGTTAGAGAAGCGTTGCATGGACGATGCGGTTCTCGCATGCAAGCGACTAATAGCTCGTTATGGAAGCTAGGTTGCTCGCCTTGGCCATATGACGATATCACGCATCCTCTTCGTCTGCACCGTCAACCGCATGCGCTCTGCCACAGCGCACAAGCTCTACGAGAACGACCCGCGTTTCGAGGTCGACTCGGCTGGCACCGACCGCACGGCCAACGTGGTGCTGGAGGAATGGCACTTGGAATGGGCCGATGCCATCGTGGTGATGGAGAAGCAGCACCGGAACAACATCCGTGAGCGATTTCCTCAGTTCTCCGAGCAGAAACCGATCGTCTGCCTGTACATCGAGGACATCTACGACTACATGCAGCCGGAGTTGATCGCGGTGCTAAAGGAGAAGTTCGAGGATGTGTGGCGGCGGGGGCTGTTGGCTTGAACAGACCTTTCCTGAACGCTTATCTTTGGGTTCATGAAGTCCCTCAGCTTCAAAGAACCTTGGGTGAACAGCTACGCGGAACGGCTGCTCGGCTTGAGCACGACCACGAAGAAGGCGATCATACGTGCCTTGGAGCGTAGCATGGAATACAAAAGCCCGCAGGAACCGGAAGACAACATGGTCAAGGAGCGCACCGAACGTTTCTGGGCTTCTTTCGGCAGTTGGGAGGGTGATGGGACTGCCGAGGAGTTGGCACAGAGCATCCGCGATGCCCGCCGATAGTGGGCAGACGATCATTGATCACCTACCTTTGAATTATGGCCACCAACGCACTGCATCGAAAGATGATGGCCGAGTTCCTTGACAAGATCAAGGATTGGCCGGAGGATGCCAAACGTGCTCTTAAAGAGCGTATCGAGCGGATGCTATCTAGTCCCACTCAGAAGAGTAAGAATCAACCGAGCAGCGACGATGCGTTCGGCACGTGGGTAGGTCCAGAATCGGCCGAGGAGATCATCGACATGATCTATAAGGCAAGGACGCAGAACCCGGACAGGCTTCCTCTGTGAGCAGGTACTTGATCGATACCGACATCTGCATTTGGTTCCTTCGCGGCCTCCCGCGTGTACGCGAACGTTTTCGTGCAGCAGGCTATCCCAACTGTGCCATCTCTGAGATCAGCTTGGCCGAACTCTTGTTCGGGGCTTATCGTAGTGCCGACCCCGATAAGAACCTGCGCCGCTTGGATGTACTTCTCACCGAGATCGCTGTATTGCCGTCATCGAAAGCAATAGACCGATTCGCTCGGGAAAAAGCCAGGCTCGCTGCACTCGGTACACCTGTTGCCGACTTCGACCTCCTGATCGGCGCAACCGCCATTCACCACAAGCTTACGTTGGTGACCAACAACACCCGGCACTTCCAGCGGATCCAAGGAATCCAATTGGAGGACTGGACCAGCTGAGCTGGGCTACTCCTGCCCCACCTGCGCCAGCACGTCCACCACGATGCCCAGGGCCTTTACGAACTGCTCCTCGGCGGTGATGTCGCTGTTGTCGATCTCCACGGCGTCGTGCGCCTTGACCAAGGGGTCGGCGGCGCGTTTGGTGTCGT
>JBGTAJ010000124.1:0-18921 GCA_041749915.1 Flavobacteriales bacterium
GATCTGCGCACGGTGAGCATCACCCAGACCAGTCTTGAACCCAGTGGGCTGGTGACCATGCGCTACCGAGATCTGCTGAGCGACGAGGAACGCACGCGCGAACTGCGCACGAAACCCTTCGTCCTCCCCAATACCGTAAACGCATGAGCACGCGACAGGACCTGATCATCGCCCTGGCCTGGCCCGCCACCTGGTGCAAGCAGGCGGGGGCCTGGTATGATGGCTTCCTGCGTCACACGGGCATCAATCACCGGGGTTACTATCGGGTGGGCCACGCCGCAGTTCTGGTGCTGAAACATGACGAGCCCGTCGCGCACTACTTCGACATGGGCCGCTACCATGCACCGGCCGGCACCGCCCGCGTCCGCAGCGCCCTCACCGACCATGACCTGCAGATCAAGACCAGCATCCAGTGGAGCGCAGCTGGCCAGGTGGAGAACCTCCACACGGTCCTCGATGAACTGGCGACGAAGGCCGCATGCCATGGCAGCGGCCCACTGCATTGGGCCGCTGTGAACGGCGATGCCGATCGCGCGTTGATCCTGGCGAGAGCCATGCAGGAGAGACCCTTTCACGCCTACGGTCCCTTTGTACCCTGGGGCAGCAACTGCTCGCGCTTCGTGCGATCGGTGCTGCTGGCGGCCCGTCCACCCTTCGCCGTGCGCCTGCTGCTCCGGCTGCCGCCCACCCTTTCTCCCAGCCCGCTCACGAACATCCACGCGTTGCGGCTGGTGGGCCTTCACGGCATGGCCGACCCGCTGTGCCTGAACGCCCCGGTGCGCCGCGACCCGCTAACGTTCCACCCTGTACGTCCATGAACGCCCCCGCCCAAGTGCTCCCTTCGCCTCCCCTGCCCACCGGGCTGGCGCCCCATGCCCAGTGGCTGGCCGGAGAAGGGGCCGGTTCGTGGTTCGTGCTCTACCTCGCACCCGGTTCGGATGCCTTCTACCACATGTATCGCCATGCCCCACATGGCGAACTGGAATGCCGTGGTCAGTTCATGACCGACAAGGATTCAAGCACATTCGATATCTCACGACCTTTCGCATTCACCTACCCCAGCCACTGCGCCCGCATCACCGTGCTGCAGTTCGGCCAGGTGTTCACCCTGATCCCCGTTCCCAACGACCTTCTTTCCTGACCCCACCATGATGGACCCACGCCACCTGCTCCTGTTCACCGTCCTGTCATTCACGCTGGCCTGCTCGGCTCAGTCCCCTCCCTGCCCCGAGCAGGTCGCACTGCGCGTAGGTGTGGAAGCCCCCACCTTCAACACCACTGATGTGCTTGGGCACCCGGTGGACCTTGGCTCGCTGCGGGCGAAGGGTCCGGTGGTGCTCTTCTTCTACCGCGGCAGCTGGTGCCCCATCTGCAACAAGCACCTGGCAGCCGTGCAGGACAGTCTTCAACTGATCTTGGACAAGGGCGCGAGCGTAGTGGCCATCACACCGGAAACGCCGGAGAGCGCGGCGGGCATCATTGAGAAGAGCGGAGCCAGCTTTCCCATCGTGCATGACAAGGGCTACACCATCCTCTGTGATTACGGTACGGCCTTCCGCGAAAGTGGCGCCAAGGTATCCGCCATGAAAGTGGCCGGCTACAACATCCCCAAAGCGAACGGCAACGATGAGAACGTGTTGACGGTACCGGCCACCTTCATCATCGGTCAGGACGGCACCATCATCGCGGCGCACTTCGATGAGAACTACAAGGAGCGGATGAGCGTGAAGGCGATCCTTGCGGCGCTGCCGTGATCGCTCCGCACACCAGGACCACTCCGGAACGATGACCACGCTGCGCCGCCGAACGTCGTTCGCACTATTGGTGGTGCTCAGCGTGTTCTCCCTGGCGGGCCTGCCACGTCTGCGCTTCGCCTACGACATCGAACGGTTCTTCCCGCAGGATGACCCAGCCGTGGCGGAATACACCGCTCACAAAATGCGCTTCGGTGATGAGATGCGCGTATTGCTCGTAGGAATGGAACTACCCAACGGCGTGGACCAGCAGGCACTGGAGCAGTTGGCGGCGACCACCAAGTCCCTGAAGGCTCTGCCTATGATCAGCGCCGTAAACTCCCTGAGCACCATCGGCGAGGCGTCTCGACTGCCCTTGGGTGAATGGATCACCGTGCCCTATTTCCAGCCTCCCTTTGACACACCTGCCCACGGCCTGCAGCGCCTTGGTCAGCGTGAAGAGGTTGCGGCCATGTTCCTGGCCGCGAACGGAAGGTCCACTACGCTGATCGTGGAACTGACGGAGCTTCCCGATGCCGTCGCCCGTGCTGAGACCCTGAAGGCCATCCGCCACACCCTGGACCACAGCGGCAGCCCCTATCACCTTGCCGGTCGCTTGGTGACCCAGGCCCACTACCTGCAGGCCACCCGTGCCCAACTGATGGGGCTGAGCCTGGCGGCACTGGGTCTGATGGTGGTGGTGCTCTTGCTCGTGTTCCGCCATCTGCTCACGGCCTTCACCCCCTTGCTCGTTAGTGCCCTGGCCGTGTTGTGGACGCTGGGACCGATGGGCTGGCTCCACATCGGGATCGAACCCTTGCTCTCGCTGCTGCCGGCCCTGTTGCTGGTACTGGGGTCCTCCTTCAGCATCCATCTGCTCACCCGCCACCGGACCGCGCTCAGGGCAGGTCTACGGTCCGGTGAGGCCATGGCCCATGCGTTGCGCACTACGCGCACCGCGAACCTGTTGAGCGCTGTAAGCACCGCCATCGGCTTCGGGACGCTGGCACTGTACCCCATCCTTCCGCTACGGGTGTTCGGTCTGGCAGCGGCCTGGGGGCTTTTCGCCGCACTCCTTGCGGCCCGGACCGTGGTGCCTCTAATGGTGTACCGGATCACACTTCCCGACCGAATGCAGCCGATCCTGCACCGCGAGCCTTCCGCTGCTCCAACGTTCCGTAGAGGGGGGATGGTGGTCCTGGCCGCCGTGCTGCTGCTCTTGGGTGGAGCCCTGGTCATGCCCAAACTGCGCGTGGACAACCATTTCCTGGACGACTTGGACCGTTCCAGTGAACTGGGGATGGACGCGACCTTCTTCGAGAAGCAGTTCAGCGGCACCCGTCCACTGGAGATCGCCATCACGCCAACAGCGCCAGATGAGGACCTATTGGACCCTCATGTTCTGCGTGCCACGGACTCCCTGCTAGCCGCGCTGCAACGCAGCTTCACCATGTCCCGCCCCCTGGGCCCACCTGATCTGGCCAGAGCAGTGCTGCGTGGCACACACGCGAGTGGAACTGCCCCAGCCATCGCAGCCGAAACGCGTACGTTGCGTAAAACTTTGCAACGACAAGCCCGTGCAAAGGAGGGCCCACACCTGCTGAGCCCCGACCTCCGCCACGGCCGCATCATGGGCCGCACCCGTGACATGGGTAGCCATGCCTTCGCGCAGCAATTGGAAACCCTGAGCCCTTGGATGCGCAACGCGCAGATCACCGCCACCATCACCGGCGGTGCCTTTCTCATGGACCTTGCCAACCGGCGCATCGCCACCATCCTGGTCCAAGGGATCCTGGCGGCCATCCTGCTGAACGCCCTGTTGGTGGGAGCCGTTACGCGTTCATGGCGAAGGGGGATCATCAGTATCGTGCCGAATGTGCTGCCCCTGGCCTTCGCCGCAGTGATGTTATGGCTATTCGACCTGCCGCTCAAAGTAGGTACGGCCATGATCTTCCCTGTCCTTTACGGCATCGCGATGGATGATACCATGCACTTCCTCCTGCATGAACGCTCATCCTCGCTCCGGGCCACCATCCGCACATGGCGCTCCCTTCGGTCCTCGCTGATCCATACCACCCTGGTGATCTCCGCAGGATTCGTGCTCTTCGCCTTCAGTTCGTTCAAGAGCATCGCCGTATTCGGAGGCATTACCGCACTATCGCTGTGGGTGGCACTGGCCGCCGATCTCTGGCTATTGCCTCTGATCACCATCCGTCACTCACGGCGTAACAACGCGCCCGGCGCTGATCAAGGCATCCCGTCCTGTGCACATCAACGTTTCACAACCACCCCTTCTTCTTGAACAGCAGCAGCGCCCCCATGGAGCTGATGAGCATGAGGGCGATGGACAGCGGGTAGCCCAGGTCATGGTGCAGCTCGGGCATGTGGCGGAAGTTCATGCCGTAGATGCTGGCGATGAGCGTGGGCGGCATGAGGATGACGGTGGCGACGGTGAAGATCTTGATGACCTTGTTCTGGTCGATGTTCACCAGGCCCAGTGCGGTGTTCTGCAGGAACTCCAGGCGCTCGAAGCCGAAGGTGATGTGCTCCAGCAGGGAGTCGATGTCCTTGAGCAGGGTGCGAACGGCGGGATGATGGTCGGCGGGCAGCCCTTCCTGTTTGAGCACGGCGCCGAGCGAGCGCTGCTTGTCCACAATGTTGGCACGCAGCATCATGGCCCTGTCCAGCAATTCGTCGATGCGCAACAGGAGGTCCTTGCCCACACTGGCGTTGAGGTTGATGTCCCTGTTCAGGACCAGGATATCGCGACCGTGCTGCTCCACCAGATCGGCATCGGTATCAATGCGCAGGTCGAAGAGCGCGATGAAGGTGTCGTAGCCGTTCCAACCGGCGTGTTCCACAAGGTTCCGGCGACGGGCCAGTTCAGAGAAACTGTGCAGTGATCCGTTGCGGCGGGTGACCAGCACCTGCCCCCGCAAGGCGAAGGTCACAGGCTCTGAACGCCAGCCGCTGTCGTTGGGCTGAAGGAAATGGGTGTTCAACTGGAAACCATCGGGCGGCTCTTCGAAGAAGCGGGAGGAGCTCTCGATCTCCGCGGCCTGCATGGGGGTCATCAGCGCAGTGCCGATGAAGCCTTCGGTGGCCGTCAGTTCGGTCGGCGTGGGGTCCACCAGGTCGATCCACACCACCGTGGGTGCAGGGCTGCGTTGCAGGACCTCCACGGTGCTGTGCTCCGCCATCTGTGCACCATCGCGGACGTGTATCAGGATCATGGGCGCTGTTCTGTGACCGTGAAAGTAGCGCGCGCAGGGGACCGCGGGATGAGGGAGGTCATGGACCGGTGACCGGCCCGAAGCACCTGATCGAGATCATGGTGATGGTCCGATGGGCCTGCGACCTTCGTGCACCATGCGTGTGCTGCTCATTGTCCTCCAGGCCTTTCTGGCCATCTCCGCGATGCCTGCCGGGCTGATGCTGATGTGGGAGCCCGATGGTCATCTGATCCAGCTACCCTTGGCGGTGCTGACCAACGCGCCCTTCACGGACTTCTTCTGGCCGGGCGCGGTGCTGTTCACGGTGCTGGGCCTGGGCCATGCGTTGGGTCTGGTGCTGACGTGGCGGCGTGCCCCCCTCGCCGATAGAGCAGCACTGGTGCTGGGTGCCGGCACGGTGATCTGGATCGTGGTGCAGGTGATCATGACCGAGCCGCTGTTCTGGATACAGGGCCTGATCGGTGGCCTGGGACTGGTTGAGGTGCTGGCCGGTGTGTGCACTAGCAAGCCGGTGACCTAAGCGCTCCTGCCATAGGAATGCCCCCACTGCCGTGATACATTCACCATACAAAAGACCAAGCCATGGCCCGCATCACCCTCACCGCTCTGCTGATCGCCGCGCTCGGCGCATCGGATGCCCGCAGCCAGTTCGACACCACACTTTCCGTGATCTGCGAGGGATGCCCCTTCTCGGAATGGCTGCTGGAGTGGGATACGGCACCCGGTGCGGACGAACTGGTGCAACAGGGCGACAGCCTGTACGTTCGGTCCAATGATGGATCGGGGGCCTTCGGGACTCCCCAGTTCATCACCGCCCTGCCCATGGGAGAGGCCCTGGTGCTCTTTGAGGATGTGGACGACGACGGCGATACGGACCTCTTCACCCACCTGGACAGCACCGTGCACCTGCTCCGCAATGAGGGTGGCACCTTCACCACCGTGCTGCTGGATACCGAACTGAGCTTTGATGATTGGCAGAACCACCCTGCCTGGTTCGGCGCCGTGCGGGCCATGCAAGTGGATGAGGACGGGCTGAAGGACCTGGCCCTGCGCCGGAACAACGGCAACACCTTCGTGTGGTACCGCAACGATGGGATGGGAGGATACACCAAGCGCACAGAGACATTGCCTGTGAACGTGATGCCCGATGGCGACATCGTGGCCATGGACTGGAACAACGATGGGGTGAACGACCTCATCACCACCACCGACAGCGAGGTCCATGGCGTGGTGATCCTGGGGAACAATGGCGCATGGAACAGCGCCGGACACGATCTGCACGGCACCATACAGCTTCGGCATGCACTTGTGGGACGTGGCGGACCTGAACAACGATGGGGTGAATGATCTCCTGAACCCGCAGCACATGTTCCTCTCCGACCCGGACTCCGTGTTCCACCTGCGGCTGGTGACGACCGAGTTCAACTACATGCATTACCGCCGCATCATGGACCTGGACTGCGATGACCGACCCGAGCTTTTCGGAAAGGCGATGAACATCGGGAATGCCGTGTTCCATGTGGTGCAAATGGAGGGGGACAGCTTGGTGATGCGGTTCTGGGAGGAGTTCGATCCCTTCCTGATCAGCAACATGCTGCACATCGTGGCCGACCTGAATGCCGATGGCGCGCCGGACCTGCTGATGAAGCAGTTGCCCTTCCCGGAGGCCACCACCTACGCTCATTACAACCTGGCCACGGTGCCCGATGTGTCGCTCACATTGCCCTTCTCCACCCTGCCCTTCGGCGTTCATGCGCTGTTGGAAGGCGGCAGCCCCTTGGGCGGCAGCTGGTCCGGCGAAGGTGTGGTGGGCGACTCCCTCTTCACAGAGCTGGTGACCGGCTGGCCCATCCTCGTCACGTATTCCTACACCTCGGAGTTTGGCTGCACCGCTTCCGCCGAAGCGTTGGTGGACATCGTTACGGGCCTCCCGGACGCGGATCCGAACACAGTGCTCCTTCCCTACCCACAACCGGCCGACGAACTGGTGCGAGTTCCGTTGGCGGACCCTGATGCCACCGTGCAGGTCCATGATGCCACCGGCAGGCTGATGAGCCCCCTGGTGACACGACACGCGGACCACCTGCTCATCGCCACGGACCGACTGCCCGCCGGCACCTATGTGCTCTCACTGATGGTGCACGACCGGCCCGCAGGCCACGGGCGCTTGGTGGTGGTGCATTGATGGGAGCGGATGGACCAATGGGTCGTCGACCCATTGGTCACCGCTCCCGGAAACGCCGAAAGGCCCGGCCTTCGCCAGACCTTTCGGTTCTTCGGTCATCCTGCACGGGAATGGAGCAAAGGGTACAGGACCCCTACGCTGGTGCCGTCCTCGCAGGCCAGCGGACCGAACGTGTTACTTGGTGGTCTTCACCGTTCGGCCGGCGCACCAGGTCTGCCACTTGGCGTACTGGTCCTTGGTCAGCGTTTCCTTGATGGTCTCCATGTGGCGGTCCATCTGTGCCTGATGGGTCGCCTTGGTCTCGGCACTGGCACCGTCCATCATCATCTTCGCACACTCGCTCTTGCAGGTGGTCTGCGCCGCCTGCACCTTGGCCAGCTGGTCATCGTTGAGCTTCAGCGAGGCCCAGGCGATCTCGTCGGTCTCCATCATGCACTGGTGTTCGGAAGAAGCGGACATGGGCTGTTGGGTCTTTTCCTGGCCCGTGGTGCTCTGGGCGAAAGCGCCGACCCCGCTGAGCAGGGCGATGGCGAATGCAATGGGTAGTTTCATCGTTCGTGGGGTTTAAAGAGTTCGGGACCAAGCTGGCAAGTGCAGTGCCTGACCGGCCATAACCTTGCCGGATGCCCCGATCCACTGGACTTTCCGCGCTTGGCCACCCCATGAGCACGCCTTGCGCGGTGTGGGAGGATCTCCCCGTTCCGTTGCCCGGATCACCCACTGCCGGGGTCATGCTTTCCGAGTTGGGATGCACGTGGCGGATCCGGAACGCTCAGCGCAGGCGGAAGGCCTTCGTGCGTGTGTGGCTTCCGTCGGCACCCAGCAGCACGATGCGGTACCTTCCCAGTGGCAGCCTGTGGGGTTGCCCAGGAGAGCCGCCATAGTGGCCTTGTTGCAGTGGAATGATGAGCAGCTCATCCACGAACACCCTCCACGGAAGGCCGCAGTCCATTTGCGCCGATGGGAAGGGCCGCAGCAGCACCCATCCACTCGCTGTTCGTCGTTCCACGCTCATCATCGGTCGCTCAGCCGCACAACTGCCATCCAGCATCACAGCGCCGGTCACGCGTAGCCGCACCACGTCGGCACCCACACTGTCAACGCTCACCTTCCTGAGCCCACCAGGTCCCTGCGCTGTTACCAAACGGGGAGCGACCAGCGGTTCCGCATCCAGGTCCCGATGCCGGGCCGCCAACAGCCGATCGGCGATGGCCTGCTCCATGGCATCGTACAGGCTGTCGTCCGCGAGGGCCTCGAAGCTGAAGCGACCCGGCCTGAAGCGCAGCACCTCCAGAGAGGCCACATCGCCACTGCGCGCCAGGATGCGCTGCTTCAGGGCAAGCCTCTCAGCTCCGGCATCAGGCAGGTCGATGCGCATCATCTCCCCTTCCTGCAGCACCAGCAGGTACTGGTCCACACACCAGCAGTCAAGGACGCTGAAGCGCAGGTGTTCGTGTTGCCCGTCCCGCACCGCTTCACCGGTGAGCGGCCAGAACTGGTGTCTGCCCACTTCATGTTGCGCGTAGGGATAGTCGCTGCTCACGGTGAAGTGAAGCTCCACGGTCCACGATGGGCGGCGGCGAGTGCCGGTCCATTCCTGCTCGGCGACCGTGGCGGCGTAGGCCCCACGTTGCGCGTGCCCGGCCTCGTCGCGCACGAAGACCATGGTGAGATCGGGCAGGCCAGGTTGTGCCGTAAGGAGCAGCGGCAGCAAGGCAGGGAGCAGAGCGAACACACGCATCGCCTGGCGGTACACGTGCCGTTCCTTTCCGTTCACCGCCCCTCCAAGGTGCGCTGCACATGGCCCACCCGGTCAGAGGTCGGGATGCCCTCGTCCAGGAAGTGGTCCGGCTGGATGCCCATCACATCCACCGGCATCGGGGGCAAATGGACTTCGTAGGGTGATTCCCGATCCTTGGTCCACATTCCTTCGCTATTGCACAACGAAGGTGTGTGCCGTGCCATCCGCGAAGCGCAACACATACTGGCCGGGGGCTAGACCGTCGGTACGGATGCTTACCGCACCTTCACCGCGCTCCATGTCCAACACATGTTCACGTCCATCGGCACCGATCAGCTGCTGGATATCCATTCCCTTCGCACCGCGCACCACCAAACGATCACCGCGCAGCACCGGGACCGGTGAAAGCACCACCGGTGAACGATCCTGTACTTCGATGCCCAGGCAGGGATCGATGACGATGGTGATCTCATCGCTTGCTGTGCATGCACCGTTGGTGGCTTCCACCATGAAGGTGGTGGTCTCGTCGATATCAACTGGAAGTGTCGCTGTGGTGGCACCACCGGGTTGCCACACGTAGGTGCAACCCGCACAAGGGCCGGGGTCGAGCACACCAGTGAACTCGATGCACTCAAGCACGTCCTCAGGGAGTTCGGCCGTTGCGATTGTCGCGAAGATGGGCAGCGGAACCGGCGCACTGCTGCCACAGGCATTGGTGGCTTCGAGCGTTACCGTGTTGATGAGCGTTGGGCCGGTGATGATCTCGATCGTTCCGCTACCCTGCCCGGAGAGAAGTGTCCAGTCGCCTGCATTCCACGCGTATCCGCTGGCATCGCCGAAGGCATCGGCCTCCAAGGTGATCGTGTCGCCCAAGCACCATTCGGATGTGACCAGATCGATACCGAATGGTTCGAAGGGTGCGGATGCACACCAGTCGTAGATGGCCACCACACCTTCGTCATCACTGAGGCCGGGAAGGGATAGAACACCTGTTCCGGGATCGAAGTCCACGCTGTAATTACTGCCGTTGTAAGTACCTATGGCGAGCTTGCCGTCCTGCAGGTCGAAGCCCTTCACTACAGGCAGGGTGCAATCGCTTCCACTGTTCAGGTAGATGTTGAAATCCACCAACCCGCTAACGTTCATTTTGAAAATGCGCACGTAGTTGAACGTACAGTTGTTGCTGTAGGCGCCCAGAACGCCGCCCTGGCCGTCGGGCACGATGTCGGCCAAACGCAGGTTACCCGTGTTCGTAAGGCTGGTCTGATACACTTGTTGGACTTCCTGCCCTACGCGGTTGTATTTGACGGCCCAGAACCCAGCGCCAGTGGCAGCCTCTGCGATGAGGTAGGCTTGATCGTTGTCATCGGCGGCCAAGCGCTGAACACCGTAACCTGCATATCCGTGCGCCACAAAGGCGTACGTACTGTCGTAGCGCAACAGGTTGTATGTCTCATTGGATACGTTGAACACACCCGGCCCGGGGTCCACATCGATCTGATCGCTGAGGGGACCTCCATTGTCGATCCGTTGCGTTACGTAGAACCCGGCCCCGTTGCGCAAGGCAGCAATGTCGCGCGTGAAGCTGAATCCGCCGGTCCATGCACGCAGGTCGGCCCAATGCAGTGATCCATCCGGTCGATAGCGTGCGATGAAGGTCCCGATGGTGAAGGTGGGTGCCACCACGTTCCATACCCCCGGCCCCGGATCCATATCGAAGGTGCCTTCGCCCAGATCACCAGCGATGTATAGGTTGCCCGCATCATCGCAGCTGATGCCACCGTACGAATCGCTCAGGTCAGTGAGGTCCTCGATGCTGAAACCCCACTGGAACTGTCCGCTGCTGTTGTACTTCGCGTATATCTTACCCGGGTTCACCAGGGTCGTGAAGGGGCCCGGGTCCAGGTCCACCTGGCCCGTGGTGAGGCCGAGATAGACATAGATGTTGTCGCTGGCGTCCACATCCATGTCCAGCGCAATGAGGGTTGGAGCACTCATTGTTTTTGTCCAAAGCAGCTCGCCAGTTCCGCTGAAGCGCTGAAGAAAGACATTGTTCCCTCCGTAGCCCAAGGACAGGAGATCGCCGTTGGCAGCGAACTGCACGCCCTCTACCCCTTTGGTGGCGGATGAGGCCCATTGCAGGCTGAGCTGTTGGGCGGTAGCGATGGAGGATATGAAAAGTGTGGCAGCGAAAAGAAAGTATGTGCGCATGATGGTAGTGATCGTTCACAGCTAAACTACTGAACCAAGTTTATCGCAACATGAAATCGAAAATGAACCCCTTCCAACATCACCGCCCCTCCAAGGTGCGCTGCACATAGCCCACCCAGCCCGACACCGGGATGCCCTCGTCCAGGTAGTGGTCCGGCTGTATGCCCATCACATCCACAGGCATCAGGGGCAGGCGGTGGCTCATGCTCATGGTGTAGCCCAGTTGGAAACAGCCGTCCGGCGAAGTGACCTGCCGCATGTTGGAGACGTCGAGCGAACCCATGGTCGGATGGCCGAAGAGCTTCACTTTGGCGCTGGTGCGCGCCTCCAGCAGGAACTGTTCGTCGGTGCTGCCATTACCGCCGTTCTGCATTATCCCAATACGTTGCGGGAAGGGCAGCACAGTGTGGGAACTGTCCACCGACCAGGGCTGCTCGTTCATTTCGAGCCAGGTGCCCAAGGCGGCGCGCATGCGGGTGGCCACATCCAGACAGAAAGCGCCGTCCTCGGTATCTCGCCCGAACATGTCGGCATAGGCCTCGTAGCCGGCCGCGTTCAGCTCGGTACACCAGAGCTTCACGCCCACGGAGCGCATGGGACCTGTATAGAGGTAGGGCATCAGGCCGGCATAACTGGCATCGCTGCCGCCGGTGCCGTTGCGGATGTCGATGATGAGGTTCTCCGTGCCTCGGATCAAGGCGTCGTTCACGGCGAGCAGGCTATCGATCAACACCTTTTGCTCGAATGCGAAGGAAGGGATCCGCAGAAAGAGGGTGCGATCGCTGAGGCGCTCCAGGAACGGCGTGTCCGTGCGGATCGTGCGCACCAGGATCTGCTCCTGCATGCTCAGTTCGGTGGCAGGGAACTCGCGCACCCAAAGCCCGTTCATCTCCAGCACAGCTGTGCTTCCCGGCACGAACTGCACGGTCATCGGCTGCGGGCTGTGATCGCCCATGTAGAAGGTGCCCTCATGGCCCTTGACGGAAGACCCGAACTCCGCCTTCACCTCGCCGGGCTTCCAGTTCGGGTTCTTGGAGGAGAGGATCACCGCCGCCATGCCGTTCAAGCGCACGTCGTCCTTCGCCAGCGCTATGCGATACGGGCCCATGGTCCAGATGCCCTCGAAGGGGTCCAGCTCCTTCGCCTTGCCCCACTGCTTGATCAGCTGTGCCTCGTTCACCTTCATCACACGCCCTCGAGCAGCAGGTGCTCCGTCATTCCCCTGCTCCGCTTGGGCTTCCTGCAGCTGCATGGCCTGTTCCGTGGGTCCGATGCCGATGTGCCCGCGGCGGAACCACTGCAACCAATCGTTGAGCAATTCGGTGCAGGCCATCAGGTCGCTGGTCCCGGAGACCTTATCGAGGAACGCTTCAGTGTGCTCGCGGTATTCGGCTTCGCCCTTGCGGTCCAGCACCAGCTGGAAACCCGCATCGTTCTGCTCGAAGGTGCTCACCATCCATTCAAAAGTGGCGGGGCAGTCGCAGGGTTGGGCGTGAGCGCTTGCAGCGAACAGAAGAGCTGCTGCGGGGATGAGCATTCGGATGGCGATCATGCCACGAATATCCACATCTCTACGAAACCGGCCCGGTGCTGACCGTGGCTTGGAACTTCATTGGACGCAGGGAAGCGCGGCCCGATCAATTCCATTCGCACCGGCTTAAGTGACGGGCGCTATGGTCAGGTCCAGTATTCACTTCCGCGCTTCAAGGGGCGCGAACGCACAGCGGGCCGCCCTTTCAGGCGGCCCGCCGGGCAAACCAAGCGATCTGGATGATCAGTCACAGCCCATGGTACCGAAACCGGGGACCACACTGAAATCGGCGTCATCCTCCCCTTCATCGTCGAAGAAGCCCACGCCTTCGATGGCGTAGTAGTTCCCGTTGAAGCCGATGGATCCACCGCTCACGTTCAACTCGCCATCCCGGGAGATGTAAACACCGCCCTCGTTCTGGAAGCTGACCACGAAGGAGAAGCCGAAGTCCTCAAGCTCCTCCTCCGGCTGATCGAGATCCTCCACCCAGTTCAATACCTCGTAGCTCGAGTTGCTGAGCTCATCGGCATAGACCAGGTAGTAGGCGAAGCCATGGAAGTAGTCGAAGATGTCGTCCTCGTCCTCGGAGAAGTCACCGTTGACGAGCGCGTCGAAATCACCGGCGATGCCGATCACTCCGGCCACTTCGCCCACACCGGTGTCGAAGAGATCGGCGCCCAGGGCCTCCTCATCGATGCTGAAGCACACTGCCAGCCCGATATCGAGCGAGGCATTGCCTGCCACCACGGTGCCGCCCCCTGCGCCGATGCCGGCGCTGGGTTCGGTCAGGATCATCAGACCCTGGCTTTCGGACCAGGTCCATTCACCACCATTGCTGCTGGCGAAGTTGATGCCCGTACCGGGAGGGTCAACGAAGTTGAAACTGCGGCTGCCGTCCACATTGTGACGGAACACGATCACCTTGTTCATCCGGCGGTTGTAGATGCCGATGGCAGGCAATTGGGCCGCTTTCTCCAACAGACGCTGCTGCAGTGATACGTCCGTGATCTGCTCGGCCTTTGCAGGCGGTGCGGCAGATTCCTTGGAGCACCCTGTGAGGATGGCCCCACCGAGCAGGACCGACAGGCCCAAGGCCGCGACGGTGCCCCTGTTGTTCATCATGTTGGTTTTCATGAGCGGGATGTTTTAATGCCCAGCTCAGAACGCCCAGCCCAGACGGATCTGACCGATCACGTTGGGGCCGAGGTCAAAGCGGGACTGGGTGTCCACATTGGACTCGCTGTCCTCAGCGCCTTCGATGTTGTCGTAGGTCACTTTCTTGGTCATGTCATTGGACATGGCGAGGCCGAAACCGATCTCCGTACCGACGTAGAGCTTCTCCGCCACGTAGTAGTCGAAACCGGCCACAGCGTTCAGGCCGATGGAGAAGTTACCACCCTTGGTGGTGGTGGTGCCCACACCCTGGTCGGCGACCTGCGACTCTTCCTTCTCAGTGGTGGCCTCGTAGCCGATGGCCAGCACACCACCGATGTAAGGGGAGATGCGATCGGTACCGGCGAAGTGCTTCTCGATACCGGGCTGGATGTTGATGCTGAAGGTGCTCTCCTTGTCGCTCAGCTCCACCAGTTCCAGTTCGCTGTCCTCATCCTGCGTCACGGTGCTGCTGTTACCGTAGCCCAGGAACAGACCCAGACGGAGAGCAGAGGTCTCGGACTTGAAGGTACGGTACTTGATGCCACCGATGCTGATCGGCGTGCCGCCCAGGGGAGCGAAGTTCACCTCGAGGGTGCGCTCGCCGGCAGCGGGCTTGTACTGTGCGTCAGCGGTGCTGGCGGTAAGAGCAACAACAGCGGCGAGTAGAATTGCTTTGTTCATGGTTAATGGGGTTGGTTGGTGCAAAAGTGTAGCATTGAACGGCTCCGTACAAGGACCAACGATCCCTTTTTCAACAGGCCCCGTGAAAAATTCCGCCGCAATTACGGTGATGACCGTATTGCAGAGGTGACTGCATTTTCAGGGGCCATGAGCCCTCCCGCCAGCGTCGGTCCGGAGAGCCGGTACGGGCCCTGCGAACGACCTGGTGACCGGTGCCTTGGTGATGGCACGGCGATGTGGTGGGCGGGCAGGTTGCGGACCTGCCAAAGCAAGCACGGTCCACCGGACCAAGTGATATGCGCGAGACGTACGTGAGCAGTACCAGATGGTAGTATGCAGGGTCGGGGATCGGTATGAAACTCCTTTTGGTCCTCATCGGGTCACCTTTCGGCAGTGTGTGCATTAAGGGTATACGAACACAATGGTCCGGCACCGGACGGCGTTCGACAAGCATGATCAAAACCCCTTCACCATGGCACGCCCGATCACCCTTCTGCTCTGCCTGCTCCTTGTTACACTGAGCTTCGCGGCCACCACCCGCCACGAACTGCTGGTCCACTTCGTCAAGGATGAAAGTGTCCTCACAGCGGCCGCCCAGGCTGAACTGGACGCGTTCATCGCCACGCTTCAGCTCAGCGGCGATCATGCCTTCACCGTGCACGGACACACGGACAGCGATGGTTCCGTGGACTACAACGCGGCCCTCTCACAGGCCCGCGCGGAAACGGTGCTGCAGTACCTTGTGGAGCACGGCGTTGATGCCGCACGCGTGAGCATCGACCGCTCCGGCGAGCTGGACCCGCTGGCCACCAACGCGCATGTCGAAGGCATGGCGCTCAACCGCCGTGTGCAGGTGACCTACACCCTGCACAGCTATGCAGACACCGAGGAACTGCGCCGCGCGCTGATGGAAGGCACGGTGCAACACTTCCCCATCGACCCCACGCGGGACCAGGTGGTGGTGGGATCGTCCGGAACGCAGCTCAGTTTCACGGCCAACGCCTTCGTGGATGCCCACGGCAGACCGGTTAGCGGCACGGTGGACGTGGAGCTGACGGAAGCCCTGGGACTGCAGGCCATGCTGGCCCATCAACTGAGCACCCGCAGCGGTTCGCGCATGCTGGAGACCGGAGGCATGCTGAAGGTGCGCGCGATGGACAGTGAGGGCAACGAGCTTCGCCTTCAGGCAGTATTACCGATGCAGGTGGCGCTGCCCGCGGCCAGCCGGGAGGAAGGCATGGAGCTCTTCGAAAGCAGCGACGGCAGTGACTGGACCACCACCACCAAGCCCCTCACCGTATCGACCGTGACCACCTGGCGTGAGCCACCCTACCCCGTTGCTCCCAGCCTCCCCTACCGCTTCCCGCACTTCCGGGAGGACCAGGGCGGCAGGCCCGTCAAACCCGTGGAGCCCACACTGCCCAAGGAGCCCACCGCACCGCGTGCCGAGAGCTATCAGCGGGCAAGACCCTGGTGGGCCTTCCTCTTCCCCGATCGTGCCGACCAACAGGCCGCCTTCCATTACCAGCAGGCCCTGGTGAAACATGCCGTGCAGCTGGAGCGCTATGAGAAGAAGCGTTCCCTGTACGAGAGCGAATGCGCGAACTACCCGGAACGGCTGCAGCGCTACATGGAGCGCGAGGCCGAGTGGGATTCCTTGAAACAGGCGGAATACCAGGCCTGGCAGACCAGCACCTTCCAGCCTGCGCGGGAGCGCTATGACCGCATGATGGCGCCCCTGCGCGCCCGCTACGATTCCCTGATGGCCAACTACCGGGAGACCCGGGCCGCCAGCATGCAGCAGTACGTCCTGCGATCGGACAGCATGAACACCGCGGACATCGCTGGCCTGAACGCGTATGTGTTCACCACCTCACGCTTGGGCTGGATCAACTGCGACCGTTTCTACGATGTGCCCGAGGACCAGAAGTACAGCGTGGTGGCCGACGGGCGCAGGCACCGGGATGCACAGGTCTTCCTCGTCTTCAACCGCATCCGCAGCATGATGCAGATGGGCCACGACCGGAACGGCCAGGTCATTTCGCCCTTGGTGGCCCGCACCGAACCCGCCACGCTCTTCGCCTACACGGTGATCGATGGACAGGCCCATGTGTGCCTGCGCCCCGTCTCTCCCTCCGAACGGCCCGAACTGGTCTTCGAACCGAGCTCCTTTGCGGAGATCGGCGAGCTCCTGCGGTCGCTGGGGAGCGTGGGGAGTTGAAGCAGAAGCCGCTTCCAGATAACGGATCCGTGGGGTGCGATCCTGCGGATCCGTTGCTTGGCGTGCGAAGACAAGGGCAACCGGAATTACGCGAGTTATCGCTGGACCAGTGATCGCAGAGACCTCCATGACGGAGGCTTCGACCCTCACTCGACAGCGAACTGTTCCGTCCACCGTCGCTTCAGATCACCGCCCACGAAGAACAGCCGGTAGCTCCCGGGTCGCATCACCCTGCTCCCTTCCGGTTGATGCGCCGCGATCCACCAGCGCAAGGGATGCAGCATCACGACCTGCTCGTTCCAGTCGGCCCAAGGCATGCCGCAATCCATCTGGGTCAGATCGAAGGGAATGCGCTCCACCCAGCCGGTGTCCGTCAATATTTCCACCCCGAACAAGGGCATGCCACTGGCGCAACCTCCGTTCAACATTACGCGACCGGTGAGCCGCACCCACACCGTATCGGCGCTCACGCGATCCAGATGCGATTCCTTCAACGGTGGTTGCTGCGCCCAGTAGGCTTCCCAGTCCTGCTCCGTCATGGGCGGTGGCGGCGTGTACGGCGGAGATGGTGGTGCCGGCGGTGGCTGGTCGCGGTAGTACTGGTCCAACGCTGAGAGTTCGTTCCTGTAGGCCTCTTCATCCTCGGCGACGAGACTCTTCGCCAGCGTATCAGCGGCTTCAACGGCCCATTGATCCGCAATGAGTTCCTCCACAGCGAAATGACCTTTCCGGAATCGGATCACCTCCGGCGTGGCGCGATCGGCGCGCGCCCATGCACGCTCGTTCAAGGGCTTCGGGTCCTCGGGCAGGTCGATGCGCATGGTGTCCTTCCGCTGGATGATCAACACGTACGACCCCGCCATGCCTTCGACCGGATGGTACACGGTCCAATGTGATGCGCTGTCGCGGAACAGCGGTCCAGCTTGCAACGGCAGCGCTTCTTCCGGCTTCAACCACGTGCCGTTCACACCCACGTAGGGCACCCGCTCCTGGTAGTGCTGGATCACGCGCACTTCGGTCCCGAACGGCCGAACGACCGCGCGGTCCTCGGCCAACACGAAGCAGAACGAAGGCGGGGCGGGTTGGGCGAAGAGGCCCAAGGGCGCGAGAAGGAGGAAGGGACAGCAACGCATGGGAACCAGTTCACCACCCGAACGTCAACAGGAACAGGCTCTCCACATCACCCCACCGCAGGTAGGCGGTATAACGGCCACCGGGCAACGCGGTCACGTCCACCCATGTGCCGGTCTCTCCATCAGCGGGCATGTCCACGCGCAGGGTCGGCTCAGTGCTGGGCACACCGGTGCTGTCCTGCAGGTACAGCTCGAACCGTGTGCCGGGTCCGCTGGCTGGGAACTCCAGCTGGTGGTGCGCGTAGTTGGGGTCGCGATCGATCACGATGGAAACGGGACCGGTGCGCAACCCGTCCATCTCGAGCGTGAAGCTGTGGTGCTTGGTGTGGTAGAGTCCACGCAACTCCTCGCCTTCAGCACTCCAGAGGAGATCGAAGCGTTCGGTGAGCGCGATCGTGTTCGGCTCCAGCACCAGATCGATATTGGAGAACCAGCCCTTGCGGAAGGGCAGCAGCACCGGCGGACGCGGCGGCGCACCGAGCTTGGCGGTCCGCTCCAACATGAGCGTTTCCATGCGCCCGTCCAGGTTCAGGTCCACGATCATGGTGTCCGTTCCGCGCAGCACTATCAGCTTGTTATCCGGATAACCGAAGATCCGGTCCATTTCCACCACCATCAGGGGCGCGCCGTTCACCTTGATGCAGGGTGTCAAACTGCGCGGCTGACCGGGGTGGTGAACAGTCCAGCGAGGATCGCTCACGGTCCAGTATTGCCCGCGCCCGATGAACTCCACACGGTAGGTGCCCTTCAACGGCGTAAGCGTAGGACCATCCTCGATGAAGGCGTAGTTGTGGCGGAAGGAGAATTTGTCGAATTGCGCAGCGCCGTGCAGGTGCACGAAAGCGATCAGGAGAGTGGTAAGGGTGCGCATCAGTGGACGGTACAAGGCGTGGACGTTCGGGTTCAGTTCGTTCGTAGGTTGTTAATGCGTGATGAAGCTACAGTTTGAACGCACGGGGTCTGTTAGATTAAGTGTGTCATGATCTTGATCACTGTTGTTGTTGATGTTGTTGGGTTTTCAACGAGGGGGTTTGGGGGAGACTCATAACCTGTTGATCGTTGTTGGTAATCTGTGGATCGAAGCGCGGACCGAAGAG
>JBGTAJ010000125.1:0-5429 GCA_041749915.1 Flavobacteriales bacterium
GCGTGCGCCTTTCGTGCAATGGGGCTATGCGCTCAGCGCCCTGAGCAAACCGATGATGGCGGTGCTGGTGGCTCCATTATGGATCTTCTTCGCCCGGACGATGGACCGCCTGGGCAAGGGTCTGCGCACGGGTGCACGCGATGCGCTGCTGAACGATGAGGCCACGCCGGCCACGAAGGGTCGCGTGTTCGGTTTCCACCGCAGCATGGATACGCTGGGTGCCGTGCTGGGCCCCGCGCTGGCCTTGGTGTACCTGCACTTCAACCCGGAGGATTACGTGCCGCTGTTCCTCATCGCTTTCGCGCCTGGCGTGCTCGCCATCGCCCTGTCCTTGCTGCTGAAGGAGAGCCGACAGACGGTGGCGGGGCCTGTGAGGCCCTTTTCCTTCCTGTCCTTCCTGAACTACTGGCGGACCGGCCCCACCGCCTATCGCCGGCTCACCAGCGCCCTGTTGCTTTTCGCATTGTTCAATAGCAGTGACGTGTTCCTGCTGCTTCAGGCGAAGAACGCGGGGCTGAGCGACACGGGCACCATCGGCGTCTACATCTTCTACAACCTCGTCTACGCCCTTTTCGCATTTCCGCTGGGTGCTCTGGCGGACCGCGTGGGGCTAAAGCGCGTGTTCATGGTCGGACTGCTGCTCTTTGCAGGGGTGTACTTCGGCATGGCGCGGGCGCAGGGGCTGGTGGTGATGGTGGTGCTTTTCCTGGGCTACGGGCTTTATGCCGCAGCCACGGAGGGTGTTGCCAAGGCATGGATCGGGAGCCTGGTCCCCCCCACGGAGACGGCCACGGCCATGGGCACCTATGCGGGGCTCCAGAGCCTGTGCGCGCTGTTCGCCAGTGCGTTCGCTGGCTGGCTGTGGTACGCCTTCGGCCCCACCGCGACCTTTGCGGTGACGGGTGCGGCGGCCTTGGTGGTGCTTGTTATTGTGGTCGTGCGTGTGCCGGGTCCGACGGGGCGCGATCGATGACCAAGGTTTCGGATCTTTGTTGGTGTGTCCGGCATGACCACGTTGAACGTGTTCGAGATCAACCTGGCGTTCGACGCCATGACCGCATGAAACGCCTGCTACTGTTTCCCGCCTTGGGCCTTGTGCTTAGCACCAGCGCACAGAAGCTGGATAGTGCCATCACGCTCAGCGCGTACGCCGAGGCTTACTACAGCTTTGATATGGCTCAGCCGGACGACCATCTTCGTCCGGACTTCTTCTACAGCTTCAACCGCCACAACGAGGTGAACCTGAACATGGGCATGGTGAAGCTGGCCTATGCCGGGAAGAACGTGCGCGGCAACTTCGCCCTGATGGCCGGGACCTACGCGCAGTACAACCTGGCCGCCGAGCCCGAGCTGTTGCGGAACGTGTTCGAGGCGAACGCCGGGGTCAGGCTGAGCACGCGGAAGGACCTTTGGCTGGACGTGGGTATCCTGCCCAGCCACATCGGCTTTGAGAGCGCCATCGGCAAGGACTGCTGGACCCTGACGCGCAGTCTGCTGGCGGAGAACACGCCCTACTACGAGGCCGGTGCACGGGTGAGCTACACCAGTGACGATGGCAGGTGGTACGCCAGCGGCTTGTTGTTGAACGGTTGGCAGCGCATCACCCGGGTGGATGGGAACAACACGCCCGCTGCCGGCACACAGCTCACCTACCGGCCGAACGGCCGCACCACGCTGAACTGGAGCACCTTCGTGGGCAACGACAAGCCGGACAGCGTGAGCCAGCTGCGGATCTTCAACAACCTGTACGCGCAACTGCAGATCACCGAACGTTTCGGTGTGATCATGGGCTGCGACATCGGCGTGGAACAAGCGGCCAGCGGAGACAGCCTGCCTACCGGACAGGCAGGCAGCGGCACCTGGATCACCCCGATCCTGATCCCGCGCTACAGGCTGGGTGAGAAGAGCTTCCTGGCCGCCCGCGTGGAGTATTACCAGGATGAGCAGGGCGTGATCATCGCCACCGGCACGCCGAACGGTTTCCGCACACTGGGCTACTCGCTCAACTTCGACCACTGGGTCAGCCCCAACGTCCTCTGGCGCATGGAGGCGCGCAGCCTGAGCAGCGAGGACGCGGTCTTTGTGGATGCGGACGGCGGCCCGAGCAGGACCAACACCTTCTTCACGGCCAGTATCGCGTTCAGCATTCCGTGAGGAGCTGTGCTGGCGCGGGGCTCTGCGCCACGCGGTAATTCATCGCTTCGCTCGTCCAAGGCGCTTTGTCCAACGGGGCGTTCACCTCGCAAGCGGATCGGTCGAAGCCCCGGGAAAGGCTTAGTTTCACGGCCGCTTTCAGTGGAGCTCCCCCGGTGATCCGGGTCGAGGTGGTCCAACGGCCGGACCTCGTGATCGTTCAGCGGTCCGCACACCTGAGCCTTTCACGAACCCATATCCGACGCAACGTGCGCCAGTACATCCGTTTGTTCGACTTCAGCCAGAAAGTGGACCACCGCACCGAGGTGCTTTCCGGCCTCACCGTGGCCCTGGCGCTGATCCCGGAGGCGGTGGCCTTCGCGCTGATCGCGGGCCTTTCGCCGCTCACGGGCCTGTATGCGGCCTTCGTGGTGGGCCTCATCACCAGCATCTTCGGCGGCAGACCGGGCATGATCAGCGGGGCCACGGGCGCCATCGCGGTGGTGATCGTGGCGCTGGCCGCGCGGCATGGGGTGGAATACGTGTTCGCCACGGTGGTGCTGGCCGGCATCATGCAGGTGCTGGCCGGTGTATTGCGTCTGGGCAAGTTCATCCGCCTGGTGCCCCACCCGGTGATGTTCGGTTTCGTGAACGGCCTGGCCATCGTGATCTTCATGGCGCAGTTGACCCAGTTCAAGAACGTGGACGGTAGCTGGATGAGCGGCACACCGCTGTGGGTGATGGTGGGTTTTGTGGCGCTGACGATGGCCATCATCTGGCTGATGCCCAAGCTGAGCAAAGTGATCCCGGCCTCGCTGGTGGCCATCCTTGTGGTGGCGGGCATCATCATCGGCCTGAACATCGACACCCGCACAGTGGGTGATATCGCGAGCATCGCCGGAGGGTTCCCGCCCTTCCACATCCCTGCGGTGCCCTTCACGGGGGAGACGCTGATGATCGTTCTGCCCTACGCGGGGATCGTGGCGGGCGTGGGCCTGATCGAGAGCCTGCTGACCTTGAACCTGCTGGACGAGATCACCAACACGCGCGGCCGGGGCAACAAGGAATGTGTGGCGCAGGGCACGGCGAACATCCTGAGCGGTGTGTTCAGCGGCATGGGCGGCTGTGCGATGATCGGTCAGAGCCTGATCAACGTGAGCAGCGGTGCCCGTGCCCGCCTGAGCGGCATCGTGGCCGCGGTGATGCTGCTGGTGTTCGTGATGTTCGCCGCACCGGTGATCGAACGGCTGCCCATGGCGGCCTTGGTGGGTGTGATGTTCATGGTGGCCATCGGCACCTTCGAGTGGGCCAGTCTGCGCAGCTTCGGTCGCATGCCCCGTCATGATGTGTTCGTGATGGTGGTGGTGGCGGGCGTCACAGTGCTGTTCCACAACCTGGCCGTGGCGGTGCTCATCGGGGTGGTCATCAGCGCGCTGGTCTTCGCGTGGGAGAACGCCAAACGCATCCGCGCCCGCAAGTACACGGATGAGCAGGGCGTGAAGCACTACGAGATCTTCGGTCCGCTCTTCTTTGGCAGTGTGCAGGCCTTCACGGAGAAGTTCGAGATCGCGCAGGACCCGCAGGAGGTGATCATCGACTTCGCCGAGAGCCGCGTGGTGGACATGAGCGGCATCGAGGCCCTGAACCGTATCACCGAACGCTACCGTGAGGCGGGCAAGAAGCTGCACCTGCGCCACCTGAGCGCCGATTGCCGCCAGCTGCTGAAGAACGCCGGCGATGTGATCGACGTGAACGTGATGGAGGACCCGGGCTACCGGGTGGTGGTGGACAAGGTCTGAGGGTGGATCGGAAGATCGGCTGAGGGATGATCCCAAGCAGGACCGCCCGCTTCAGGCGAGCGCATGTCCGTTCCTCCATCCGCTCCACAGCATCAGTCCCACGCCGACAGGCATGAGGGCTGAGGTGAGGAAGAGGTGCCAGTAGTGTCCCGGGATCATGCCCCGGCCGGCCCAGAAGAAGGTGCCCTGTGCGAAGAGCAGCAGTTCTGAAAGGAGGATGCCGGTGATGAGCAGCACGAGACCGGTGCGTGCCAGGCCCTGGCGCAGGTCGCACCAGGTGTACACCACGGCGTAGGCCAAGAGCAGCATCGTCATGGTCCCCAGCGTGTTCATGTGGATGAAGCCCATGACGTAGTGCCGAAGGGTGAAGGCCATGATGGCCACGGCGGGGATGGCCACGGAGGCCTGCACGAGCACCTTGAGGGCCATGGACACCAGGGCGATGCCCACCAGCACACGGGCCCAGCGGGGGAACTGCTCCAGGGCCTGGGCCTTGAAGCGGCGTAGGAGCGACAGCGTGCGCACGGCCGCCCATACCTGCAGCGCCACGGCCAGGGATACGGTGGCGAAGACGGCGGGGTGGGGTTCGCTCCAGGCGATGGCCAGCGCGTAGGTGAGCACGGCGGAGGCGATCCAGAGGCCCAAGGTCAGGCGGTCCAGGTGGAGGTCAAAGCCCTGGCGTTCGGTCCAGCGGGCCCCGATGGCCATGGCGGCGAACCAGAACCAGCCGTTGAACTGGAAGTGCAGGAAGAACTGCACGGCCCAGTAGTAGATCTCCTTCCCCTGGTTACCTGTGGCGATGATGGGCCCGATGGCCAGCACGCCTAAGGTGGATAGGACGAACAGGAGAATGGCCCAGCGGGTGAGGCGCCCGCTGCCGGCTGCAGGCCAACTGCGGCTGCTGCGCCACAGGATGGCGAGCACCCAGAAGGCCAGGACCATGTGCAGGGTGGAGGCGGTGATGGAGACGGCCCCATAGCCTTGGAGCGGGAAGCTGACGAGCATGAGGAGCACGGCCCCCTGCAGGCCGAGGAGCAGTTGGCGCAGGCGGGTGGTGAGGGCACCCCGCCCACCGTCGTGGATGAGCACCACTACGGTGCCGATGAAGAGCCAGCCGAGGAGGGCGGTGTGGGAATGGCCGTGCAGCCAGGGGCGGAAGCGCACGAAGGGGATTTCCCAGATGAACATGCCGCGCAGCAGCACCCCGATGATGGCGGCCACGAACAGGTCGAGGAAGGCGATGTGGAACCAGCGGGACAGGGCTGCTGGGGCGGCCGGTCGGGGTGGGGGGGGAGGAGCGGATCTCACGGTCGGGGACGAAGGTGCAAACAGTTGTCAGGCAAAAAACTGATATAAGGGTCTGTTAGATTAAGTGTGTCATGATCTTGATCACTGTTGTTGTTGATGTTGTTGGGTTTTCAACGAGGGGGTTTGGGGGAGACTCATAACCTGTTGATCGTTGTTGGTAATCTGTGGATCGAAGCGCGGACCGAAGAG
>JBGTAJ010000126.1:0-6856 GCA_041749915.1 Flavobacteriales bacterium
CTGGTGGTGCTCCGTGAGAACATGGGCGGCACCGGCAAAAGGTTACCCGGGGCGCTTCCGCTACCTTGCCCGGCGACGGACGGAGGGCGGCGGTAACCTTTTCCCCTCCCGGACATTTCAATGCAGCAAACCCCTTCACCCATGACCGTACGACCCCACCCCAGGAAGATCCAGCGCGTGGAATACAGCGACCTGTCCAACGTGGATGTATTCTGTCCCTTCTGCGGCCAGCACGTGATCCCCTCCACGGACAGCGAGAGCGTGGAGCTCGCGCCCTGTGTGCACACCCTCTTCATCGCCCACGATGAGGGCTTCGAGTTGCGCAGCCCTCTCTTCGATCTGCTGATGGACAGCGAGGACGTGGACAGCGACGACCTGGACCTCGGCGAGGAGAACATCGATACCTGGACGGACACCTTCCCCGATCCGCTGGCCGTCAAGTTCGCCTTCCATGCACCCTCTCCTTCGTTCATGGGTGCGTACGTGGCCTTCCATCCCTTCGCGCATCCGCCTGAAGGGGGATCGCACAAGTAGCGCAGTGCGCCCCTCCCCTGTTCCTTCCGCTCTCCCCATTCAGCCACCCCATGCCCATCCGCATCTACCACACCGCCGACAACCACATCGGCATCTCCTTCAACCAGTATCCCGATGCCGTGCGCGACCGGCTGCTCAAGGAGCGCTTCGATGCGCTGGAGCGCATGGTGGCCGACGCCAACAAGCGGGATGCACACTTCTTCGTGGTGGCCGGCGACCTCTTCGACAAGCTCTCCGTGACAGCCAAAGACGTCAAGCGTGCGGTGGATGTCCTGGAGCACTTCGCGGGCGAGGCCGTATTGGTACTGGCCGGCAACCACGACTTCTGCGAAAGCCCGGACAGCAAGCTCTGGAAGACCTTCCGCAAGGCAGCCGAGGGCAGCACGGTGCTGGCCTTCACCGCACAGGGCACCAAGGACTTCACCCTGGAAGAGGGCGCAGTGCGCTTTTACGCCTGCCCCTGCCCCAGCAAGTACAGCGCGGAACCGGTGACCGGCTGGGTGGCCGATGAGCCCAAGGACGCGGGTATGCTGCACATCGGCCTGGCACACGGCAACGTGGAAGGCCTGGGCTTGGATGCCGACCAGCGCTACTTCAACATGCGCGAATCCGACCTGCGCGCATCAGGCCTGCACACCTGGTTGCTGGGTCACATCCACGTGCCTTCACCGGCACCTGGCACCACGGGCAGGCCCACCTACTTCATGCCCGGCATCCACACACCTGATTCGGTGAAGTGTACGCACCCGGGACATGCCTGGTGGATCGAACTGGGGGCCGATGGCGCATGTGAACACAAACAGCTCACCACGGGTGGCGTGCGCTTCCTGCGCCTGAAAAGGGACCTGCGGCACGCGAACGATATCGATGCCCTAAAGCGGGAGTGTGAACAGTTGGACGCACCGAATACGGTGCTGGACCTGCAGTTGAGCGGCTGCCTTCCCGAAGCGGACCTCGCCGCACTGAACACCTGGGTGGAGGGGCTGGCAAGCACCTTCCTCCATGTGGACCGCGATCAGGACATAGACCACCTGCTGGATGCCGCGACCATCGCACGCCGTTTCCCCGAAGGCACCCTGCCGCACGCCCTGCTCACCGAGCTGCTGGCCGATGCCGAACACCCCGGCGATGCCCACTCCGCCCTTCAACTGATCGAAGACCTCACCAAGCGATGAAGCTCCTCACCCTCCGCCTCCATCCCTTTGGCGCCACTGTGGACCGCAGCATCAGCCTGCACGACGGCCTCAACGTGCTGGAAGGACCCAACGAGTTCGGCAAGAGCACGCTGAGCAACGCGCTCTGGCATGTGCTGCACACGCCCACCAACCTGACACCGGCCAGGTTGCGCGATACCATGGGTCCCTGCTATCCACTGCCGGGCGGCGACCATGCACGGGTCACACTGCGTTTCGAGGCGGCAGACTCCACATGGTCCTTGGAGAAGACCTGGGGCGCCGGCGGTGCCTCGCGCCTTCAGGCCGATGGGGCTGCACCCCTTGCCGACCCCGCCAAGGTGCAGGAGAAGCTCCGCGAACTGCTCCGCCTCAACACTGCCACGTGGCAGCAGGTGCTCTTCACCAAACAAGCCCAGCTGGCCTCCACCGTGGAGCAACTCGCCGACCATGGAACCAGCCTCGATGATGTGCATGCCCTGATGAAGGGCGCTGCGGCCATCCCGGGAGACGTGGCGCCGGAGAAGCTCGGCGCGGCCCTCGATGAACGGGTCGACGATCACTTCAGCCGCTGGGATGTGCGCACCCGAGGACCGGAAGCAGGCCGGGGCATCATGAACCCTTGGAAGAACAAGCTGGGGCCGGTGCTGCAGTCCTATTACGCAGTGGAGACGCTGCGCAGCCAACACGATGCCGTGGTCCACTATGAGCATGAACTGGATGCGGTGAACGCCCGACTGGCCCAGGCGCAGGAAGCGTTGACCAAGGACGCGGACTTCATCCACCAAGGGAAAGACCTGCGCCAAGGCCTCAGCCAACGAGGTGCCCTGGAAGAAAAGGTCACCCGCCTGACCAATGAGGAGAAAGCCCTCATGGCCATCGTGACCGCCTGGCCCGGTGCCGACCAAGTGATCGCCGCCAAGGACGCGGAGCACACCCGCCTGGGGGAAAGCCTTACGCGACTGGATGCCGAACTCGCCGCTGCCCGCCAGCACGTCGCCGCTGAAAGCCTTCGGCAAGGGTACCAGCGGCTCACCAGCGCAAAGGCCACCTGGGATGAAGCTGTGCAGAAGCTGGCCATTGCACGGCCGGTGGACGCCCAAGCCATTAAGGACATCAAGAAGCTGGAGCAGCAGATCGAGTCGCTGCGCATCCAGATCGAAGCACAGAAACTGCTGGCCGAACTGGAATGCAGCAGCGAGCGCAGCGTCACGGTGCAGCGCGGCACCGAAGCGCCCGAGACCATCGTGCTCGGTCCGGGGCAACCCTGGAAGGGGGACGCGGCCGGAAAGTTCACCGTGGAGGCCGGTGACCTGCGCATCAGCGTGCAGAGCGGCATGGAGGACGTGGATGCGCTCTTCACGAAGCTCGAGGCTGCCAAGGGCAGGCATGTGGAGGGCCTGGAGAAACTCGGCCACGAAAGCACTGCTGCCGCAGAGGCCGCCGCCAAGGCCCACGAAGAACTGGCGCGAGAGGTGAAGACCAAGGAAGGCCTGTACACCGCCGCCCTGCAAGGCCGCAGCGCCGAACAGTGGGCCACCGAGATGCAGGCCCTGGCCACCCTTCCCCAGACCCGCGCCCTGCCGGTGCTGGAGCAGGAGAAGAACGAGGCCCTGGCACAGCAAGCCAAGCTGAAGGCCGAGGCCGAGCAGGAAAGCACAAAGGTGCAACAGTGGAAGAAGGAGCATGGCGACGTGGACGCCCTGATGGAAAAGGTGATCGAGCGGAAGGGACAGTTAGGTGGCGCACGGACCGAATTGGCCGCACTGCCTGCCTTACCCGAGGGCTTTTCCAGTGTGGCGGACTACCTGAAACTCCTGGATGCCCGCGAACGCGCCCAGGAAAGCGTGAAGCTGGAGATGGACCAGGTGACGCAGGAGCGCACCCGGCTGGAGGCCACCACGCCGGAGCGCACCGCCGAAGACCTACGTGCCGAACTGGAACTGAAGGAGCGGGAGTTCCAACGCCAGCTCGCTGAAGGCGAGGCCCTGCTGCGCATCCGGAAGAAACTGGAGGACGTGATCGCCGCGCGCGGCGAGGGCGATCCCCTGCAAGGGCTCACCGCAGCGATCTCCACCCACTTCAATGCCCTCACGGGTGGGCGCTACACGGGCGTGCAGCTCCAAGGCACCGCACCCGCGCAGGTGAGCGGACCGACCTCCCTACCCACAGGCCTGCTCTCCCAAGGCACCCTCGGCTCGCTGGCCCTGGCCACCCGCCTGGCGTTGGCAGAGCTCTACCTGAAGGACGACAAGGGCTTCCTGGTGATGGACGACCCCTTCACCGACATGGACCCCGCACGCCGCACAGCAGCCGCCAAGGCCATCGGCGCTTTCGCCCAGCAACGGCAGGTGCTCTTCTTTACCTGCCATCCGCTGCATGCCGCAGAATTACAGGAGGTGGTCCAGGGAGATGTCAGTGTAACGATGGCATAAGTTCGGGGCCTTCCGGTATATTGCCAATGGCCATGCTCCAATGGGCAAGGCACAGTGTATGGGGTCCTTTGACCGATCGACCGTAACCCGAACTTGCTAATTCACATATATGTGAATAACTTTGTCCTCGAGTCACTGCCCCAATGGGAGTTCCGCAACCTTCGCTACTTCACCGTGCGCCGGAACGGAGCGGCCAGGAACGAGTTCGAGGATTTTCTGGAACGGATGGAGGCGAAGGGCAAGAACAACAGTGAGATCGAAAAGGAGTTGGACCACATGATCACCTGGCTTGAACGCATCGCGGAGGACGTCCGAAAGCCCTACACCAATGGGTATTTTCGGTTCGAAGGCGCCGCCAGCGCGCTGCCTCCGCCGACGTTTAAGGCGAAGGCCCAGAACCGGTTCGCCAGTGAGGAACTGGGCACGGGCCAGATGCGCTTGTACTGCCTGCCCCTGAACGACCATGTGGTGGTGCTGTTCAACGGAGATGTGAAATCCCCGAAGGTCCGCGCAGCGCAGGATTGCCCAGCGGTAGGACCCCACTTCAAGCGTGCCAACAAGCTGGCGCGATCGATCAATGACGCCTTTACGGCCGGAGACATCACATGGACCAAAGGCCGGACGGACATCCACTACGAACGAGACCTGGAATTGGAAGCATGAGCACTGAAAAGAACATGACCGTCACCGATCGCCTGCGCGCCCGCGTGAGCCCCGCCACCAAGCGGTATGTGGCGAAGAACCTGGCCATTGCAGAGCAGGTGCGCGCGCTGATGCGCGCCAAAGGCATCACCCAGCTGGAACTGGCAAAGCTCATGGGCAAGCAGCCCAGCGAGGTGAGCCGCCTTCTCAGCGGCCTGCACAACCTCACCCTCGAGAGCATCACCCGCATGGAGGATGCCCTCGGGGCCGACATCATCCTTACCCCGCTCACTGTTCAGGAACAGCAGGGACAGGTGACCTATGCCAGCGTGTACGCCGATAACAACCAGCGTTACCAGCGCCGCTCGGGGGGCACCCTGAAGCCCATGGGTGTTCCACTTGAGCTGGAGTCCGAACTCGTTGCCTGATGCCCGCTTTAAAAAAGAGATCCACTACCGCCTTGGGCCAGGTCTCAGTCCCCAAGGTGGTGCCTGAGCTGATCCATATCGTGCGGATCGAGATGGTCCGCGGCCATTTGGATGCCACCGATGCCTTTCTGGAAGCCCCGCAGCGCCCGGATAGGGTGAAGGTGGATTTCGGCCATAGCTCCGGCATTGATTGGAAGGGCAAACGCGTGCGAAGCCGCCTGTTCATCGAACTCGAAGGACAGGATGCCCAGGGTGATCCGATCGGGGTGGAAGCGGGCTACGCCTTCGACTTTGAAGTCCATGTGGACAACATCGGGGAATTCAAAGTCGAGAGCGAGAACGGACCCGGCATTCATGGTCTTCTTGGCAACACCCTGATGGGCATCCTCTTCAGTACGGCGCGCGGTATGGTGCTCGAACGGACCAAGGGCACGTATTTGGACGGTGCCATCCTGCCGGTGATCAACCCTCAGGTGCTTTTGATGAACCAACGGTCATGAGGTAGACCTGGAGCGCTATCCGCGTCCGGGTCCACTGCTCAAACCCGCATCCGTACATCTCCAAGGCACCACACCCGCGCAAGTGAAGGACGCGAGCTCCCTACCCCCGGAACGGCTTTCCCAAGGCACCCTGGGCTCGCTGGCCCTGGCCACCCGCCTGGCGCTGGCGGAGCTCTACCTGAAGGACGATACCGGCTTCCTGGTGATGGACGACCCCTTCACCGACATGGACCCCGCACGCCGCAATGCGGCCGCCAAGGCCATCGGCGCTTTCGCCCAGCAACGGCAGGTGCTGTTCTTTACCTGCCATCCGCTGCATGCCACAGAATTGCAGGAGGTGGGGGGGCGCTCATACCGTGATCACCACTGAAGCCCGCGCATGATGGAAGATGAACAGGAGCAGCAACGCCGCGAGACCAGGGAGCGTTTCCTGCGGACGCACGTGTTCCATGGCCTGCGTGACCATAACGACGGGTTCGACAGTCCCGTCATCGCCTACTTCACGGCAGGGGAGTTCGCCGTGGTGCTGGAACGGGTGCGCACGCTGGGGCTGGGCATCCACGGCATCGAGCCCTGGCAGAACGGCGACTTCTACGCCGTGGCCACCCCGCGCCGGGGCACCGAGGGGCCGCGGGACCCGGCTTGGTACCTCGCCGCCTTCGCACGCTTCCAGGCCGAGGCAGACGACCTGCTCTATGCCGCCTCCTTCGATGTGCCCGACGAACTGCTGGACCTGGACGACGCCACCTGAACACCACATCCGGCAGGCCATGCCGTACCGGTAACGGTCTCCTACGCCGAGGGCGCCAGCACACACAGCTTCACGCTCGCCCGGCTGGCTCCCACCAGCAACTGGTGGTACAGTTTCTTGCCCCACGTGATCGTGGGTGGCAGCACCAGGATCACCAGCGGCTTGTCCAGCCCCTTGTACTTGAGCATGGTGGTGTAGCGCAGGCCTTTGGCCGGGTGTGCGAGGTTCTCCGGCGTGAGCTGCTCGAAGCGGGCATCGGACGCCAACGCGTCCTTTACGGTGTGTACATCATCAGCCCGTTCGCCCAGCAGCTTGGAGTGCAGGAGCAATACGGCGCGCTCGGGATCGGCCTTGCCGCCGCACAGGGTGAGGTACTGCGTGTAGGCCAGGCGGG
>JBGTAJ010000127.1:0-2483 GCA_041749915.1 Flavobacteriales bacterium
AGCAGGAAGATGTACACCATGGGCTGCCTGAGCCAATGGCGCACTTCGATCAGGGTAAGCCGCCAGGTCATGCCGCGACGGTTTGGGCGGTCCCGTTGATGTGGCTGAAGAACACGTCCTCCAACGTAGGCTCCACGGCAGCGAAGCCTTCATCGGGGCGGGTCTCGTTGTACACGTGTATCACCGGCCGGCCGGCGATGAGCTTGTTGCTGATCACGCGGTGCGTGGCGAGCTGAGCCTCCAATTCGCTCTTGGCGATGCTCTTCTCCCAGATGCGTCCCTTCACCTCCTGTAGCGCATCGTTCGGCGCTCCGGCGAAAAGCAGTTGTCCCTTGTTGATGATGGCCATGTTGCGGCAGAGTTCCTGCACGTCCTGTACGATGTGGGTGCTCAGGATCACCACCACGTTCTCGCCGATCTCGGTGAGCAGGTTGTAGAAGCGGTTGCGCTCGCCGGGATCGAGGCCGGCCGTGGGTTCATCCACGATGATGAGCTTGGGTTCGCCGATGAGCGATTGGGCGATCCCGAAGCGCTGCTTCATGCCTCCACTGAATCCGGCGATGCGGCGCTTGCGGTGCTCCCACAGGTTCACTTTCTGCAGCAGCGCCTCCACCAGGTCCTTCCGCTGTCCGTTGTTGATCACCCCCTTCAGCAGGGCGATGTGATCGAGCATCTGATAGGCGCTCACCCGCGGGTACACTCCGAACTCCTGCGGCAGGTAGCCCAGCACCTTGCGCACCTCATCCTTCTGGTTCAAGACATCGATCCCGCCCAGCGTCACCGTGCCGGCATCTGCCTCTTGCAGGGTGGCCAGGATCCGCATCAGGGAGCTCTTGCCGGCCCCATTGGGACCCAGTAGGCCGAACATCCCGGTCGGGATGGTGAGGGTCACATTGTCCAGCGCTTTTACGCCGTTCGCGTAAGTCTTGCTGAGTCCGTTGATGACGAGTTCCATGATGGGGTGGATGATTTTGGGTCGTGCGAAGATGCGTGAAAGCCTGTTGCCGAAGGGACGGAATACATGAGCGGCCGAAGAGCCGGGACCAATGGTTCGGTAAGCAACGGGTCAACGGGCGGCAATTTGGCCCGACTCAGCCGACCTTTGCGCCATGCGTACGCTTGCCTTTATCCTGTCCCTTCTTTCCTTCGCCGTGTTGCATGCCCAGGTGTGGAACTGGGCCGTCAGCGCCGGTGATGGCAGCAATGTGGATCAGTGCTATGGTATCGCCACGGATAGCCAGGGCAATGCCTACTGGGCCGGGAGCGTAAGGGGGACATCCGAGTTCGGCTGCGGCACCATCACTACGGGAAGCAATACCGCTGGTGTGTTGGCGAAGTACGATGCGGCAGGGAATTGCCTGTGGGTGCGGAGTGTGTTGGTCACATTCGATGACGCCTTGGCCTATGACATCGCCATCGATGCGGAGGACCGGATCTACATCACCGGCAGCTACAATGGCAGTGCGGTCTTCAGCGGAGACATCACCTTGGGTTCGTACACCGGCGATGACATCTTCGTGGCGCGCTACGATGTGGATGGAACCTGTCTTTGGGCCCGCCGTGCCGGCAGCAGTTCCAATGATGAGGCCCGTGGCATTGCCGTTTCCCCGGAAGGCGATGTGTTCATCACGGGTTTCGTGGGCGGGTTCACCGTGCGCTTCGATCCACTCCAGATCACGAATAACAACCAACGCCAGGTCTTCGTGGCGAGCTACGACAGCACTGGTACGTTGAGGTGGGCCAAGATCAGCACGGGCCTCGGTCAGGGTAAATCGTCACGATCGATCAGTGTGGCCAATGATCGCTTGTTCGTTACCGGGCAGTTCAGCTTTGCAGTTGGTGAGTTCGATGGATTGTCGATCTCCAACACCTCGAACTCCGGCAAGGCCTTCGTAATGGCATGCGACCTCGACGGCAATGCGCTTTGGGCGAACAGCTACGGTTCAGGTGATCATGAAGGCATGGGCATTTCAGCAGATACCCTGGGCAATGTGTTCATGGTGGGCAGGCTGTGGGGAAGCATGTTCCTGCCGGATGACACGCTTGTTTCGGTGAGCAGCAACGACGACTTCATGATCCTCAAGTTCGATGCGGACGGGAACTACCAATGGGGTAGGAGCACGGGGTCCACACAACGAGACCTGAGTTGGAGCGCGGCTGCGGATGGACAAGGAAATGCCTTTGTCGCCGTGCAGTTCAATGCCACGGTCGATTTCTTCGGTACCTCCCTGTCCAGTGCCGGTGGCGAGGACATTGCGATCCTGAAGATGGATGGAGATGGTGATGTGGTCTGGGCGCAGAGGGCCGGCGGCAACCAACGCGATGTGCCCCTTTGCATCCACCGGCAGGCCGCGGAGCCGCATCAACTGTACTTCGGCGGATACTACTGGGGCATCGTCACCTACGGGAGCATTACCATCGATGATGTGTCGAACGGCGATGCCATGATGGTCTCGGCTACGGACTCCACCTTCGATGTGAGC
>JBGTAJ010000128.1:0-2631 GCA_041749915.1 Flavobacteriales bacterium
CTCAGCAGATCTGCCTTAGTCTGTACCGGCTGCGGGCTGAGAGCCGCATAGGAGGACACGGGTTGTCCCGAATGGCCTGCCAACATGAGAGCTTGTCCGACCGGAGATTGGAATCCGATGATGGTTCGATTCTTCTCCATCGAATCGAGGACCCAATCTTCTCCTCCGCTCGCACGTGGCCTTGTCGCTGGCGCATCACGAGGCCTTCGGGCGCACCACGGCCGAAGCGATGGCCACCGGCATCCCGGTGATCGGTGTGAACGATGGGGCCACACCCGAGCTGATCACCGACGGGGTGAGCGGCCGCCTCATTGACGGTTCGCACACCGCACTGGTGAACGCGATGGAGGACCTGCTGGGCGACCCGGAGCGTGCTGCCCGGATGGGCCTGGCAGCGCGCGAGCAGGCCGGTGGGCGCTGGCTGGCCGAACGCATGGTGGAGGAGGTGGTGGCGGTCTTCCGGTCGGCGATGCGATCCCGAACACAAGCAAGCTGATGGCACTCCCGCGGATCACCATCATCACCCCGAGCTTCCAACAGGCCGCCTACCTGGAAGAGTGCCTGCATTCGCTGCACGACCAAGGCTATCCGGAACTGGAGCACATCGTGGTGGACGGTGGCAGCACGGACGGTTCCAAGGCGATCCTGGAACGCTGGTCTCCACGCCTCGCCGCGTGGTGGAGCGAGCCCGATGGCGGACAGAGCGCGGGCATCAACAAGGGGCTGGCGCATGCCACCGGTGAGGTCTTCGCATGGCTGAACAGCGACGACCTAATGCTGCCCGGAGCGCTCGAAGCCGTGGCCCAGGCCTTTGCCGATGATCCGGACCTGCTGCTGTTGACCGCTCCACGCATACGTCGCGAAGCGGATGGCCGCGAGGTGCTGTTGCCCGCGGATGAGGTAACGGATGAAGTGGCCTCGTTCGTCCGTCCCCAGGTCAGCCAGCAATCCACCTTCATCCGCATGGACGCGGTGAAGGCATTGGGTGGTGTGGAGGCCCGTCTGCACCATGTGATGGACCTGGAGCTCTGGTGGCAGTTGCTGTTCCGCCACGGCGTGTCGCACATGCGCACCCTGGAGCGCCCCTTGTCGGTTTTCCGCATGCACGGGGAAAGCAAGTCCAGCACGGCCCAGCAACACTTCGTGTCGGAGACGGCCTGGGTATTGCACGGCCTGTGCCTGCAGGTGGGGGCCACTGCACTGGCCGGTGTGCTGGCTTCGGGAAATGAGTGCTCCGGGACCTTGCGGCCGTTCGCCGTGGACCCGGCGCAACGGGGCCGCGTGGAGCACATGACGCTTGCCTTCCTGCTCCGATGGCACCGGCATCTTTTCACGGCGGCGGAGTTCCGGATGATGCGTGGATTACGGACACTGATCAAGTCCGGAGCGATCGACCTGCACGACCTGGGCGCAGTTTGGCGCAGTGTGGATAAGGAGTTGAACGTGCCCGGCTGGTGGGCCCATCGCCTGCGCCGCAAATGGCGAAGCCTTAAGGTATGAAAGTCTCCGTCATCATACCCGTATTCAACAAGGCACCCTTTCTCAAGGCCTGCCTGGACAGCGTATCGCATCAAAGCTTCAAGGAATTTGAGGTGGTGGTGGTGGACGATGCCAGCACGGATGCCAGTGCGGAGATCCTGAGGGGACATGATGATCCACGCTACCGGGTGCTGCGCAACGAGCGGAACCAGGGTCCCGGACTGGCCGCGCAGCGCGCGATGGACGAGGCCAGCGGGGAATACATCATCCGGATGGATGCGGACGATGTGATGCTGCCCGATCGGATCGCACAACAGGTCGCCTTCCTGGATGCCTGGCCGGATGTGGACCTCTGCGGATCGGCCCTGGCCCTGCTCGACCGGCCCGTGATCATCCGTCACTGTCCGGCGGAGCATGTCGCGATCCATGCCCAGCTCCTGTTCGGCGTGGGCGTCTTCCAGCCCACCATGGCGCTTCGGCGTGCCGCGCTGCAACGCTCGGGTCTGCGCTATCAGGCCGACTGGCCGTGGTATGGCGAGGACCGTTTGTACCAGTTGGAGGCCGTGCAACGCGGCCTGCACCTGGCCAACCAGCCCGGGGTGCTGCTGAAGTATCGCGAAGGCGCGCAGAACACGATCCACGGCCGCGACCGTTGGGCGGACCTCAGCGAACTGAACACGCGGGTGCTGTTAGCCTGTGGACATCCAGCTCCGACGGAAGCACAATTGGAGGCTCATGCCTGGGCCGTGAAATATTTCCGTTCACCGCCGGATCCGCAGAAGGTGAAGGCCTTTCGTGCGTGGACCGATCACCTGCTGCAGTGGAACAAGGGCGCGCAGGTCGTGGCCCCCGCGGCCTTGGCGCAACGGGTGCAGCAGGCGTGGGATGAGCTTTACCATCATCTTCCCGATCATGGCTGGCGAACGGTATTCGCCTATCTTGCTCACGGAGGCCGCTTTTCCATGGCACGCGCATATTATGCGTTGCGCAGTTGGATGAGCGCCCCGGAAACAACCCGGGAACGGTGAACAAGGAGTTGTGGCTCTTCACGCGGCAGTACCCCCAAGGCAGGGGCGAGGCCTTTCTGGAAAGTGCGCTTCCCGTGTGGGCGGCGCAGTTCGAGCGTGTCCACATCGTGCCCATGTTCCCGGG
>JBGTAJ010000129.1:0-6818 GCA_041749915.1 Flavobacteriales bacterium
CGTGTGGTGGTGAGGTCGATCATCTGGTTCAGGGCCGGCACCAGCATCAGGTCGGCGGTGGTGGTCTCCTCGCAGTGCCGCGCCTTCGCGGCACCTGTCCATATGCTGTCCTGCAGCTGGGCCACCAGGCGCCATTGGTCCACGGGGTCGTCCTCTCCGTGCAGCGCGGCATACAGGTCCAGACGGGCATCCACGTAGCGCCTGAACTGGAGTTGCAGCCCACGCCGATCGTCCACTTGCAGCAGGTCCAGCCGCAGGTAGGAGGTGCCTATGGCGTTGGCCTCCTGCACCATCAGTTGGCGACGCATCTCCCAGCGTGTCATGGCATCACCGAAAGTGAAGGCCACCAGCAGGCCCAGCAGGCTGAACACACCGGCTTCCAACGGACCGAAGCTTCGGGCCTCCTGGCTGCTGCGTTGGTTCCGCCTGCCCCAGCGCACCCCCAATTCCATGCACAGCAGAATACCGAGCAGGAACAATGCGGCGATGCCTGCGATGCCGATGCTGTCGATGATGAGCATGCTGAAGGGTGCGCCCGCAGGTACGGGCCACCGATGGGGTTACCGGCAAAGTAGCCATTCCGCCGTGCCTGGCACCTGCGTTCCATCAGCACAGGGCCAGCGCCGGCTTTGCAATGGTGCACGGTGCCCAGTTGCGGATCGAGCGCCACAGTTGGGCGGGCCCGCTGGACCGCGTAGATTCGTGACCGGCTTACGGCACGCGCCCCATGTCCCTGCTCACCGCCGCTGATATCGCCTGGCACATGCGCTGCTTCGCTGCGGACAGGCAGCACCAGTGGATCACGCCCAACGCCCTGCTGTATGCCTGGGAGAGCGACCTGCTGACCGTGACGCCCCAGGGCCATGTGTGCGAGGTGGAGATCAAGATCAGCCGCAGCGACCTGAAGCACGACCTGCTGAAGCCCAAGCACAGCCAGGGCATGCTGATGAACGGCAGTTTCCACCGCAAGGCCTCGGGCCGTGGGCTCACCACCGGCGAAGCCCATGAGCATGGCAGGCAGCAGCAGGGCGCCACGCACTGTCGTCGCCCCAACTACTTCTGCTTCGCCATGCCTTGTGCCGTGTACCGCGGTCTGCGCAGCGTCGCCCTGCCGCCCTATGCCGGGGTGTACACCGTGGATGAGCAGGGCCGCGTGTTCGAGGAGCGGCGCCCCATCCAGCTACACAGCGCGCGTATCGCCACGGACGACCTCCTAGGCCTGGCGCGCCGCATGCACCACCGCTATTGGGATGCCGTGCGGCGTGCCCGACCCGGCCCCGAGCACCCGCTGATGATGGAGGCCGGGGAGGGCACCGACTATTCCTCCGAGTAAGCAGCGGCAGACCACCAGCCTCTGCGGTCCGAACGCTCTATCCCGGTCTCCACGCACCCGCGTCCCTGCGGCTCAGTTCTTCGTACCCTTGGGGGCTCCACCTCTGCGCCCACCATCGCTGTGGTGCACCACCGCCAAATACCTGAAAGGGGAACCCCCTTTCGGAGGCCCCCCTTCCTGGGCTGGCCATGGAGACCGTGGCGTCAGGCCTGTGCCGCGCTCAGTGGATCACGATGCTTTGGCCTTCCAGTTCCGCCGCGGCCTTGTGTTTGGCCAATTTGATCTTCAGTACGCCATCCGTGAAGGAGGCGTCCACACTCTTTGTATCCACGCTCGTGGGCAGGGTGAAGGAGCGGCTGAAGGATGCACTGGTGAACTCCTTGCGGGTATAGCCCTTTCCCTTCTCCTCATGCTCCTCCTTCTTCTGGCTGCTGATGGTGAGCATGCCGTCCTTCACGTTCACCTTCAGGTCCTCTTTCTTGTAGCCTGGCGCGGCCAGTTCCACGGTGAAGTCGGTGCCGTTATCCTTGATGTTCACGGCAGGCATCACCATCTCACGGGGGAACATCCGGTCCGGAAAGAAGCGGCGCGTCTCGGCCAAGAAACTTTCGGGGAGTCCGATCAGGTCATCGTCCAGGAACTTGGAGATGCGGCTGGGGGAAAGCGTGCTGGTTGACATGGTGTTGGGGGTGTTGGTATTGGGTTCACATCCGCACCCGACCTGCTGCCCACGGGCGCATTGGGTACTTTAAAGTGACCCCATTTTCCCACCCACATCCATGATGTTCGTCAGGTTCCCGCGCTCCTCAGGCCTGCGCCTTTATGGGAAGTGTGAAGCGGATGGTGGTGCCTTTTCCCACTTCGCTCTCTGCGTGCACGGCACCCTTGTGCGCCTCGACGAAGGTCTTGACGATGGACAGGCCCAGGCCGCTGCTCGCGGTGCGTTCGGCATCGCCTTCACCCTTCTGGAACACCTGGCCCAGCAGGTGCGCGGGAATGCCCTTGCCGGTATCGCTCACCCAGCATTCCACCGATCCCTCATCGATCCGCAGCCGTGAGCCGATCTGGACCGTGCCCTGCGTGGTGTACGTCAGTGCATTGCTGATCAGGTTCTGTAGGATGCGGCGGATCAATTCGGCATCGCCATGGACCTCAAGGTCCACGGGTATCTGGTTCATCAACACAACGCTCCCATTGCCGTCCATGGGTTTCAGGTCGTGCACCAGGCTTTCCACCAAGGGCCACAGGTCGAAGCGCCGCAGTTCCGGCCGTATCCCGTCTGCGGTCAACAGGTTGGTGTTCTCCTCCATCACCTTGTTCACCAGAGAGCCCAACTGCCGCACATTGCGTCGCAGAATTCCGATCATGCCGACCAGGTCAGGACAGGCCTTCAGGTCAGCCTCCAGTATTGCTGTGGCCACCGAGATGGCGTTCAAGGGCGTGCGCAGGTCATGTGCCACGAAGGCCAGGTACTCCTCTCTCCGCCGCTTCACCTCCCTGGCCTGCTGGGCCGCGAAGGCCTCCACGGCCAGGCCGATGGCACCATCGAGCACCCGGTTCAGGATGTGGAAGGCGTTGCCGTCCAGGCGCATGCCGTGAGCCATCGCCAGGTCATGGATGCAGCCCCGCAGGATATTGTATTCCGCCACCACCTCCACCACATCGAAGCCATCGGCCACCCGCTGTTCACCATGCTCAGGCGGTGTGCCCTCCGCCAGCATATCGGTGATGCTGTCCTCGGAACGCATCTCGAACGCGTCGGCCAGTTCCTCGATCAGATCGGGGATATGGTCGTTCAGCGTGGGGGTGCTGAGGTGTTGCGCAGCGGGCAGCTTGCGCACCTCGTTCCGCCAGGTGGTCAATACGGTATCGGCTTGGCTGCGGATCAGGAGGCCGAGCTCGTTCAGTTCCGGGGCGGTCATGCGGTCTTGGGAAACGGGAGCGAAAGATCACGCCATTGCGCGCTCTGAACACGAATGGGGTGAATATTCCCCACCTCCATTCCGCTCCGGAACCAGCAGGCAGTACTGGTTCAGCAACTTCCCAGCAACATGTATACGATGATGAAGATCAGCACGGTGCCGAAGCACCCGCCGCCCCATTTGTAGGCAGCACCGCCTGCAAGCAGGCCACGGAAAAGGTTGTTCATGGTCGTGGAGGTTCGTGCGTTGGCTGGAAGGTATGGGACCGATCGGCCGTCCCGTGCTGCTGTGCAAAGGCCATGGCGTACCGGGCGGCATCAACGGGTGGCCTATCCCCGGTCATACAGCAATGCCATGGCCAACATGCCCACCACGGCCACCACCACCATCACGAAGATCCACCTCGTGGCCGGCATGTCCGTGGGCTGTTCGTCCTCCAGCGGCTTCGGCAGTTCGCCCTGTTCGTTATAGTGCTCGTCGGTCATGCACGCCCTGCCGCAAACGCTGCACCGGCTGCTGGGCCTGCCGGCTTTGCACGCTGCAAGGGCCGTGGGCCGGGCCCTTCGGCAGGCAAGGCCACCTGCCCTCACTGGTCCGCGCGGGGCACCAGCTCCACGATCATGTGGAACATCGTGGCGCAGGCCACCAACCTCAGGCATCAAAGGCCCCTGCCAAGCCAGGCGCCGCATCACTTCAGTAGGCGTGCATTGAACGGTTCCTCAGAAGCCCTGGCCAAAGTTCCAGGAGCAACTATTTTCCGCCCCTTGAGAGCAGCTGGAGCAATGCCGCCACATGCGCGAAGATCACACTGGGCACCATTACGGCCGGTAGTAACACCCAGGGCGTCGTGGTCACCAGCACGTTGGGCTGCTGGAAGTTGATGCGCTGCACCGTGCTGGGGATGCTGAGCACGGCAGTGCCCACCACCACGAGCAGCAGGACGAGGCAGGCAAGGTTCCAGAGCAGCAGCACGGTGCGGCTCGGCGGGCGCGCGCTGCGCAGCCAGAACAACAGGAGCAGGGCGCTGATGCCGCTGAGGATGTCGAAGTTGAAACCGCTGAAGGTCATGTCCTGCGGCACCAGGCCTGCGCCGTAGGCATCATGCAGCACCAGTTCCACCGGCAGGCGCAGCGCGTGGATGGCCGTGAGCGCGAACAGTGGCAACCCACGCAACCAGGCCCGACCCTTGGGCAGTACCAGCGTAACGAGCAATGCGAGGAGCACCGATGCCAGCAGGGCCATCTGTGGAGGAGGGAAGCTGTGGACATCGGCATAGAGACCCGCTTCCGCGAGGGCCCAGTGCACCGCACCCAGCGCCACCACGCCCAGCACGGACCAGCGCGAGGCGGTGGCCGCGTAGAGCCAGAAGAGGCACCAGAGCACGGCGACGAGAAAGAGGAGGTGGGCGCTGAGGGGCATTTGGTGCGAAGCTATGCGGTGGGGAAGTGGTCGGTACGCTACCCCACCTCCTCCAGCGCCGCCAGGTATTTATCGATGTACAGATCGATGCTGCGGGCCTTGTACTGCATCACATACCGCGGGTGCTCCAGGGCGATGATGCGCCGGAAGAGGCCGAGGCGGGCGTTGAGCTTGGTGAAGTAGGCGGCGTTCTTGCCCGTGCCGATGCAGAGCACGGTATCGGTGCGCAGGCCGCAGTGCACCAGTGTGCGCAGCCACTGTTCCACGAGGGGGGGGACAGCCGTCTCCAGCTGCTTGTCGTCATAGTAGTTCAGGTTGATGGCCGTGCCGCCGGGCTGTTCGCGCACGAAACCGAGGGGGCACATGGCGTGCACGTACACGCGGCTGTAGAAGGCCTCGGGTCCGCCGGCGGCGCGCACCATGCGGTAGAAGAAGTCGCTGCTGGGCTCATGGGTGTGAAGGCCCTGCACGGGGATGCCGAGCTCGCTCTCGCAGCGTTTGGTGTCGGTGAAGGAAAGGCCGGTGCTGCCCGCGCCCAGCCGGCCGGGGTTGATGCCGAGCATCAGCGTGCGGGGCTTGACATCGCTGTAGTAGGTACGGTGGAAGAGGGTGACGATGCGACGCACCTCGTCGGCATGGGGTCCGTGGAACGGGTCGAGCACGCCGATGCCCTTGGGCAGGGTGGCGCCCTGGAGGGAGAAGGAGAGGACGTGGGGGATCAGTCGGTCGGCGAGCATGGGCATGAAGATGCGGCAAGATCACACAGGGAACATGCTTGGTGCCGACCTTTGCGGCCATGAAGAACCCCTGGCACGATGTGTCCACCGGCGAGCATGCGCCCGAGCGCGTGAACGCCATCATCGAGATCCCCAAGCACAGCCAGGGGAAGTACGAGCTGCACAAGGAGAGCGGCCTGCTGATGCTGGACCGCGTGCTCTTCAGCGCGGTGCACTACCCGGCCAACTACGGCTTCATCCCGCGCACCTACTGCGATGACAAGGACCCGCTGGACATCCTGGTGCTCACCAGCCTCACGCTGCCGCACCTCTGCCTGCTGGATGCGCGGGTGATCGGCGTGATGCGCATGGTGGACCAGGGCGAGGCCGATGACAAGATCATTGCGGTGGCCACGCATGACGAGAGCGTGAACCACATCACCGACATCGAACAGCTGCCGCCGCACACCACCCTGCAGATGCGCCGCTTCTTCGAGGACTACAAGAAGATGGAGCACAAGGAGGTGGTGGTCGAGCACTTCCTGGGACGCGTGGAGGCCATGCGGATCGTGGAAGAGAGCATTGCGCTGTACCAACGCACCTTCGGAGCATGACGACGACACAGGGCAAGGGCTGGAGGAGCTGGCCTTGGAAATGGATCATCGCAGCGCTGGTGCTGCTGCTGCTGGGCGGCGGCCTGGTGGCCGACCGTTTCCTGAAAGGCAAGGGCCACGCCGGCATCGGGCACATGGTGGGACAGGTGCTGCGCAACTACCCGAAGAGCTGGAGCGCCAAGGCGCCGCACGTGAGCCTGACGGTGAGCGAGAAGAACATGGCGAAGATCCTGGCCGTGGTGGATTCGGCCCGCGCAAGGGGCGTGATCCTGGCCGAGGGCAACGACTATGTGAAGGGCAAGCTGACGGACGTTGACGGCACCTTCAAGGTGAAGCTGCGCATCAAGGGCAAGATGACGGACCACGTGAGCGGAAGCAAGTGGTCGTTCCGCGTGATCGCGCGGGACACGGGCGACTTCTTGGGCATGCGGCGCTTCAGCCTGCAACACCCCGGCACCCGCGGCTACCTGAACGACTGGCTCTACCACCGCATGATGAAGGGCGAGGGGCTGGTGGCGATGCGCTACGGCTTCTGCACGCTGGACCTGAACGGGGATGAGCTGGGCGTCTATGCCTATGAGGAGCACTTCGGGCAGGAGCTGCTGGACAACAACCGGCGTCCGCGCGGGCCGCTGCTGCGCTTCGATCCGGAGGAGTTCTGGCAGAAGCGCCTGCTGTGGATGCGCAAGGAGAAGGTGCCGCCCGGCCTGGGCACCTACCAGAGCGCGAAGGTGGATGCATACGACAGCAAGGACATCCTGGCGGACAGTGTGCGACGCATGCACTTCGACAGTGCCGTGGCGCGCATCGACCG
>JBGTAJ010000130.1:0-8370 GCA_041749915.1 Flavobacteriales bacterium
CAATCCAACCAGATCGGCAGTGCTGCGAACGGCACAATGTCCTCGATACAGGGCTCTTACTTCACTGTTTTTGGTAATGTGGGCCCTGCCTGCGGCATATTCAATTACCGCTACACCCTGGGAGCAACGGCCATGCCATGGGGAACGGACTATGGACCCGTATCGACCTACTATTCACTGCCGGCAGGGAAAGGCAACCAGACCTTTTCGGTGGCCTTCAATTACACCTCATCGGTCCCTATCAATGCCCCGAGCTATCAGGTATTCGTGGACGGTGTCTATTGTTCCACCTGCACGGCTGTGACATCCCACTCACAGGACTTCTTTGGGGAATACCAGGATTACATCACCATCACCCACCAAGCCGGGGACTGTTGGGAGGAGCCGCAGAACGGCATCCGCGAGTTCGGTTTGCGCATGAGCAATGCCGGTTCCACCCTCGGGGATGTCCGCTTCAAGGCGGTGATGATCGGCACGGTACTGACCGATCGGCTCGGTTCATACGATGCCCCTGCGCTGCCACTGTACATCCTGCATGATCCTCCTGGAAGCGATAGCTACAGCAAGCTCACGGTGGCCAATGGTGGTTGCACCGGAATGACCAATTCCGTGACCACGGGCGACGAAACGGCAGGCTTTTTCAAGGCCCGGGTCGGCGTGGAAGGCTCCTTCGGTTTCGGGGTGGAGATCGACTACGAGATCTTCGTGGAGGCCGGGGTGAACCTCAGCGCAAGCCAATCGGAAACCTCCACGTTCGAGTACCAGACCTGCGTGGAGACCACGAACGAATGGACCACGCCCACCAGCGGCACACCGGACGATCTTTTCATCATGAGCGGTGTGCGCTATGACTACGGGATCGGCAAGGTGATCGAACGACCGACCTGCGGGGAGGTGAACAAGTTGGCCTACATGGCCAGCGTGCCGATCGGGGTGAACAACAGTTACAACTGGCCCGAGAGCTACCTGCGCGGTACGAAGATCCCCCAACTGACCCAGCAGATCGGTACGCTTACTCCGGGAACGGTCGTCTACGAAAAGGCCGTGGAGCAGTTGAGCGTTTATCAACAGACCTTGGCATTGAATGATTCGATCAAGGCCAATGCTCCGTTCGTGACCAATGTGGATATCGTCGGTGGAAATAGTGGTGTCGACTACAGCGAATCACGAAGCACGTCCACCACACGAAAGATCGATTACAAGGTCACGCTGGAGGAAGGTCTGAGCCTCGAGTTCGGCATCAAGATCGGTGGGTCCGGTGTCTCTGGAGGGGCTTCGATCAAGATGCGCACGGAGTATGGCAGCAACTCGACCTCCACCAACACCAGCACCAACACCGTGAACTACCACCTGGAGGATGGCGATGCCTTCGATTACATCAGGATCATTCGCGGCCGGGATGATGTGTTCGGCAGTTTCACCTTCGAATTGGACTCTGCCGCGTCCCGTACGAGTTGCAAATACGAGGGAGGATATCAGCTCGATCAACCTTCGCTTTCGGTGGGCGCCCCGGGGAATACGGAGCTGACCCTCAACGAGCTGACCATCGGTACACCGGCCAGTTTCCCCATCATCGTCTGCAACAACAGTGATATCGCGCGCAGCTACTACTTGAAATTCGATAACCTCACGAACGGTGGCAACGCCGTGCTACAGGTGTTCGGAACGACCATCAACGGGAACGACCTGGGGCACTTCCTGCAGTTCCAACCGGGTCAATGCGTGAACGGGACGCTCACCCTTACCCCGACCGATATTAACATCGTGGATTATACCGATATCAGCTTGTACATGTATTCGCGTTGCGAGGAGGACCCCGCGTTCCCTACGGGATATCCGCCCTTTATCCGATCGTACGCGACCATTTCCGCCCACTACGGCGCGGGCAACTTCGGTAGTTACTGTACCCCGGTAAGCACGAACGGGACCGCGCAAGGCGATTATGTGGATGGCGTTCAACTCGGAACCATCAACAACACCGGAACGGGTGGTGTGGGTGGTCCGAGCTACACGGACTATAGCGCCCAATTCAGTACCCCGCTTTCCCGGAATGCGCAGAAGATCATCACCATCACCACGGGTATGCGCGCTGGTGGGCGGTACGCGGCCTGGATCGACTATGATCACAGTGGCACGTTCGATCCGGATGAGAAACTCGGCGGGTTCAACAGCAACGCCATGGGCGAAGCGCAGAACATCGCGTTCACCGTTCCCGCCAACGCTATTCTGGGCTCCACCATCATGCGGGTCCGCGGTGCCTTTCCGCAGAACGGCGAACCTGATCTGCTTGGACCTTGCTTCAACTATGGTGCTGCAGAGACCGAGGACTATGCCGTGGTGATCAACAGCAATACGCCACAGGATTGTCTGGGCATGAACAATGGCACAGCATTGCCCGGAACACCATGCGATGATGGCAATGCGAACACCGGCAACGATGTGTACAATGCGAACTGCGTGTGCCTGGGCGTGGCAGCAGATTGCACAGGCGCTCCGGGAGGTACAGCACTTCCTGGAACGGCTTGCAACGATGGTGATCCGAACACGACGAACGATGTCTATACTGCTTTGTGCGAGTGCATCGGTGTGGCGTACGACTGCCTTGGTGTGCCAGGTGGGATCGCCGTGCCGGGAACACCGTGTGATGATGGAGACCCCCAGACCGGCGCGGATGTGTACAACGCGGGTTGCACTTGCGCCGGACAGCAGATCGATTGCGCCGGTGTGATCGGCGGCACGACTCTTCCGGGTACACCTTGCGACGATGGCAACCCGCTCAGTGGAGGTGATGCCTTCAACAACAGCTGTGATTGTGTTGGCCAGTTCACCACCGACTGTATGGGAGTTGAGAACGGTGCTGCGCAACCAGGCACCTCTTGTGATGACATGGACCCGACCACGGGTAACGATGTGTACAACCTGAGCTGCATTTGTGCGGGGGCGCCATACGATTGCGCCGGCACACCAGGTGGTACACAGCTCCCCGGCACGCCCTGCAACGACAACAACCCGTTGACGAGCAATGATGTATACACCGCGAACTGTGTGTGCTTGGGTGTGGCTCCCAATGATTGCCTTGGTGTTCCCGGAGGCACCGCACAGCCCGGAACCGCGTGTGACGATAACGATGCCACAACCGGCAATGATGTGTATTCCACTTCCTGTGTATGCGCTGGCCAATTGCTCGATTGCAACGGCCTGGCGGGCGGCGGTGCATTGCCCGGCTTCCCGTGCAATGACAATGACCCTGCGACGGGCAATGACGTATGGAATACGGACTGTGAGTGTGCCGGGCAGCCGATCGATTGCGTGGGTGTACCTGGCGGAACGAGCCTACCGGGTACCGCTTGCGACGACGGAGATCCGGATACCGACAATGACGTGTACAATGCGAACTGCCAGTGCGTCGGGACCCTGGCCAGCGATTGCCTGGGTGTCCCTGGTGGAACGGCGCAACCGGGATCACCCTGCGACGATGGCGACGCGACCACGGGCAATGATGTGTACAACGCGAACTGTGGATGTACCGGTGTCCTGATCGATTGTTCCGGGACCATCGGTGGGCCAGCACTTCCGGGTGCAGCGTGCAACGATGGTGACCCTTGCACGACGAACGACGTGTGGAATACGGACTGTGGCTGCAATGGCACGGTGCTCACCATGGGCGCGGTGCTCGGCAACGGCACGGTGGATGCCGGTGCCTCCATCACCCTTTACGTGAACCCGGTGGTGGGTGCCACGAGCTATGCATGGGACCTGCCGGCTGACTGGACCAGCAGCAATACGGGTGACTTTGTGCTGGTGGCCGAAGCAGGGTCAACGACAGGCACCTTCGAGGTGTGCGTGGAGGTCACGGTCGGAGGATGTGTGCTGTCGTCCTGTCGCTCGATCCAGGTCAATGGACCGCAGGGCATTGCGGACGATGAAGTAGATGCCGCCGAATGGTTCACCGTACAACCCAACCCATCGAACGGCCAGTTTGATCTATTGCCCGCAAAGAGGAGCGGTGCGATGAACATAACGGTCCATGATGGAACCGGGCGCATCGTTAAGGCGCCGATGCTCGTCACGGGTGAGCGTATTGTTCACTTCGACCTGAGCGATGTGGCACCCGGAGCCTACTATGTGTTCGCGACCAGCGAAGGACGGCAGCAAGTGGTGAAAGTGCTGCTGCAACGCTGATGACGGACCGGTCCAGCGCAGCCCCAGGAACATGGGGCTGCGCAGGGGCCAAGGACAGGGATCTGCGGCAACCCCAAGGATCACGTACCACAGGCCATCCTCCCACAAAAGAGCGTAGGTTGGTCATCCATAGATCCGTGCTGTGACCCATCCCCCAGCTGCCCCAGCCGTTCAGCGCACCACCCTCCTCGATGCCCTGCGCGGCTTCGCCCTCTTCGGTGTGGTCTGGAGCAACTACGCCTTCTTGTCCAACTGGGTCTTTCTGGCGCCGGATGTGCGGCACGCTCTGCCCGGTGCCGCACTGGATGCAGTGCTTGGGCCTTTCCACGACATCCTCGTCGATGGCAAGTTCTACTCCATCTTCTCGCTGCTGTTCGGCATCGGCTTCGGGTTCTTCCTGGACAAGGGCAGCAGCGGGCAGGCGCGGTTCCTGCGGCGCATGCTGTTGCTGTTGCTGATCGGTTGGGTGCACCTGCGCTACCTCTGGGCGGGCGACATCCTCTCGCTGTACGCCCTGCTGGGCCTGTTGCTGCCGCTGTTCCGCCGCGTGGGAGACCGCGCACTGCTCGTGATCGCTACGGTGCTCATCCTTTCGCCCATCGCCGTGGATGCCTCACGCATGCTCACCGACGATGCGTTCAACCCGGCTGCTCCATTGGAAGTGGTTCTGGACGCCGATACCGAGGAGAACGGAAGCCTTTGGGAAGCCATACGATCGCTCCCAACGGGCGGCTGGGCCGAGTTCACCTCGGTGTGCAAGCGCACCTGGATCTTGCGCGCCTGGCTCATCGTGGACAGCAACCGCCCCCAGAAAGTGCTGGGCCTGTTCCTTATCGGCTTGTGGATCGCGCGGCGCAAGCTCTTTGCGGACCCGGCCCAACACCGGAAGATGCTCCGGCGCGTGCTCGTCGGTGGCCTGGCGATCGGCCTCCCGTTCTGCACGCTCAACTGGTACAGCCTGCATCACATGGGGGCCTTCCCGGACCTGGAGGTCATCACGGGTACCATCTCGTACGCTCTTGGTGTGGTGCCGCTCGCATTGGCCTACGCGGCTGCTTTCGCGCTGCTGTGGACCAAGCCGAGTTGGCAGGATCGCCTGCAGGTGTTCGCGCCCCTGGGGCGCATGGCGCTCACCAACTACCTCATGCAGACCATCATCGCCATCACGCTGTTCTACGGCATTGGTTTCGGGCTGGGTGGTAAGGTGAGCATGCTCGGCTTCGAGAGTATCGCATTGGCCGTTTACGTCGTACAGATCCTCTGGAGCCACTGGTGGTTGAATCGCTTCCACTTCGGGCCGATGGAATGGGCGTGGCGCTCGCTGACGTATGGAAGGATGATGGTGATGCGGAAGCAATAGTCCCGTGGGATCGAAATTTCCCAGTCCCTTAGCGACGTGATATAGGTAGTTGATGCGCAAGGACGTGATGCCATCAGTCCGATATGCATCGGACCCGTAGGTGCGCGATATGGGTAGCCCGTAGGTCCGATATGCATCGGACCGGCATGTGGGTAGCATTTTCATTGTCTGATCAACTGATCATCTGATCGTATGATCCCACAAACCGGTATTTCTACGAGGCGTCAGCCACGGACCAACGCGCAATTTTGTTCCGATCCGGAACGCTCATGCCCCAACGCACCGCCGCCCTCAGCACCAGCGCACCCCTGCGCTACACCACCTTCGGCGCGTTGTATCTGTTGCAGGGCATCCCGGAGGGTATGACCTTCTTCGCGATCCCCGCCTGGCTGGCCATGAACGGGGTGGAGGCCGGACCCATCGGCGCCTACCTCGCGGTGATCGTGCTGCCGTGGAGCTTCAAGCTCTTCGCCGGCCCGCTGATGGACCGCTGGAGCTACCTGCCCATGGGACGGCGCAGGCCCTGGGTGCTCTTCGGTCAGGTAGGCCTGCTGCTCAGCTTCCTAGGCATGACGCTGATCCCCGATCCCGTTCACAACATCACCATGCTCATGGTCATGGGCTTTACCGTGAGCTTCTTCGGGGCCTTCCAGGACGTGGCCACCGATGGCATGGCCATTGACATCATCCCGATCGCGCAACAGGCGAAAGCGAACGGCTTGATGTGGGGCGCCAAGACGCTGGGAACGATGGGTTCTTTGGCTGTGGGCACGTGGCTCATCAACAACATGGGCTTTCCGGTTGCGGTCAGCGCGCTGTCGATCGCCGTGTTCGGTATCATGCTGCTGCCTTTGTTGCTGCGCGAACGGCCGGGTGAGAAACGCATGCCGTGGCAGGCGGGCAAGGCCTCCGCGGAAGCGCTGGCCATGAAGGTGGAGAACTGGGGCGAGATCCTCTTCACCTTGAAGAAGGCTTTCATTCTGCGCAGCAGCCTGGTGATGGGTGCCGCTGCTTTTGTGTTCACAGTTGGCATCGGGCTGATGGATGCGCAACTGCCGCTCTTCACCATCCAGGAACTGGGCTGGACCAACGACGCCTATTCCAACATCACCGCCACAGTGAGCATCCTGGGTGCCTTTCTGGCCATGGCCGTTGCCGGCTGGTTGGTGGACCGGGTGGGCAAGGTGCGCATTATGAGCATCTATCTGGTACTGCTGGTCCTGCTCACCGGGACCATGGCCTACACCCGCAGCTACTGGGGCGCGTCGGGTTACGCGGTGGGTCTCATCGTGGGTTACCAGTCGCTCTACACCTTTTTCATGGTGGCCCAGCTGGCCACGGCCATGAACCTCTGCTGGAGGCGCATCTCCGCCACGCAGTTCACCCTCTACATGGCCATAGCGAACATGGGCCGCGCGGTGGGTTCGTCGTTGCTGGGTCCCCTGCGCGAGCGCTTCGACTGGCCGGGTATGTTCATGGTCTTTACAGCCTTGATGGTACTGGTTTTCCTCATCATTCAAGCCATGCGGCTGACGGAACACCAGCAGTCGCTGATCCGTTTGGAGGAGAACCACCTGGGCGTGCCACCCGATATGGGCGGTGCGCTGGTGCCGCGGTGAGGATGTGGGGAACCCGTTCGCGGTTCTTCGACTGGCGTCCAACGATCAGGCCAGCCTAGTATCTGCTTTGCGGTGCCAGTGTATCCGCGTGTGCCGGGTTCGGTGGTTTGTCCATGGTTGGGTACGCCTGCTGGTGCATCGACCACCACACGGATGCTTATGCTTTACTTTGAAGATGATGCGCTCGGCATTCTTCATCGTTCCCTTGCTTGTTCTTGCTGCACAGCCAGCGAAGGCACAGCAGTACGAAAGGGCATGGGCGGACAGCGCGATCGAGCAGCTTGCGGGTAACCCCATCGACGACTACGAGGGGACGCTACCGCTCGCACGGGGTTTGTTGGAGCATTTCCGCCAGCGGCGCGATACCTGCAACATGGCCCAAGCCGCGGTGGCGATGGGGTCGTGCTACGACGCCTTGGGTAAGCTGGACAGTTCGCTTCATGTGCTCCTGCAGGCCAGCGATTGGATGGAACACGCCTGCCACGAGGAGTTGCCGTTCCGGGTGGCACTGAACCTTTCGGCCACCTACCTGAGTTTGGAGGAGTTCGATCGTGTCGATTCCATCTGCGCATTGGCCTTGGAACGCCGCATCGATGGCCGTCGAAGTGTACATCATTCAGATCTGTTGTTCAACCGTGCGGTGGCGATGGCCAACCGGGGTGATCTGAAGGGTGCCGATGCGCAGTTCGAGGAAATCGAGGAGCTTGCGCGTGCCAACGGTGATGCGATCAACGAGATCGATGCCTTGTTGAACCGTGGCGCGCTGAGCGGCATGCAGAAGGATGTGGTATCGGCCGAGAAGCGCCTGCAGGCCGCCCTGGACCGCTGCGAGGAGGTGGATTGTCCGATGCGCGCGGTCATCTACCAGAACCTGGCTTCCCTTGCCCAGAACAGTGGCCGGTACGACAAGGCCTTGGCCTTGGGCGACAGTACGTTGTTCCATGCCCGTGCCAGCGGCATCCTTTCCATCCAAGTGAAGGCAGTGGAGAACATGGCCATCAGTGCCCATGCCATGGGCGACCATGATCTTGCCTGGGCGCTTACGCAACAGCACCTGGCTTTGCGCGACAGCCTGCTGGATACCGAAAAGGTGCGTGCCGTAAGCGACGTGCGTGAGAAGTACCAAAGCGAGAAACGCATGCGCCAGATCAAGGAACTGGAGGTGGAGAAGCTCAACGGCGAACTACGCCAGGCCGAACTGCGCCGCAC
>JBGTAJ010000131.1:0-4962 GCA_041749915.1 Flavobacteriales bacterium
ACGCGGATCGCCTTCGCGGACAAGAGCACGGCGGACCTGTGGCGGGCCACGTGGCTGTTCCGCCTGATCGGAAACCCCACGCTCTCCGGCCTGGGGCAGGCGGCCACGCGGGCGGCCATCGCGCTGCACCTGCCCATCAAGGGGCTGATCAAGGCCACCATCTTCAAGCAGTTCTGCGGGGGCGAGACCATTGCCGAGAGCCTGCGCACGGCGGCCCGGCTGGACCGCAGCGGCATCGGCACCATCCTGGACCACAGCGTGGAGGGGCAGGACGATGAGAAGGCACTGGACGACACCGTGTTCGAGGTGATGCGCACCATCGCCGTGGCGGGCGAGCGAAAGGACATCCCCTTCTGCGTGTTCAAGCCCACCGGCATCAGCCGCACCCAGCTGCTGGCGGATGTGAGCGCGGGCAAGGCGCTGAACGCCGCCGAGGAGGCCGAGTGGCAGCGTGTGCAGCAGCGCCTGGTGCGCCTGTGCAAGGCCGCGCAGGATGCCGACGTGCCCCTGCTGGTGGATGCCGAGGAGAGCTGGCTGCAACCCGCCATCGACACCTTGGTGGAGGAGATGATGGCGCGCTACAACCGCCAGCGGGCGCTGGTGTACAACACCGCCCAGCTGTACCGGCACGACCGCCTGGCCTACGTGAAGGCGAGCCACGCGCGGGCCGTGGCGGGCAACTACCACCTGGGCCTGAAGCTGGTGCGCGGCGCCTACATGGAGAAGGAACGCGAACGCGCCGCCGAACAGGGCTACCCCTCTCCCATCCACCCGGACAAGGCGGCGGTGGACCGCGACTACGATGCCGCGCTGCTGTACTGCCTGGAGCATGTGGAGCACATCGCCTTCATGGCCGGCACGCACAACGAGCAGAGCTCGCTGCTGCTGGCCCGCCTGATGCACGAGCGGGGCATCGCCCACCACGACCCGCGCATCTGCTTCGCGCAGCTGCTGGGCATGAGCGACCACATCAGCTACAACCTGGCCGCCGCCCACTACCGCGTGGCCAAGTACGTGCCCTACGGCCCGGTACGCGAAGTGCTGCCCTACCTCATCCGCCGCGCGGCGGAGAACACCAGCGTAAAAGGCCAGACCGGCCGCGAACTGGGGCTGCTGCTGGCGGAACGGAAGCGGAGGAAGGGCGCATAAGCAGAACGGCCCGAAGCAGTGCTCCGGGCCGTCGCTGATGGGTGGGGAACGGAACTAGCGGTCCACCTTCACGGCCTTCTTCACGATGGGTTCGCCATCGAGGAGGAGGGTGATGTAGTACACGCCGGGCGTGAGGTCACCGGTCTCCCAGTTGAACTGATAGGCACCAGCCTCCAAGCTGGCCTCTTGCAACACTTTCAGGGCCTTACCATCGGCGCTGTTGGCCAGCAACTGCATGCGGCCTGTGCGCTCCAGGCGGTAGTGCAGGGTGGTGCGCTCCGTGAAGGGGTTGGGCTGGATGTGCAGGCTGCGGGCATCACCTTCGATGGCTTTGTCGAGGTCGCCATTGGGGTGGGTGAGCAGGCGGGTATCGCCGTTTGTGGGGTTGGCGCAGCAGGAGGCGAGGGCGGCTTCCAGTTGGTCCATGCGGGCATCTTGCGCTGCCAAGCGATCAAGCAGAGCTGAATTGGTGGTCTGCGCTTCTTCGAGTGAAGTGCGTTGCTCATTGAAGGCCCCGATCAAATAGGGTATCATCCCAATGTAGTTCACCGCTTTATGCGTACCGCCTACACTGATCACGTTGCCTTGTTCATCAAGCTCTTCGCTGTGGGTCACGGAGCGCACGAGATGCGGGAGTATCTCCTCGATCTCTGCGGCGATCACACCGGCCTGATCACCCTCCGCCAAGCCCAGACCGGGATTGGACTCCACATTGAAGCGGTAAGTGCGTGGCACCACCTGGCCTAAGATCTCTGAACAGGATGTCAAGGGCTGGATATCAGTCTTCAGCTCCGCATCGGAATACTGCCACATGTTCGCAGATAGGAATCCCTCTCCTTCAAAGTAACCGGCCCAGTCATCGCTGTTACTGTTGGTCCCGTAGATCTTACCCCAAACACCTCGTCGGGTGCCGGTTGCATTGGACCGCACCCCCCCGAAAGTTCCAACGACCTCAGTGGAATCGGAAACTGCGGTGGAATGCTTGACCATGTTGTAGGAGCCGTAGACCTGTGTGGCATCTGAACCGTTGATCAAATCCACCACAGACCGCGTTCCCATGACCCACTGCGCCTTTCCTCGGTGCACGGGATTCGCGTCCACCGCAATAAGGTCGTCGGTCGCCTCTAAACCAGAAGCCAAGCTCACGACAGAGCGGACCCCTGTGGTGGTGCCGATCGCATTCTCCACAATGACATCAACACCCGTGCTTAGAGCTGAGTAGACCCCTTGTCCGTTCACTAGAGCCAGCTTTAGACCGAAGTTCGTTTCACTATCCGCATTCATGGTCACATGAACAGCCGATTCGGCCGCCGAAGGCTTGTTCGCGGTCTCAAGGATCGTGAGCTTGCCTGCCATCGTCGATGAACTCGTACCGATGCCTACATGATCATTGGCGTCAGGGCAGGAGGTGCTGGAGCCTACTGCCGTATACACATGGTGGACGGTACTGGCACCACTTGTACCCGGGTTCAAAATGTTCCAGTCGCATGCCGTACCTGTCCCCGACCCAGGTGGCACGTTACGCCATCCCAGCACACCGTTGGGGTCAACCACTACAAATTGAGTGAGCGTGTCCGCCTCCAACTCCGTTGGCAATCGCCGGATGCGCACCCTGCCATCCAGGACATCGAGGCGCTCGGTGGGGTCACCCACACCAGCTGGCGCGAAATCGCCGATACCCACGTTCACGGTCAACGGACTGCTTGGCCACATACGGATGGCTTCCATGCCATCCATGGAACTCATGCCGCGTGAAGCGCCATCGTAGGTGGAGGAGAACACGAATTTCATGCGATCCACTCCCCATGGGCTCCCTTCCGGGTTGTCGCTCCATTGGATCACGAAGTCCGTGTTGTCGTCACCCACATACTTGTGGCCGATGTAGCTCTGGTCACTGTTGCCCGTGAAGGTGATGCCGTTGCGCATCCAGGGCCGGTAGCCGAAGATCTGGGCATAGACGTTAGGGTCATCAGCGCCCACATCATCCACCAGATGCAAACGGGAGAAGGGCCCAGGGCCAGCGGTAAAGAAACCCGGCCGTCCACTTAGGCCCAAGTAACCGGTCTTCCACGTAATTCCCGGAAAACCGAATGCTGGGTTCACCAGCGTGGCTACTGTCTCGTTCAAGCGCATCCGGTGCAGCGCGGTTGTGTACCAGTCGATCGGCTTGTTCGCATCATTCCTCACTTCCAGTATCTGGTTCGCACCGGCGTTCCAGCCCAGGAAAGAGCCCAAACCGCCATTGTTGTCGTCCTGTGTAGCTTGTGAGAAGACTTGTTGGCTAACAAGCCCGAATACACCCCAAGCAAGGTGTTTCAACATATTCTTCGTTCTCATGGTCCTTCGTAAAGTTGGTACATCGAAAGGACCGGAACGATGCTCCTATTCGGTCAATACGAACTTCACAATTTGAACACCTCGTTCGCCATTTACCTGCAATACATACCCTCCTCGAGCCCAGTTCGCCACGTTCACAGCGAAGCGATCATGAGCAACCTTACCGCCCCAGACCTGCCGCCCCAGCATGTCAAGGACTGCCGCATCACTCCCAGTAGCATTACCGATCACAAGCACATCGTTGGCCGGGTTCGGATACACAAAGGGTCTTATCCCTGTGAACGCATCAACGCTTTGGCCCAGTTCGCAATCATCGGGAGTGGGCGACACGCAAACCGCATCCACGAGTGTGTAACTGTATGCATTCCAAGTTGGACCTGGGGGTGCGAAGTGGAGTGTGTCAGTGAGGACGTTACTGAAGAAGTTGCCGAGCATCAGGTAAGTGTAGGCACTGTCGGCCACAAAGCTGCCGCTCACCAAGTTCCACCCAACTGTATCGCTCAGTATTTGTGGATGCAGGATATGCGCCTGGTTCATTGCTGTGGGATACGGATCACCCCAGGTCCATTGCCGGTTGTAGGTGGTGAAGAGCATGCCTAAATGGCTGCTGGCCAGCCAAATATTTGGGTTGGTTACATTCCCACCGAATCCAGCATTTGCCAGGAAGCTACAGTAGTATGTCACGCCCGGCACCATGGTGTCCAACATTAGAACCATGAGCCATTCTCGCCCCTCTTGGCCGCTATCACCATCGTAGGTATGAATGCCAACGCAGGAATTCCCTTCAAAGGGATGCTGGTAAGTAAACTGGTTCATGGGCAAGCCGTTCGCGGTACCGTAGGGCTGGCAGCTTTGCAGGTGATCCGGGGTGAGGTAGGCACTGTACCAATCATGCAATTCACCAAGGCCAAGGCCGAAGGTGCAGCTATCGGTTTCCTCGAATCCCGGGTTGGGCACCAGGTTCTGCGCTTCACAGCGGAGAAGGGCAACAAACCCCAAGCAGCCCAGCACCATGCCGAGGCATGCACTGGGCCACTTGAGGTTCATCATGTTGGCGGTCATAGCACGCGCAGTGTGTTGCGAAGTGTTCTCGTTCGTATTGACCGGTAGCATAGTCCGGTCCTGGCCTCCTAGAGATACAGGTTATCCGTGGCAAAGACCATTTCCACGTGCCTGCTTGGATAAGACCGTCCAAGGGCGGTGAACGCTGCCCAGCGCTGCCGGGGAGCCATCCTTACCTTTGCGCCGCTCTGTTTCGTTTACCTATGCAACTGGGTTAGGTGGGACACGAGTGACCGAGGCCCTTGGTGTTAGCGCACCGGGGGCTTCTTTGTTAAGGGTAGTCCGAAGAACCGGTTTTGCCGAAGTTGGTCATCGGGGTTGAGTTGGACCATGGTTCTTGGGGTGGCCTTGGGGGCTGTTGACAGGCCATTTCCGGCCCGACAGGTCACACGATCCCCACGGATGATGTGGGTA
>JBGTAJ010000132.1:0-6893 GCA_041749915.1 Flavobacteriales bacterium
ACTGAGTGGCTTGCCCAGTAGCAGTTGTCTCATTGCCTCCTTCTCGAAGGCTTCGTAATCGAACTTTTCAGTCTTGGTTTCCATTGGTCAGGGTTTGAAGTTCGTAATCCGACCTGACACACTTTACTGAACAGTCTCGCATGTACCTCCACTTCGAGAAACACTTCCTCAAGGTCGCGCGACACCTGCTTATCGGCCTCACCGCCCCTTGGCTCGGTGTCTCCTACCTACCCGCCCAGGACGCCTCGCTCTTGCCCTCGATCCGCGCCGAGCTCGCTTCCGCCACCAACGACACCCTGCGGGCCGATGCCCTCGCCCGGCTCTGTTTCAACCTGATCCATTCCGAACCCGATAGTGCGCGGCATTGCGGCGAACAAGCCTTGAAGCTAGCCACACGCTTCGGACAGCCCCGCGCCATCGCCGACGCGCATAACAACCTGGGATGGCTGGAAACACAGCAAGGCCATTTCAAGGAGGCTGAAGCCCACTTTCAGAATGCACTGGTTAGGTTCCAGCAGATCGGCAACCCGGCCTTCACCTCGGTCACCCTCAGCAACATGGGCTGGTGGGCCGACAAGCAGGGCGATCGGGTGAGTGCGCTCAAACATTTCCAGGATGCACTGAAGGAATCGGAGGCCGCACGGGACAGTGCCAGCACAGCCATCCTGCTCTATTCGATCGGCACCACCTACAGCAAGATGAAGGAGTATGAGCGCGCACGGAACTTCATGGAACGTTCGCTCGAACTGGAGCGATCACTTGGCAGGATGAGCAAACAGGCCAATTGCCTGCTTGCCATTGGAAATACCTGGCGCAGCGAGGGCGATACGAAACAGGCCCTTACGCTCTATGCGGAGTCGGCCGCACTTTACAGCGCCAATGACGACCACTACGGAGCTGGCATGGTGGAGGAGAACAGTGGCGATCTGTTCCTGGAAGCAGATCCAAGGAAAGCGCTGCCATTCTACCTACGCGCATTGGCCCACTACGAAGACCTCCGCAGCGATGCCGACAAAGCCTACATCCTGCAACGCGTCGGCCTGGCCTACACGGGTATGAAGAAGTATGCCGATGCGGAGAAAAGCTACAACGAGGGGATGGCCCTGGCCCGCTCTACCGGCAGTGTGGAACTGGTGATGGAGTATGAGCTGAGCCTCGCCGAATTGGCCGTGAAGCAGGGGAAGAGCGATATTGCACTCGGCCACTACCAACGGCACATGGCCTTGAAGGACAGCCTGCAAAGTGCCGAAGGTCAACGCGAGTTGTTGCGCCTGCGCACCGTGTTCGAGACGGAACAGGCCGAACAGGAGAACACCTTGCTGAAGACCGAAAACGAACTGCGACGCCTGAACGAAGAACGTTTGCAGGCCCGCTGGATCATCGCTGCAGCTGCATCGATCCTGCTCATCGCATTGCTCGCCCTCCTCTTCCGCAACTACCACCTGCGCGGCAAGCATACCAGGGAAGTGGAGCGCTTCAATACCGAGTTGCAAGCACAGCGCGACCAGGTGCAGCACATGAACGACCTGCTGGAGCTGAAGGTGCTGCGCAGCCAGCTCAACCCGCACTTCATCCACAACTGCCAGAACAGCGCCGTGGCCATGGTGAAAGAAGGCCGCAATGTGGAGGCGCTGGCCTACCTGCAGGGCCTCAGCAAGCTCATGCGCATGGTGCTGGAACATTCGGTGAACGACCGCATCAGCGTGGAGGAGGAAATGGCCTTCCTACGGCTTTACGTGAAGCTGGAATCGCTGCGTCTGCCGGGCTTGGAGTGCGAGGTGGACGCTGATCGCGAACTGTTGGACGACGAGGCTGAACTGCCCGCCTTGTTGGTGCAGCCTTTCGTGGAGAACGCTTTATGGCATGGCCTGGCAGGGAAGGAAGGCTCGCGACAGCTCAGCATCCGATTCAGTGCCACGGAAAAAGGCCTGCGCTGTACGGTGCGCGACAACGGAATGGGTAGGAACGGCCACGAAAACAAGCAGGATGGCCACCGCTCTCTGGGCACGGAGCTTACCAACGAACGCCTGCAACTCCTCACCCACCGCCTGCAACAGCGCGGTTCGTTCACCATCAACGACCTGAAGGACGGGGCGGGGAACGCGATGGGGACGGAGGTGGTGATCGATCTGGAAGCATAGTTCGCGGTTTCCCACTGATATGGATCGAAGCACCTGTAGCGTCGACCCGTGCTGAGTAATACCGAAGGTGTACTCCGCAAGGCTCGAAGCGACTGAGGAGTCGAAGTGGGTCGACCTACGGTGCGCCACCCGGAAACATATTCCCGATCCATTTCACGATCTTTCCACCATGATCCGCACCCTGCTGGTGGACGATGACCCGGCGGCCCGCAGCTACCTGCAAGGCCTGCTTGCCGATGCGCACCCCGAGGTGGAGGTGGTGGGCGAGGCATCGAACATCGGCGAGGCGAAGCGGCTGATCGCTGAACTGAAGCCGGCGCTGGTCTTCCTGGATGTGGAGATGCCCGGCGGCAGCGGCTTCGACCTGCTGCGCGAGCTGAAGCGCTGGGACTTCGAGGTCATCTTCGTCACCGGCTTCCAGCGCTACGCCATCCAGGCCATCCGCTTCAGCGCGCTGGACTACCTGCCCAAGCCCGCACAGCCCGATGAACTGGCCTTCGCCCTGGAGCGCTATGCCGAGCGCCACGCTGCCGACCTGGACCGCGCCAAGGTGCAGGAGCAGTTCCTGGAGAACATCGCGCAGAAGGAGACCCAGGCCTTCCGGCTCACCATTCCCCACGGCGACCGCACCTTCTTCGTGGCCCCCACCGAGGTGGAGCGCTGCATGGCAGACCGCAACTACACCTGGGTACACCTGGTGCATGATCGCCGCTACCTGCTGGCCCGCACGCTCAAGGAGTTCGAGGAGATGCTCACGCCCTTCGGCTTTTTGCGCATCAACCGCAGTGCGCTGGTGCGCAAGGACACCATCCTGCGCCTGCACGACGGGCATGCCGAGCTGAAGGATGGCGAACGGCTTGAAGTGAGCCGCCGACGCTGGCCGGAGCTGAAGCGGACGTGGGCAGCGTAGTGGTCTATGACCATTGGTGTCCGGGGAAATCTGTGCAACGAGTAGAACAGCTCATCTATCAAGCACCAGCAAAGGTCATGATCCAAGGGGCTCACGTACGCCACGGCTTACCTAACACCGGCTGCGACCCCTCCGGGGTCGAAAATGGAACGCACCGTTCAACGCCCTTCGGGCTACATGCTGTGACCCCTCCGGGGGCAGAACCCGCGGCACTGTTGGGATGACCCCGGAGGGGTCACAGCATGTTGCTCTGGCATCTACGGCGGGATCACGACCCCGGAGGGGTCCGATATGTATCGGACGCAGCCGGTGCTGCAACCAATTTCCCCGGACACTAGTGATCCATAGACCCTCATACGGGGTATCCGGGCAGGACACTGGTACATCTCATGACCGCAAATCCACTTTTTCATGTGAGATCTGCGGTGATCACGGACGGCGTTGTTCCGGCTTAGGGATGGCAGCGGCGGCTGGCCGAAGGGCGGGGCAGGCGACACCGTGGTGCGAGGAGGCCCGAGGTACGAGGGACCCCGGAGCCCCGGAGGCGCAGCCCCGCACAAGGACACCACAGCGGACAGCCCGGCCGCGCGATGGCCCTGTGCGTGGGAAGGCAAGCCCCACCACTGGATCACCCACCCCACCACCGGATAGGAAGCCTTGGGAACAGGGCCATGCGCGCATGCACCTTGGCACTGAAAAGCCGAAACCATGCGCGCACTCTACACCCTTTCCGCCTCCCTCCTGCTGCTTTCCGCACACGCCCAGTGGCCCACGGACCCGAACGATCCGTTGGTGATCTGCAACGACGCCAGCAACCAGCGCGATCTGCGTGTGGTGGCCGATGGCAGCGGTGGCTGGTACGTGCTGTGGACCGATGACCGCATCGAAACCAACAAGTTCAAGGTCTACGCCCAACGTGTGAACAGCCAGGGCATTCCGCAGTGGGAGCCGAACGGCCGCTTGATCCAGGAGGTACCGGGGCGAAGCATCAATTTCCTTGGTACCACCAGGCTGGAGAACAACAACCTGTTCCTGGCGTACATCTCCGGGGGCGATGCCACCGCTGGTGACACCGTGCACGCCATGGCCTACGATGATGAAGGCGCACCCGTGTGGGCCGAACCCACCTTGCTCGCGTATCCGGGGCCCCTACCAACGGGGGGGCTTTCCGGAGGCAACTACTACCCGCGCGTTGCCCCTGTGCTCGGCGGTGTATATGTGGGCTGGGGCACCAATCCGCAAGGCGCTGCGGACTACATCTACATCGCCCGGGTGAAGCCCGATGGTACTACGGACATGCCGGAGCAGGGTGTGGCCGTAAGCACCATGAACAACCCGATCACCGCTGGACCGTGGACCTTTCGGCACGACCTTGTGGGCGGCCTGATGATCGAACGGCGCTGGGGCAATGGGTTTGGCGCGCCCTTGCGGGCCCAGCGTGTGGACAGCATGGGCGTGCAGCTTTGGCCCAGCTTCATTGAGGTGAGCGCCAACAGCGGCGGTCTGGGCTACGAATGGAGCACGGCCATCGCATCGACCGGCCGGGCCAACTCCGTGTGGGGCAACGGTTACGACCTGCGCATGTCGATCTACGACACGACCGGTGTGCTCGTCAATACCACTGCGCCCATTGATGTGTGCATCCAGGCCGATGTGCAGGAGAATCCCTTCGTGGTGCAGACCGAAACAGAGACCACCGTGTTCTGGGCCGACAACCGCGCATCTGCGGGCAACGGTCGGCAGGTCTTCATGCAGCGCTTCGACACACTGGGCACCCCGCTGCTGGCGGAGAATGGAGTACTGGCCATGCAGGTGAACGGCAACAACATCAGCTACTCGCGCGCATTCCCTGCGGAGGATAACAGCTTCATCGTGGCCATGTACACCGCCTTCGACATCGGGGGAGGAACGGCTGGCTTCCGGGTGGGACGCGTGACCAACACGGGCACCAACCTGTGGAGCGACACCACGCGCTTCACCACCGGTCCCCTCGGACCCAACAACGGCACCGACTACGCCTTGGTGTCAGATGGTGACGGTGGGGTTGCGGCCTTCTGGTTCAATTGGCAGAACAACGCGATCTATGCCGCGCGACTGGATCGCAATGGGCGTATGGGCGACTTCACTTCCGTGGAAGAGCTGGAGCGCAGCACCATCACACTTTTCCCCAATCCCGCTACGGACCGCATTACTCTGCAAAGCCTCGATGGTGCTGCATTGGGTGAGGTGACCGTACATGCTGCGGATGGACGTATGGTGTACGATCAAGGGCGCATCGCAACCGACCGTTCGGAACTCGATGTGCAGCAACTGCCCGCAGGCGCCTACGCCGTTACCAGCACAACGAACAGCAGCCGCACCGTCATCCACTTCATCAAACACTGAACAGCATGAGAGCCTTGACCCTACCCGCACTTCTACTTTCCGCATCGCTTGCGGCGCAGACCTTCACCGCTGCGGATGCAGTGCCGCCCAATGGCACGTACGAGTTCTCACGGTTCTACGCCGATGCTTCAGAATGGTCCGGCGTGGATACCGTGGGCGCCGGCCTTACTTGGAACATGAGCGGCTTGACCTGGGAAGCGGATGCGCCGTTCACCCTTACCGTGATGCCCGCCGCTGAAAGTGAAGTCGCTTCGCTTGCACCCGAAGCGACCACCTGCCTGCTGGAAAGCATCTCCGGCGACATCGAGCTCCATTGGTTCTACCGCAATGCGAGCGATATGCTGGAGGCGATCGGGGTCGTGGGCGTTATCCCGGGATTTACGCCCGAATTGGAAGGCTCGTGCCCCAGGCTGTTGCTGAACTACCCGGCCGCACTGGGCACCGTGATCGAGCCGGGCCTGATCGGATGCGACTTCACCATCGGCGTGGAGTCCGTGGAGCGCAAGGTGCTGGGCACCGGTACCCTGGTGCTTCCCTTCGCCTCGTTGCCCAACATGGCCTTGATCCGCACCAGCATTTGTGCACTGGACAACGTCGACCCGGAAGGTGGGGAAACCTCCGTATGTACGCACCGCTACGAGTGGTTCGCGCCCAATAACCTGTTGCGGCCAGTGCTCAGCGTGTACATGGAGAATGAGCAGTGGCTCAATGCTGGTCTGGAGCTTCCTTCAGCACTGACGAGCGTGGGCGAACTGCATGTGAACGCCGCGCACATCACCCTTGCTCCAAACCCGACCAGCGATCAGCTGATGATCTCTACCACCAATGGGCAAGCGCTGGGCGAAGTGCGCATCCATGCTGCTGATGGACGAGTGGTGCGTGAGCTTGGCGGCGTTGTGCTGGACCGCCTCACCGTGGATGTGCAGGACCTGAAGCCCGGGGTGTACACGGTGAGCTGCAACGATGGTGCGGTGCCGGTGGTGCTGCGCTTCGTGAAGGAGTAGCTCCAGTCCGAAGAACGATGAATTGAAGCGCGACTCAAAAGGCCGCGCTTCTTCGTTGGGAGAGTCTGCTCGGATGGACGCGGAATGGACTGTGATGGACGCCGCCGAGCGAGCGTCCATCACAGTCCATTGGGGTCCACTGATGTGGTCGGAGATCTACGGTCACATCCCCACCCCCGCCTCCCTGCTTGGCCCGCTCTCGGCCCCGGTGGCCGCCACACTGCGCACGAAGTAGAAGTTGAGCGCACCCTTTGCCGGGCTGGCATCCTCGAAGCGCGCGGGCTTGTTGGCCGCCACACTGCCCACTTTCACAGGCTCGCTGCCACGGGTGTAGCGGTACACGTCGAAGCGCTCCACGGGCTCGCTCACGGGCGGCTGCCAGGTCAACAGCACCTTACCGTTCAGTGCGTTCGCTGCCACGGTGCTGGGGCAGGCCGGCGCGCGCACATGGGC